>URDX01000022.1 GCA_900546695.1 uncultured Eubacteriales bacterium | reverse complement strand
CTTCGCCCGTAAAAAGGAACGGCAGTTTGCGGAGTATATCAACCGCAAAAATACAGCACAGCTTCGGCAGGAGATCAATGCCCTGCAAGTGGAGCTTGAAACCATGCGCAAACGCAGAAGCGAGCTGGCGACCTTGTTCAAGCGGCTGTATGAGGATAACGTGCTCGGCCGTGTGACCAATGAGCAGTTCCGTCTTCTCTCTGCCGATTACAATGCCGAGCAGAAAGAGATAGACGATGCTCTTCCTCTAAAAGAGGAACGCTTGGAAAAACTGAAATCGTCGGCTGCCAATGTAGACGCTTTCATTGAGAAAGCAAAACGGTACAAAACCATTGATAAATTGACACCCGAAATCGTGAGGTTGTTTATTGCAAGGATCGAGGTTGGAGAACGCACCGTAAAATACTCACGGCACTCCGCGCAAAAAATCCGTATCATTTACCGTGACATCGGTGAATGGGATTACGACGATGCGGTCGAAGCCGAACAGCAACAGCCACAGGTCGTAGCAGTAACGGTTGCACAGCCGGAACTGCTCCCTGCATAAGCACCGCACAAAGCGGGATAAACGCAGTAAAGGCGGATGACAAACGCCATCCGCCTCTGCTGCACCTACATACTGTCAGAAAATGTCCCTATGAACACTAACAGAAGGGTTTCCGGCGTTTTTTCATTTTTACGAAGAAACAGCAAAAACGAAAAAATCACAAATTTCCATTAGCAGATTCTCCGTCTGCTAATGGAATTCAGGACTAATGTCGTCCGCCTTTCAGGCGGACGGCTTGCTAATAAAAATCAGCAAAAAAATCGCTGCTTTGCTAATGAAATTGCCCTCTCTGCTAATGGCGGAAAAAATCGAGCCAAAAATCCTGCTAACGGACAAGGCGGTCGTTACCCTGTTAATTCGTTCATTTTTCGATAATGGAGGATTATTCGCAAACTACACCTATACCCTTTCCTATTGTATAATGGCGATACAGGTGGTATATCATTTATATCTTTCCGATGATGTATATTATACTATGATTTGAACTGAGTCTCGCGCTTCGGCAGTATTACGGTAAAGGTAGTTTTGCCATCTCCGCTCTCTGCTGAGACAGCGCCGCCGTGCAGCTCGCACACGCGCTTTACGATGGCAAGCCCGATGCCGTTGCCCTCGGAAGAATGCGACTCATCCGCCTGATAAAACTTATTGAAAATATACGCGATGCTCTCGGGCGGTATCTCGCTGCCGCTGTTCGTTACGCTCACTGTGACCGTGTCTCCGCCATCGCTGAGAGTCACGGTGACGGTACCGCCGCGCGGCGAGAATTTAATCGCGTTGTCGAGCAGATTTATCCACACCTGCTTCAGCAGCTCCTCGCTCGCACGGACGATGCATTCGCTGAAGCAGAGATCCATATTCAGTTCTGCCGCCGTCCATTTATCGGCGAGCAGCAGCACCGCGCTGCGTATCTGCTCGGACAAATTAAACTCGGTAATATCGGTGAGAATGGTCTGATTCTCAACGCGCGTCAGGCTCAGCACGTTGTTCGCAAGCGCAGAGAGCCGCAGCGACTCCTCCTCTATGACCGTGAGATATTCCCCGCGCTGCTCCTCGGTCAGATTGCCGCGCCGCAGCAGCTTTGCAAAGCCCGCGATGGAGACAATGGGGGTCTTAAATTCGTGTGAAAAATTGTTGATAAAGTTGCTGCGCAGCATCTCGGTGTGCTCAAGCTCCTCCGCAGCGCGGTTAAAGCTCGTTTCTATCTGCTGAAAGGTCGGGTGACTGCTTATCGTCTTACCGAAATTCAGCCGCGCGCCGAAATCTCCGCCCGCAAGGCGGTTGAGCTGATCGACAAGGCTGTTTACGGGGCGCAGCGGTATCTTTCCGGTAAAAACGGTGAGCAGAAAGCCGAGCACAAGGCTTGTCAGCGATATCACGGTAAGCACCGCAGACAGTCCCATCTGCCCAGACGACATGTCTATAACGCCGAGCCTCGTCAAACTGTAAACGAGCGCTATCGCAAACAGCAGCGCAACGGTATTGATAATGAAAACAAAGACCGAGAGCGACAGGGTAAGTGCAAGCCGACCCTTGCGCGCGGGCTTTTTACCGAAGGTGATAAACGTCCTGCTCTTTATGCCCCCCTCGGCTCCCCGCATCCGATCCTTCATGCTCTTTTCGCTGCTCTGCGCCCGATTATTCACAGTCTTTTCGCAGCTCTGCGTTTCATTATCAACGCTTTTTTTGACACTCCGCGCTTCACTGTTCACGCTTTTTTCGGCACTTTGTGACCTGCTCCTCATACCTTCTTCACCGCCTTATAGCCGAGACCGCGCACCGCGACTATCTCGAATTCGTTCCAACCCTCAAAGCGCTTGCGCAGTCTGCCGACATGCACGGTAACGGTCTCCCATCCCGTCTCGCTGTCGGTACCCCATATTTCGTCCATGAGCTGAATGCGGGTAAATATCTGACCGGGGTACGAGAGCAGCTTATACAGCAGCATAAACTCCTTCTGCGGCAGCTCCTGCACCTCATTACCGCGGGTGACGGTGAAGGAATTATAGTCGAGCGTCACGTCGCCGATGACTATGCGCTGCTCGCTCACTATCCTTGCACGGCGCAGCAGTGCTTTTATATGCAGCAGCAGCTTTTCTTCGTCTATCGGCTTGGTTATATAGTCGTCCGTTCCGACGAGAAAGCCCTTCTTTTCGTCGGCGGGGAGATGCTTTGCGGTCACCATGAGTATCGGCAGAGTGCTGTCCGTCTGCCTGACGAGACGTGTAAATTCATACCCATCCATCCCCGGCATCATTATATCGAGAATGACAAGGTCGATATGCTCACGGTCAAGCAGCTCGAGCGCCTGCTCGCCGTTCTCCGCCGTTGAAACGGTGTAGTTTTCACCTTCGAGCACCGCCCGCAGCAGCATCCGCGTATGCTTATCGTCATCGGCTACGAGTATATGAAACATCCCTTACCTCCCGCTGTATTGTCTTTCCGCACGTGCTGTGTGCGTAAGCGACAGCCGCAGCGCTGTCAACGCCTTCATTTACGGCTGCCGCACACATATCTGCTCTCGCATTATAAACGTGCGACCGACGCGCATGTTCTACATCGGTATTTTATCCTATTGCGGGGGATGTGTCAAGTCGCGGTCGGAAAAGCGGCTGAAAAAAACAAAAAATCGAAAAAAGCAGCAAAAAGTTTAGTTTCGGTTTAGATTAAAACGATATACTTAGCCGTAAAATGTCGAACAGGCATACTTTGAGGCGAAAACCGCCGCGCCCGACGCAGAAAATCGCGGCGGGTGCGAGTGCCGCGCAGCGTGCCCGACCCAAGAATATTCTTATCTTCAAGGAGAAATAAAATGAGACAGGTCAAGATTATCACCGATTCCTGCTCCGACCTTACCGCAGAGCTGCTTGAGCAGTATGACATCGACTACGCTAAGATGACGACGGTTGAGGATGGAGTTGAATCCCCCGCTCTGCTTACATGGACCGCAGACGACGTTCATAAGTTCTACGACACCATCCGCGGCGGCAAGAGAATAACCACCGCGCAGGTCTCGGTCGATGAGTTCAACCGCATATTCGGCAAGTACCTTTCCGAGGGATACGACATCGTATACATCGCATGCTCGTCCAAGCAGAGCGGCTCGGTAAACACGGGCTACGTCACTGCAAAGAAGCTGCTAGCCGACTATCCCGACGCACAGATATTCTGCATCGACTCGCTCAACGCATCAATGGGTGAAGGCGCGCTCGCGGTAGAGGCTGCAAAGCTTGCAAAGGAGGGCAAGACCGCCGCTGAGATAAACACCCGCATTCTTGAGATACGCAAGACCGTCCAGCAGTTCGTTACCGTGCACACGCTCGAGCATCTTAAGAAGTCGGGCAGAGTAACCGCTTCCGCCGCTTTTTTCGGAAACCTCATGGGCGTAAAGCCGATACTCATCTCGGACGTTAACGGAACACAGACCCCCATCAAGAAGGTCAAGGGCAGACAGGCCTCGCTGCACGAGCTCGTTGCACAGCTTAAGGAGAACATCATAAATCCCGAGGAGCAGACGGTATATCTCGCACATGCCGACTGCAGCCCCGCTGAGGTCGAGGTGCTTAAGGAGATGATACGCAGTGAGATAGGCTGCCGCGATATCGTCGTCGGCTTTATCGGGCCTATCATCGGCGCTTCCATCGGACCAGACGCATTCGGTATCTGGGGATTCGGAAAGAATGTAACATTTTCTGCGGAGGCTAAGTAAGAAAAATGGCGAGGGCTACGGCGACATCTGAGCGCATATCCGAGATCGACGGCGCACTGCTCGCGCGTATGGTACGTGCGGGCACGGCGCGCCTGCGTGCACATGCGCAGGAGGTTAACGATCTCAATGTATTTCCCATTCCCGACGGCGACACGGGCAGCAATATGCTGCTCACGGCATCGGGCGGTGCGGACAGCATAACCGATACCGAGGACGGCATAGGACATACGGCAAGGCGCATCTCGGACGGAATGCTGCTCAGCGCACGGGGCAACTCAGGCGTTATTCTCTCGCAGATATTCGAGGGAATGGCGCAGGCGCTCGACGGTGCGGACGCGGCTGACAGTGCACTGCTCATCCGCGCGATGCAAAGCGGTACGAGAAACGCATACGATGCGGTCATGCAGCCGACCGAGGGAACTATGCTGACCGTAATGCGCTGCGCGACCGACTATGCTGCAAGCACCGCACCGAGCGAGCTGACACAGCTGCTGCGCGACTTTATCGCAGAGGCAAAGAGCACGCTCGAGCGCACGCCCGACATGCTCCCCGTGCTCAAGCGCGCAGGCGTTGTCGATTCTGGCGGAGCGGGACTTATATATATAGTTGAAGGAATGCTCGATGCCATCTCGGGCGATGCGTCTGACTCCGATGAAGAGTTTGACACTGCATGGCAGGACGGCGCGTCGTTGACATCCGAGCCCGATCTCTCCGCGTTCACCGAGGACAGCGTTCTCGAATACGGCTATTGCACCGAGCTGCTGCTCCGTCTGCAGCGCAGCAAGACCGATCCCGAAACGCTGCGCGTCGAGTCGCTGACCGAATGGCTCAGCGGTATCGGAGACAGCGTCGTAGCATTCAAGACTGGCAGCATGGTAAAGCTGCACATACATACCCGCACCCCGGACCGTGTTCTCGCTTTCTGTCAGCGCTACGGCGAATTTCTCAAGATAAAGATAGAAAACATGTCGCTGCAGCACAACAGCAGCAAGCGCGGTATAGGTGAGGATACGGGCGATGCACGCGACGCAGCCGATACTGCATCAGCCGTCGACACCGCAGCACATGCTGACAACGCAGCGCACACATACGACGCAGACACGGCGGCACACGCAGATACAGCAGCATCCGCGAACGCCGCGAAACCTACAGGCACTGCAGCACCCGTGCCGGCAAAGCGTTTCGGCATCGTTGCGGTTGCATCGGGCGAGGGTGTAAAGCAGCTGTTTAGCGAGCGCGGCGCGGATATAGTAATCGACGGCGGTCAGAGCATGAACCCGTCTGCGCGCAACTTTGTCGACGCATTCCGCTCTATCCCGGCAGAGACGATATTCGTACTGCCCAACAACGGAAACATAATTCTTGCGGCAAAGCAGGCGGCGGAGCTGTACACGGGCGCGGATATCCGCGTAATTGAGAGCAAGACCGTCGGCGAGGGCTATGCCGCCATCTCAATGTTCGAGGATGAATCGAGCGATGCGGATGCGGCTGAGCAGTCGCTCCGCGATGCGCTCGGCGGCGTTGTCACGGCTGAGGTATCACGCAGCATCCGCGACTCGGGCGAGGTAAAAGAGGGCGAGTATATCGGCATTGCAGGCAAGGATATAATCGCACACTCGGTCTCTCGGCTCGATGCGGCGCGCGAAACGGCGGAAAAGCTCGGAATAGGCGACTGCGATGTCTGCATAATCCTGCGCAGCGCAGACGCACCCGCAGAGGAGGCGGAGGAGCTCGAGCGCAGCATCCGCTCCGCACACCCCTGCACGGAGGTGTATCCGATGTACGGCGGTCAGCCCGTATACGACTATATTCTGATACTTGAGTAAAAAAGAAAGGTGCTGTTAAATAACCTGCTTTAAACAGCACGGTGAATACAATGGACTATCTTCTCTATATCGGCGCAGCCCTCTGCGCCTATCTCACGGCGGGATGGAATCCCGCAATAACCCTCTCCCGCGCGGTATACAAAAAGGACATCCGTGAGTGCGGCAGCGGCAACCCCGGCTTTACCAACTTCAAGCGCAGCTTCGGCTCGCGTCTCGCATGGGTGGTATTCGCGCTGGATCTCGGCAAAGCTGCGATAGTCGTAGCGCTGTTTGCGTCGCTGTTCGAGCGCCGCTTCGGCATATGGCAGTTCGGCGCAGCTTATACGGGTCTTATCGCAGTGCTCGGTCACGCATATCCCGTCTGGTACGGCTTCAAGGGCGGCAAGGGCTTTCTTGTCGGACTCTCTACCGCCTTCGTCATCGACTGGCGCGTAGGGCTGCTCACCATGCTGATAATGGTCGTGCTGCTTCTCACGACAAAGTACATGTCGCTGTCTACCGTATCGGCTATGCTCTGCTGCCCCGTCATGCTCGCGCTTTTCGGTTCGGCATGGCAAACGGTGCTCGTTGAAGCATGCGCGGTGATATTCATCGCGGTAAGACACAGAGAAAACTTCAAGCGGCTCGCTGCGGGTACCGAATCGAGATTTGCATTCGGCTCGCACTGAGACCGACCGTGCATCGGGAAAGGAAAACGCCATGGCGGTCACCTACATACTATACAATCCCCATGCGAGCTCGACGGATACCGACCCTACCCTGCGTTCGCTGCGCGAGCGCGGTAAGGATGCGATACCGATAAACATTTGCAGAATATCGAGCTACCGCACATTTTTCAGCGGTCTTGAGACGGATGCCGCGGTCGTGCTCTGCGGCGGAGACGGAACGCTGAACCTCTTTGCAAACGGCATAAAGGGTCTGCCGATACGCAACAGCATCTATTATCTGCCGACGGGAACGGGAAACGACTTTGCCCGCGACCTCGGCGATGTGCGCCCGCTGCCCATAAACAGATACCTGAGCAGATTGCCAGAAGTGACGATCGACGGAGAGCGCAGACTTTTTGTCAACAATGTCGGCTTCGGGCTTGACGGCTATTGCTGCGAGACAGCGGATAACGTTCGCCGCACGGCAGACGGCAGCGGAAAGCACCGCCGCATAAGCTATGCAAAAATAGCTCTCGGCGGGCTTCTGCACCGCTTCCGCCCGCGCAATGCGACCGTGACCGTCGACGGCAAGAGACGCAGCTACAAAAAGGTATGGCTCGCACCTGTCATGAACGGACGCTACTACGGCGGCGGGATAATGGCTGCACCCGAACAGAATCGTCTCGACTCGCACGGTGCGGTATCGCTCGCCGTGATACACGGGCTCGGGCGGCTGCGCGCGCTGACTGTTTTTCCGTCGGTCTTTAAGGGGCGGCATGTCCGTCATAAGAGGTATGTGAGCATATTTGAGGGCAATACTATAAGAGTCGAGTTCGACCGCCCGACCCCGCTTCAGATAGACGGCGAGACCGTTCACGGGGTCACATGGTATTCGGTCACATCGCCCGTGCCCTGCATTGTCGGAGGTGACGGAGCATGATAGTGCTGAAATTTCTGCTTGCGCTGCTGCTCGCGGCGCTCGGTCTCTTTGCGGTTTACATTCTGTTTCTCACGGTGTGCGCCCTGCTTGTAACCCAAAAAGAATATACACATAACAACCGCTTCTACCGCGCGCTGCTCTGCCGTTCATCCGCCGCCGCGCTGCGGTTTCTGCGGGTAAGGGTACATGTGAGCGGCACCGAGCTGTTACCGCCCGGCGGCAGGCTGCTTTTCGTCGGAAACCACCGCTCGAACTTTGATCCCATCGTTCAATGGACGGTGCTGCCGCAATGGGAGATAGCTTTTATCTCAAAAGAGGGCAACTTTCACATACCGTTTTTCGGACGCTTTATACGCAAATGCTGCTTCCTTTCCATCGACCGCAGAAGCCCGAAAAAATCGGTAGAGACGATGCGCAAGGCGGCAAGTCTGCTCGAGAGCGGCGAGGTCTCGGTCGGCGTTTATCCCGAGGGAACGCGCAGTAAGAGCGGTGAGCTGCTGCCGCTGCACTGCGGTATGTTCCGTATAGCACAGAAGGCGGGTGCGCCGATAGCGGTGATGGCCATCCGCGGCACCGAGCAGATACACAAAAACGTTCTGCGCAGGCATACCGATGTTTACCTTGACATTCTCCGCGTCTTACCCGCAGAGCATGTTGCGTCGATGCAGACGCGCGATATAGGCGCAGAAGTAGAACGGCTGTTGCGAAGCAATTTGTACGGCGAGCCTAAGCAGTCGCTCGGTCAGCCCGTCACAGACGAAGCGTAAGGCATCCCCGCGAGCGCAGCTCGGAATACAGGCGACACCCCTACGGGGATCATCACATCGCATATACGCAAAAAACAAATACAGGCGCACAGCGCGCCGAAAAGGAGCAGAGCAACCATGAAAGAAGTAAAATCACCGAAAAAACCGCTGATATACTACTACGGAATAGTCCTGCTTATCATACTGATATTCAACACCGTCGTATCACCCCTGCTCACAGGAGCAAAGGTGCAGGAGGTAGATTACGGTACCTTTATGAAGATGATAGAGGACAAGGATATCGGCAGCGTCGAGATAGCCGACTCCGAGATAGTATTCACCGACAAGAGCGAGGAGCAGATATATAAAACGGGCGAGATGAACGACCCGACGCTCACCGAGCGGCTGTATGAATGCGGCGCGAAGTTCACACGCAACATACAGCAGCAGACCTCCCCACTGCTTAGCTTTCTTCTCACCTTTATACTGCCTATCGTGATATTCACCATGCTCGGTCAGTATATGGCTAAAAAGATGATGAATCAGGCGGGCGGTCCGAATGCAATGGCGTTCGGCATGGGCAGGAGCAATGCAAAGGTCTATGTACCGTCGAGCGACGGCATACGCTTTTCGGATGTTGCGGGTGAGGATGAGGCAAAGGAAAACCTTGCCGAGATAGTCGACTACCTCCACAACCCGCAAAAGTACTCGGATGTAGGTGCGTCGATGCCTAAGGGCGTGCTGCTCGTAGGCCCTCCCGGCACGGGTAAGACCATGCTCGCAAAGGCTGTCGCGGGAGAAGCGGGTGTTCCCTTCTTTTCGATGTCGGGCTCGGAATTTGTCGAGATGTTCGTCGGAATGGGCGCATCAAAGGTGCGCGATCTGTTCCGTCAGGCAAAGGAAAAAGCGCCGTGTATCGTATTCATCGACGAGATAGATGCGATAGGTAAAAAGCGCGACGGTCAGATAGGCGGAAACGACGAGCGCGAGCAGACGCTGAATCAGCTGCTGACCGAGATGGACGGCTTTGAGGGAAACAACGGCGTTATAATTCTCGCCGCTACCAACCGTCCCGAATCGCTCGACCCCGCACTGACCCGCCCGGGACGCTTTGACCGCCGTGTGCCCGTCGAACTGCCCGATCTTGCGGGACGCGAGGCTATCCTCCGCGTACATGCGAAGAAGATAAAGACCGCACCCGATGTCGACTTTCACGTTATCGCCCGCATGGCAGCGGGTACATCGGGAGCGGAGCTTGCCAATATCATAAACGAAGCGGCGCTCCGTGCCGTACGTGCCGACCGCACCACCGTATGTCAGGCAGACCTTGAAGAGAGCATCGAGGTCGTTATTGCGGGCTATCAGAAGAAGAACGCCATCATGACCGACGGCGAGAAGAAGGTCGTTGCATATCACGAGATAGGTCACGCGCTTGTCGCCGCGCTGCAGACTGCATCCGCACCCGTTCAGAAGATAACCATAATCCCCCGCACATCGGGCGCTCTCGGCTACACCATGCAGGTTGAGCAGAACGACAAGGTCCTGATGACGAAGGAGGAGCTCGAAAACAAGATTGCTACGCTCACGGGCGGCAGAGCCGCTGAGGAGGTCGTTTTCGGTCAGATAACGACGGGCGCATCGAACGATATCGAGCAGGCGACAAAGCTCGCCCGCGCCATGATAACCCGCTACGGAATGACCGACGAGTTCGACATGGTCGCCATGGAAACGGTGAACAATCAGTATCTCGGCGGCGATACATCGCTTGCATGCTCCGCAGATACGCAGAAGGAGATAGACAAAAAGGTCGTTGCAACGGTGCGCGAGCAGCATGAGCGCGCACGCACGATGCTCAGCGAAAACAGACGGCTGCTCGACCGTCTCGCCGCACATCTCTATGAAAAGGAGACCATCACGGGCGAGGAGTTTATGTCGATAGTCGATGAGGCAAGACGCGAATCGGCTCAGTCGGACGGCGGCGCGGAGTGACACATCGCGGCGCTGTATCAGCGGCGCCGAGTGACGTATCACGCAGCCGTATGGGCGGCGAGGAGTGCCGCATGGCTCTGTTAATACAACAGATTGATGCGGCGTCGGCTGATTCTCCGCACGGCATTTTTCGGGAAAGGAAAAAAGCCTTCGTGCAGCGAAGGCCAAGGTTACTGATATGAAGAATAAAGCAGGCTTCGGTTGGTGTCAGCTTATCGTCGGAATACTGCTGACGGCGCTCGGCATCTTTACACTGCTGCGTCCGGGCAGCATGCTGACGGGTGCAGTGGTTGTCTACGGACTTATCGCCGTTATCATGGGCATAGAGGATATAGTTATCTATGTAAGGCTGTCCCGCTTTACCGGCTTCGGTCCGTTGCTGTCGCTGATATCGGGAATACTCAGCGTAATGTGCGGCTTTATGCTGCTCGCAAACCCCGGCGTCGGCAGATGGGCGCTGACGGTGCTGCTGCCGATATGGTTCATCTCGCACAGCATATCGGGGCTGACGCACACCGCGTTTGTCCGCCTTATAGGAAATCCGTTCTACTATGCAATATCGCTGACCGTGAATATTCTCGGTCTTGTTCTCGGTCTGCTGATGCTGCTGAGCCCCGCGCTATCGTTCGTAACACTGCGCGCGCTCGGCTACGTCGCATCGGTCTATCTCATGATATTCGGAGTCGAGAATATTATATCGGCTTTTGCGCGCAGAAGCACAAACTGGTAATGCGCTTTTACCGAAGTGTTTTACGGTGTGAAGCTTTTTCGCCAAAAAGTTTACCGTAAGCTCTTTCTTGCATAAATGTTTTGTGGTATAATACTGCTGTGCAAAAACGTATTCGGAAGATTCTTCGGGAGATAAGGTAATATGTTGTATTCAAGCGATTATTTCATCTTTATAGCGGCGCTGCTGCTCTGCGCCCTTTTCTCCGCAATCGCAAGCGGAAAGGTTCGCTCGGCTTACTCAAAATATTCGCGCCTGCCCTGCCGCTCCGGTCTGAGCGGCTGCGACGCTGCATCCCGTCTGCTGCGCGCGGGCGGGGTTACGGGCATCTCGGTCGGCAGGATAGGCGGCAGCCTAACCGACCATTACAACCCGTCGCGCAACATTGTCAACCTGTCGGAGGGTACTTATGACGGGCGTTCCGTCGCATCGGTTGCGGTCGCAGCACATGAGATAGGTCACGTAATGCAGAAAGAGAGCGGCTACGGTCTCTACCGCGCTCGCACGGCGCTTGTGCCGATTGTCAACATCGGCTCGCGTCTCTCTTTCCCGCTCGTGCTGCTCGGACTGCTGCTCGACGGTCTCGCGACAAACGTAAACCCCGACCTCGGCTTTAATATCGCAATGATAGGTGTTATCCTCTACGGCGGCTCGTTCCTCTTCGCGCTCGTTACCCTTCCCGTCGAGCTCGACGCGAGCAGGCGCGCAAAGCAGATGCTGCTCGATACGGGCATTCTTTCGGAGGATGAGCTCCCGGGAGCATCAAAGGTGCTCTCCGCTGCTGCGCTCACGTATCTTGCGTCGCTGCTCACCTCGCTTATATATCTCCTGCGTTTTCTCGTTCAGGTGCTTACGCTGTTCGGCAGACGCGATAACCGCCGCTGATGGGATGCAAAAAAGCACGGAACGGAAGAGTGTCAAAATATATTTTGACTCACATCAAAATCAAGTTGATTATGCAGGATTCGAATTTTGCATGATACAGACCGATATCTCTGCGCTGTTTATTATCGTTCCGAGTCCTGTCAGATGTTATTTGAATTTTACCTCCCGCCGCGAGATACCGCCGCGCCTCAGCATTCAGGCTTTTATACCACATAATTATAAGACACTCTACAGCCCGACGCAATGCAATATAAATATTTGACCGTAAAATCGACGCAGCCTTCGTTTTGCGCGTATAATTTTTCTTGACAACAGACTATATTTGTTTTATGATAACAGGTGAACATTCTGCAATACGGAGGTGACGATATGAAGATACCGAAAGGGCTGCGCGTCGGCTATTCGATAGCGGCGGACCTTGCCGCACGCTTCAAGGCGGATATGCTCGGAACATACGCGGCAAGCGCGGCATTCTTTATCTTTGTATCGCTGTTTCCCTGCTTTCTGCTTGCCGTTGCGATACTCGACCTATGCGGGATAGGCGGATGGGATGTTCTCGCCGAATATTTCGCAGGCGCACCGCGACACGTCATCGACCTGCTGACCTCGCTGATGAGCGAGGCGAAAAAATCGGGAAATATGAAGATAATCTCCATCGCGACGCTCGCAACGCTGTGGGCGGCATCGCGCGGGGTATTTGCACTTATGGAAGCGCTCGGCAGGATATACAGCTCGCACGGCGAGAAACGCCCGTATATCGCGAACCGTCTGCTCGCTATCCTCTATACAATTGCGTTTATTTTGATGATGATAATCATCATCGTGCTGCTGATTTTCGGTGGAAAAATTAGTACCTTTCTGAGTGAAAATCTACCGTATATTGCCGAGCTCGGGTGGATACTTACATTCGCGCGCTATGCGCTCGGTGCGCTTCTTCTTGTTACCTTCTTTACGATGCTGTACACCTTCTTCCCGACGCGCAGAACATCGCCGCTCCGCGAGCTGCCCGGTGCGATATTCGGAACGATAGGCTGGCTCGGATTCTCCGCCATCTACTCTCGCTATATAGATTCGCTCGCAAACCTGACGATTTACGGCAGTCTCGCTTCGATAGTGCTGCTGCTCCTGTGGCTGTATTTCTGCCTGTATATTATCCTTATCGGTGCAGAGGTAAATAAGCTGCTGCGGGCGTTCTTTGAATAAACATATCTATGCAGCGGGGCTGTGTCGACGGATATCGGCACAGCCCTGTTTTATGTCGTTATGTCAATTCAAGCAGCAGCTGTCTGCCGCGCCGACCGCCCTCGCGCAGAATGCCGAGTGTTCGGAGTGCAGTCGTCATTTTTTGCGCCGTGCGGTAGCTTATATTCGCCGCTTTCGCGAGCTCGGAGATGGTAAAAACCCCGCCGAGCGATTCGGGAATTAGCGCGGTATACGATTCCCGCCCCGAGAGGGTGTATGTATCGACTATTTCGGTCGGGAGACGGTCCGCTCTGCGTGCACCGAAACGCATGCTGTGCGGGTATTTTTCGTCGGGCGATGTGTATCGGTATTCGGTCATGTCGAGCAGAACAACGGTAAAGCCGAGCGACGGGCACAAAAGCAACTCGTGCAGGTCGACAAGCTCGGAAAAAATGCTGTACACGCTGCCCTTTTTCGGCGACAGTCGCGGTTTGCTTGCTTCTCCCGTTTTGCGGTCTATCCAAACGATCTGCTTACGGCGCGGAACGGGGTATACAACATTTACACTGCATTCTGCGGTAAACGCCTTCAGCTTGCTGCGCAGACGGTAAAACTGCGTCGACTGTATTTCGACTATGCTGTCGCCGCGCTTGATATCGGCAATGTAGCCCGCATAAGCAACCTCATGATATGCGATATCCGGCTCGAAATGACTTTTCAGGAGAGCGTGCACCGTCTTTTCCGCATATGTTCCTATCGAATTCTGTTTGCTCATCCCTGCCCCCGCAATAAATAGTCGTGCCGTCGGCACACGGGTATTATATCACGCGGCGGGCGGAAAAACAATACCGAAAATGATAAAAGAGGATGGCAAAAAAAGCTCAGACCGAACATTTTTGCCTATCCCCCTATAATCGGCGGGTCTGCTTAGAATCGTTTTCCGACAGACCCGCGTCCTATACTATATTATTTCTATCCGCGGCAGGGCGACGATGAGAACTCGTTTACCGGGAAAGCCATGCATTTAAACACCGAGCAGGGATCGCTGTCCTCGTTCGGGCAGCATTCCTTGTCAGGTACAGAGTATTCGCTCGCCGAAACGATGCACTGGCACGGGCGCTCGATGCGAACGACCGAGAAAAGTCCGAGAGATACAAGAAGGACCTTGCCGCCGTTTTCGGTATCGGTAAGCATGCTGCCGAGCGAACGCGAGATACCGTCGGGTATATCGTCGACGCAGCAGCAAGCACAGCGCGGGCGCGCGCACTTCTCTTCAATGCGCGAATCGAGCACTACGGGTGATGCGACCTCGCATACCGCAACGGGCTCCTTCGTGCTCGGCCTTATGCTGCCCTCTGTCGGGCAATTGCCGCTGCCGCCGATACCGCTGCGGAAGATACTGACGTTTCCTTCACCGCCGTAAAGAATAACCTTCTTGTCAACAACCGCAACGCCCTCGACCTCCTGCGGTCTGCCGGGGCATAAGCCCGCCTCTGCCGTTATCCGAATGTAAAAGCGAATAAGAACGCTGTAAAAACCGCGATTGAACTGCACGGGCTCTACGTCGATGTCTGCGCCCGTGATGCACGCGTCCTTTACACGTATGCTCGAGCAGCGCTCGATAATGTCCTGACCGCAGTCGGTCAGATATACCCGTGTATCGGCATAGCAATCCTTGTCGCGGCAACTGTCAAGAATTCTGTTGACATCCAGACCGTAGTTTTCTCTGCCGCGGTCGGAAATCGTATTTCTGCAATCTGCCATAAAACTAACCTCCGTTGTATTGTTGTCGCATAGCGACGAGAGGACGAAATTTTCGTCTCCTTATATTTTATGCAGCAGCACGCATTTTGATATTTGAATGAACGTAAAGCAAGTGTAAACAGCTGAGGAAAAATGTCGTTTTCAATTAGTTTACAATTATGATAATTTTTATACATTGTTATAATACCGATTTTATGATATAATTACGAATAGCGATTGCGACAGCGGTAACGGAACAGCTCGTCGCGGTATCTGTCGCCTTTAGCAAGCGGCAGCACGGTACATCGCTTGACAAAAGCAAATCTTTACCCATACGGAGAAGTACTCAAGTGGTGAAGAGGCGCCCCTGCTAAGGGTGTAGGTCGTGTAAGCGGCGCGAGAGTTCAAATCTCTCCTTCTCCGCCAACGGGAACCCCTTGTAAATGCTGAAAGGTCCAGTGTTTACAAGGGGTTTCGCTATTTTTGTTATTATCCTTTTGATACATAAAAGTACATTTTACTGCACAGTTCGGTAGTAAAAAATGTAGTAAATTTTTGAGTGCATTTTGCTTATAAGTCGGAGAGCTTATTTTTCACGTCCTCAAATGACTTTTTTCGGAAGTCTGTATATATATCCATTGTGGTGGATAACTGCTGATGCCCGAGAATTTCCTGAACAGCCTTAACATCTACCCCGTGCTCAAATGCAATGGTTGCAAATGAGTGTCGAAGCTGATGCGCTGTTCATCTGCTTCCGACGCAGCTTCTCGCTTTTCCCGTCGAGCTCCTGACGGTAGCTGTGAATACTGCACCGGATTAAAGGCTATAAGACCTTTCGCGACGGCATATGTCATTATCTGATTCAGAACCGTGCGGTAATTTCAAGCGTTTTGTATGCACGCTCGCGGTTCTCGGCATAGTACTTTGTAATCAACGGAATACTAATATCTATGATTCGATATCGACCGAAATATCCTATCTCCTTTTTGTATATAAATTCCGATTGTTAAGGGCAAGCAGTTTTATAAGAATCAAGGCAGCTGTCGCATACGTTTTTTTGTTTACGGCAGCTGCTTTGATTATGTGTGGACTTTGTAATTGGACTATGCTATAATAACATCACAGTGATACAGCAAAAAGGACGGGTAAAATGTATTTTGAATACGGAGAAAAGGAGCTTACCGTGCTGCGGCGAGACAGGCGGATGTGCGAGGTCATAGACCGTGTGGGGCATGTATACCGCGAGGTCGACGGGGATGTTTTTTCGTCGGTCGTGCATCACATAGTGGGTCAGCAGATATCGACAAAAGCGCAGGCGACGGTCTGGCAGCGGATGCGCGATGCGCTGGGCGACATCAACGCCGAAACGATACTTGCGGCGGGCAGTGGGCAATTGCAGTCGATGGGCATGACACATCGAAAGGCGGAGTACATAACCGATTTTGCCGAGCGGGTGGCGCGCGGAGAATTCGACCCCGACGCGGTGAGCGGCATGTCAGACGATGAGGCGATACGCGCGCTGAGCGAGCTGCGCGGAATAGGCGTTTGGACGGCAGAAATGATACTGCTGTTCTCGCTGCAGCGAGAGAATATTTTCAGCTATGACGATCTTGCAATTCAGCGCGGGCTGCGGATGCTCTACCGACACAAAAGGATAGACCGCGCGCTGTTTGAAAAATACAGACGAAGATTCAGTCCGTATTGCAGCGTTGCGAGTCTCTATCTGTGGGCTGTGTCAGGCGGCGCAATACCTGAGCTGAGCGATCCGGCACCGAAGAAAAAAGCGTAGGTCCGATACTTCCCTTTTCTCGCGGCATGATCATGGCTTTTCTTCTGCACCGATCGAGACTTTATGCGCGACACGATTTTAGGCTTCTCGGACGGCGATTTTGCGGCATAATTTATGCAACGGTCGTACAGGCTGTTTGCGCAGCAATATGTGCGGTACGTTTAGTGCAATATATACAAGCCTTTACATGTGGCAGTCATACGACGGCGCGATACCGTTTTTGCAATTTCGCGGAGTGAATTATGCAAATTTGATATGCGCGATTTTTCATCAACAGCAAAAATCCGTGTGTTTAAGCCAAATTTGCAACACCGACGCACATCCTATTCAATATTTTTTCAAAATAATGAAAAATACCTCTTGACAAAATTCATCAGAGGGTGTATAATGCCGTCAAACAGAGGCAAGGGTGTCTCCGATGCAGATATCATCGGAGATGCCCTTCTTGTTTTCAGTTTTCAGGACACGGTACGGCACGCCGAGCGCATCCGCGGGCGAACGGGACTGTGCAGAGCGGCTCGGCAGCTACTGCCGCATCCGCCTACCCGCCGAGTCCGACGCATTACATTTTCGGGAGGCAAAAAGAAATGGACGAGACAATAAGAGCGCTTGTAACCGAGGCGACGTCCGAGCAGGTATTCGCCGTTTGGTTCTTGATAGGCGCAGCACTTGTATTTTGGATGCAGGCAGGCTTTGCAATGGTAGAGGCAGGCTTTACGCGGGCGAAAAACACGGGCAACATCATAATGAAAAACCTGATGGATTTTTGCATCGGAACCGTAGTCTTTATTCTTATCGGCTTCGGTCTGCTGATGGGCGAAGACCTTGTCGGTCTTATCGGAAAGCCCGGCTTTGACCTGTTTACGGCATACTCCGACTTTAATTTTTCGAGCTTCGTTTTCAACCTTATCTTCTGCGCGACAGCGGCGACGATAGTTTCGGGTGCGATGGCTGAGCGGACAAAGTTCCTCTCATACTGCATCTATTCAGGCGTTATCTCCGCAGTTATCTACCCCGTCGAAGCACACTGGATATGGGGCGGCGGATGGCTCTCGAGCATCGGCTTTCATGATTTTGCGGGCTCCTGCGCCATTCACATGGTCGGCGGCATTTCGGCGCTCATCGGCGCAAAGCTGCTCGGTCCCCGCATAGGCAAATTCCGTCACGACGCGCGCGGAAAGGTGACAAAGGTCAATGCTTTTCCCGGTCACAGCATCGCGCTCGGCGCGCTCGGGGTATTCATTCTTTGGCTCGGCTGGTACGGCTTTAACGGTGCTGCCGCAACATCGGTCGAACAGCTCGGCTCAATATTCCTCACAACGACCGTAGCTCCCGCCGTTGCAACGGTCACATGCATGATCTTTACATGGGTAAAGTACGGAAAGCCCGATGTTTCGATGTGTCTTAACGCATCGCTTGCGGGACTTGTAGCGGTCACGGCAGGCTGCGACGTAGTAGATGCGCTCGGCTCTGCTATCATCGGCGCAGTCGGCGGACTGCTCGTTGTTTTCGGCGTGTGGCTGCTCGATTACAAGCTCCGTGTTGACGACCCCGTCGGCGCGGTTGCGGTACACTGCATGAACGGTATCTGGGGCACTTTCGCCGTCGGTCTGTTCGCAACGCCCTCCGCACCCGGCTATTCGATAGCCGACTCGTCGGGCACTCAGCTGCGCGGTCTCCTTTACGGCGGCGGCTTCAAGCTGCTCGGACTGCAGCTCACGGGTATCCTCTCGGTCGCTGCATGGACGGCTGTCACCATCGCATTGACCTTCCTCATCATACGTAAGACGGTAGGTCTGAGAGTCAGCCGCGAGGAGGAAACTCTCGGTCTCGACGTTACGGAGCACGGTCTCCCGTCGGCATATGCAGGCTTTGCAATGCTGCCCGAGTACATCGATGAGGACGATGCGCCTATAGCGGTCGCGGGAGATACTCCCCCGGCTGAGGCTATCCCCGTAAAGCGTGTTCCGACCTTCGACGACGGCGAGGCAAAACTGACCAAGGTCGAGATAATCTGTAAGGAATCCCGTCTCGAGGCTCTGAAAAACGCCATGATGGACGTCGGAATAACGGGTATGACCGTTTCGCACGTTCTCGGCTGCGGAATTCAGAAAGGCACGCCCGAATACTACCGCGGCGTTCAGATAGAGGCGAGCCTTCTGCCTAAGGTGCAAGTAGACATCGTTGTCAGCGCCGTTCCGGTTCGCACGGTCATTGAGACCGCTAAGAAGGTGCTCTACACGGGGCATATCGGTGACGGTAAGATATTCGTTTACGACGTTGAGAACGTTGTAAAGGTGCGCACGGGCGAGGAGGGCTACGACGCACTGCAGGATGTAGAGTAAACCGCCGTTTCCCGGTATATTTCACACTGCATACCTAAAATATCCCCTTTAGCTTTACCTTAATATATATGATCCCCGCAGCTGAATATATATAATCCCCCCTCAGCTGATCTAAATATAATTTCCTCTCAATTTGCGGCTGCACCGCTCCGTCACGGTGCAGCCGTTTTTGTATGCCGCCTGCAATGTGAAAAGACGGCGATTTTCACATGCGTTATACAATTTTTATAATAACTTTGTAACTTTTCATATACCCCCTTGCAATTATAAGGCAAAATATATATAATTAGCAGAGTGTTTCGGGATAGGGAGAAATGCCGGGGCGTTTTTATATCCCAAATATGCGCCTGACGGGAACGACCGCACAGAGCTTTTGCAGCATTATCAGGTGACAAAAATATAAGCAAAGGAAAACAGGAAATGAAAAAGAGGATCGCTATCATGATGCTGCTGTCAATGACGCTCGGAGTTCTTGCTTCGTGCGGCGGCGCGGGAGACGCTGCGGAAACTGCATCGAGCGGCGCGGAAACATCGGGAGAGCCGCAGGATATCACCCTTACGGCGGGGGATGACTATGTTATCGTCTGTGACGAGCAGGGGCTCGAATCCGAGCGAAAAGCTGCGGAGCAGCTTGCCGTATACCTTGAAAAGATAACGGGACGCAGCTACACAATCGTTGACGACGATACCGCTCCGACCGAGCACGAGATTATCGTCGGTAAGACGAATCGCGAGGGCAGCGCATATCAGCTCGACCGAGGCGAGCTTGAGCCGGACGAGCTGCGCGTATTTACGGCGGGAAGCCGCGTCGTAGCGCTCGGTGAGGGCACGCGCGGAACGCTTTATGCGGTATATGAGCTGCTCGAGCAGATAGGCTGCCGCTTCTATGCGACCGATGTTGAGACCGTACCGCAGCAGGAAAGCATAACTCTGCCCGCGGGACTGTCGGTCGCAGAAAAGCCCGCATTTGAATACCGCGACATCTTTCAGACCTGCACATACGACAACGAAACGGCGGTCAAGCTGCGGCTGAACGGCGGTCTGCTCGTAGGCGGCACGGTCGGTCGCAAGCTCGCAGACAAATGGGGCGGAGGCATCACCTATGCGGGAGATGCATTTGTTCACACCTTCGATTGGTTCGTTCCGATAGCGACCTATGCAGACTCTCACCCCGAATATTTTTCGATGATAAACGGCGAGCGCTGCACCGAGGCGCTGCATACGCAGCTTTGTCTGACAAATGAGGAGGTCTACGGGCTCGTTCTCGACGGCGTGCGCGAATGGCTGAATAAGTCCCCCGACTCAAAGATAATATCGGTATCGCAGAACGATTCGCTCGTACTCGACAGCTACTGCACCTGCCCGAGCTGTCAGGCGATAATCGACGAGGAGGGCTCGCCGATGGGTCCGCTGCTCCGCTTTGTCAACCGCATTGCGGAGGATATACGCGCCGAGCATCCCAACGTTTATGTCGACACGCTCGCATATCAGCACACCGTAAAGCCCTGCAAGTTAACAAAGCCCGCGGATAACGTCGTTATCAGATACTGCACGGGCATCTGCTGCGCGCACGGCGTATCGGGCAAGAACACAAAGTGCGCAAACAAGGAAGCCGTATCTAATATTCAGAGCTGGAGCAGAGCGACCTCAAAGCTCTATATCTGGGACTACACCGTTAACTTTGCAAACTATCTCACTCCCTACCCTAACATCCGCGCGGTCGCGGACAGCATAAAGTTCTACTCTCAAAAGAACATCAGTGTTAGCGGTGTCTTCATGCAGGGCATGTATCAGGACGGTGAATCGGGCGAGTTCGGCGAGCTGCGCGCATACGTAATGTCAAAGCTGCTGTGGGATCCTAAGCTCGACGTCGAGGAGCTTATATCCGACTTTATGAGCGCATACTACGGAGATGCCGCAGAGCAGATGTCCGCTTATCTCGACAAGCTCAGCACCGCGCTGAAAACAACCGATAAGGACTGGTATCTTGTCGACCCCGTAGAGATGTATAAGGACGTTCTGACCGAGGCGGATATCACCGAACTCGATGAGCTCTGGAAAACCGCCGAGAGCAACACCGACGGAACTGCGGCATATGACCGCGTTCGACGCAGCGAGATACAGTGGCGCTACTACAAGTATCTTGCGGGTGTGTGCGAATTTTCCGACGCGGGCAGCAAGGATGCGGAATACGCAAAGCTGCTCGATGACTGCGCTGCGCTTGGGGTCACACGTCTGAGCGAGAGCAGCATGCTCGCAAACGGGTAAGCTGTACTGTCACGTTTCAGCGTGCAGACGATTATCTGATATAGCCAACTCTCTTAATTCCATACGAAAAAACCACCTTGCGCGCAAGGTGGTTTTTATACTCGTCAAAAACGTTATACCGTGTCGAATTTCTTCACATGTTTCAAAGGCATGTAATCTGTACGCCGTTTGTTTGCCGCCCGACGACAGAACAACGTCACGCACCGTGTATGATCTCTGCTTCGGGCTCTGCCGCAGACGCAGCGGTCTGCTCGGATTCGGGTACGACGCTGAAGCGCCGCGTATGACGCAGCACCGCGATGACCGAAATTCCCGCGCAGCCGATGCCGATCGAATAATAACGGGTGAAATACGCCCAGACAAGGCAAAAGATACCGAACAGCGAGAAGGTCACGATACTGCGTATGCGGTTCGGGCTTATCTTAAGTACGGTAGAAAAGGCGATATAGAGCCCTGCAAGAACAAGCACGACACGTGTAGTCGGCAGCAGCGCAAGCGTCACGCCGAAAGCCGTTGCAATGCACTTTCCGCCGCGGAAATGATTTAGCGGCGCGAGCGCATGACCGAGCACGGGGGCGATAAGAACCGCCGAGAAGCGGAGACTGCGTATGTCGACGAGCTGCTGCGCAAGAAGAACGGGTGCAAAGCCCTTTCCCATGTCGAGCAGCAGGCAGAGCATTCCGAGCGCTATGCCGCAGGTCGAAAAAACATTGGCAGCGCCGGGGTTTCCGTCGTCGCTGATGCTGCTGATGTCCTTTCCTTTAATTATGCGCGGCAGTATGCGGCTGAACATGACGCTTCCGAGCATAAAGCCGCCGAATATCAGCGCAAGCCATATTAGTCTCTCACCGACAGTCACTGCTCCGTCACCTTCTCAACAATTATTCGTGCCGCTTCGGGCGATGCGTTCCTGCGCTGCGCGAGCAGCATAGCCTCCGCTTTCTCGCGGTCGCGTATCAGCTCCGCCGCCTTCTCGGCAGCATCCTCAGGCGATTCCGCCTGTGCGGACATTCCGTGCGAGGAGAAAAACTCGATATTCTTCTTTTCACAGCCCGTATATGTCAACAGCTGAACGAGCGGTATCCCCGATACCGCCGCCTCGGTGCTCGTCAGCCCGCCGGGCTTTGATATCATGACATCCGAGGCGTTCATATACAGATTGACCTTATCGGTGAACGAAACGGTGTGCAGCGCGGGCACGTCGGAAAAACGCCCGTCAAGCTCCTGCTTCATCTGCGCGTTCCGCCCCGTGAGAACATATACGGCAAGTTTACCTGTCTGCTTTTTCAGGAGCGCACTGCATATATCTCCGATATTTCCGCACCCTACCCCGCCGCTCATTACAAGGGCAATCTCCGCATCTGCGGGCAGCCCGAGCGCGGCTCTCGCCTCCGCTTTGTCGGTATGATGGGTAAAGCGCTCGCGTACGGGAATTCCCGTGCACCATATGCGGTCGCAAGGTATGCCCTTTTTGACATGCTCCTCTCGCAGATCCTCGTGCGGGATAAAATAGCCGTCAAGCTGCGTCTCTGCAAAGAACGGAACGCAGGTATAGTCGGTCATTACCCCGTAGCACGGCACGCTGCCGCCGAGACGGCGCTTAATCGCGGTCATAGCCTCCATCGCAAACAGATGCGTGCATATAACGCGGTCATAGCAGCCGCCCATGATATAGGCATTCAGGCGCTTTGCGTACATTGCGTTAGCAAGGTAGATGGGCGACGTTATCCCGGTCGAGCTGTAAAGGTCTCCTGCGCGGTATATAGCGCCGAAAGCTGACGGCGCTTTTCGCAGCATGCCCGTATACGACGACGAAACTATGCGGTCGGTGTGCTTGCCGCCGAGCGTCAGCGGGTCAAAGACATGATGCTCTATCCCGCGGCGCGCAAGCTCGTCCGCAATCGCAGCGGCTGCGCTGTTGTGACCGCACCCGGTATCGCAGCTGAGTATCAGTACCTTCATTGTTTGTCTCCGTCATTTTCGCGTTTGCCGCGTCCGCGATTTCTGCGGTCACGGATACGCTGCTTTATTTCGAAAAGCGTTGTGTTATGACTTGCAGAGCGCAGCTTCGGGAATGCGGAAAGCATTCTGCGCTGCTGAAGATTCAGCCGCTCGGTAAAGCTCTCGTATACGCTGTTGAGCTTTGCACGCGTTGCGGCAGAAGAGCTGCGGAGCTTGTCGGCAGCTTCCGTGCCGAGCTCGGAGAGCTTTCCTGCCGCTCCGAAACCAAGCTCAGAGAGCTTTTCCACAGCATCGCTGCGCAACTCTGCAAGCGTGTGCGAGAGCTCTTCGAGACGCTTATTGAATGAAGCGAAGCCTGCAACGGTAACTGCAAGATCGACGATAAACCCGACAGCAAAAACACACGAGATGATATACAGCATAGCATCGGGGAGCATGTCCGCAAGACTGCGCACCGCGGGGTGCAGCAGCTTTATGAGCACGACCGAAAATAGGCCGAAAACCACCGCGCCGAGCAGGCAGACGCGCCCGCCTATATTGAATTTTTTGTCAGAATAATCCCACCAGCGCGCCTTGAAAAGCTTCTCCATCACATATGAAGTTAGATATTCGAGCGAGCATGTGACGAGCACGCCGAGTATAAACAGCAGAAACGGATTCTCTATCCTGCCGAGAACAAGTACGTCGAGCAGCGCACCGCTGCCGTAGATGGGGCAGTACGGTCCGTTGAGAAATCCGCGATTGACAAAACGACGGTCGGTTATTGAGCAAAGCGTCGTTTCATATATCCATCCGACGACACTGTAAATCATAAAATAAAAGATGACTCTGCAAAGAGTATCGAAAAATTCCATAATTATCTGCTCCTTTTTCTTCCGATGCGTTCTATAATGCCCGCGAATGTCTCGCGTGCTGCACAAATCTTATCCGCCGTGCATAAAAACAGACTCTCACGGCAGCGCGGCACGACCGTACTCATGGGAAACATGTGCGAGAGTATCATATTGCCCTCCGTTCCGCCGATCGCAAAGTCGCGGCGGGCATTCATAAGTGCCCTGCGCGGATGCGTAAATGCGTGCAGACGGTGAGACGGGTCGGGAATATGCCAGTCATAGAGAAAATAATCATGCAGCAGCGCCCCGCGAACAAGCGCCCGCAGATCGGTCTTTATACGCATAAATCGGCTCAGCCGCACGCACATCACGGCAACGGCGAGCGAATGCTCATAAACGGTGACACTGCCGTGCTGATAAAATCCGCGCTCGAGCTGCATCCCCTTCGATGCAAGTATATCTCCGCCGAGCAGTTGCACCGCTTTCTCGGCATCATATTTCTTTCGCATTTATTCTCTCCCTGCGCCGCGCGCTTTTTCATCGGTCGACCGAATTGCCGAAATTAATTTTACTTCGAGGTTAAACCCGAAAAAATCGAAAATATTTTTCAAAATCCGCCCCGTCCCCGCTTGACGGATGACCATGTTTTATATTATAATTCAAGGTACGTAGAACACCGTTCTCCATGATAATTATAATATAGACATGAATTCGCGGCAACGGACACTGTCGGGGTACCACGTAGATTAATTTACACTTTCGCTACTTTCGAGGCTTATTGTACATTGTAGCACAATTTTGTATATAAATCAAGCAAAAGTATCGCTTATCGGCTGTGCAGCGCGGCAGAAAACTCCGTTCGTCTTACATAATTTCTAAAAAAGGTGCTGAAAATGTTGCAATCAGGCAAGCATCCCGATCTGCGGGTAATAAAAACGAAAAAAGCCATACGAACGTCATTCTCCGAGCTGCTGACCGAGAAGGATCTCGACAGCATTACCGTAAAGGATATAGCCGACCGCGCACTCATCAACAGAAAAACGATATATAACTACTACCGCGGGGTCTATCAGATAGTCGAAGAGATAGAAAACGAGCTGATCTCCGACCTTGCCGCGACTGCGCACGAGCTCGAGGCGCGCGGCTGCGCCGCCGACACGTATCTCGTTTTTCACGGGCTCTGCTCGATGATAAACCGTAATGCCGGCTTCTACTCTCCGCTGTTTCATCTCTGCGAGAGCTCCGCGCTTGCCGTAAAGCTGCGACAGCAGATACGCGACAGCATACATCGACTGCTCGCGGAAAATACCGACATACCCGAAGGAAAGCTCGGCGCCTCGGTCGACTTTGCCGTGTCGGGTGTGATAGCCGTGTATCGCAGCAGATGCGCTTCGGGCGGGGCACCGGATTTTGACGGGTTGCCCGAGACGGTCGGGCGGTTGTGTTGCTCGGGGCTTTCGGCATTTATCGGCGACAGGCGCAGCGAGCACTGATATAACGGAAAAACGAAAGCTTCACCGTGACAGACTTCACGAAAAAACAGAAGCTTCACAAAACACAAAGGCTGCCTACCGCATCGGATATACTCCGCTCGGTACGCAGTCTTTTTTGCGCTTCGGATTTTGCCGTCGGTAATCAGAACAGACCGACTATTCTGCCGTTATCGTCAACGTCGATACACTCCGCCGCCGGGCTCTTGGGCAGCCCGGGCATGGTCATTATATCGCCTGTCATCACAACGATAAAGCCCGCGCCCGCTGACACGCGGACATTCTTGACGGTAATGCGGAAGCCCTCGGGCGCGCCGAGCTTTTTCGGGTCGTCGGAGAAGCTGTATTGCGTCTTTGCAATGCATACGGGCAGCCCCCCGAAGCCGAGCTCCTCAAGCCGCGCTATCTGCTTTGCTGCAGCGGTGGTAATGTCGATATCGTCGCCGCCGTATACGCGGCGCACGACCGTACGCACCTTGTCGGCGATACCGAGACCGAGCTCATACGAGTAGCTGAAGCTTCCCTGCTCGCTCTCGCAGAGCCTGACGACCTCGCGCGCGAGCTCTTCTCCGCCCGCACCGCCGTCTGCCCATACCGTAGACAGCTTTGTGTTTACGCCGAGCTCACGGCAGCGGGAAATTATGTAGTCAATCTCAGCGTCGGTATCGGTCGGAAAACGGTTTATCGCAACGACGCACGGGAGACCGTAGACATTCTTGATGTTGGAAACATGTCGCAGCAGATTCGGTATACCGAGGCCGAGCGCCTCGAAATTCTCCTCACCGAGCGCAGAGCGGTCAAGCCCGCCGTGCAGTTTAAGCGCACGAACGGTCGCGACGATTACGACCGCGTCGGGCACAAGCGACGTCGCGCGGCACTTAATATCAAGAAATTTTTCCGCGCCGAGATCGGCACCGAAGCCCGCCTCGGTAACGGTATAATCGCTGAGCCGCAGCGAGAGCTCGGTAGCCATGACCGAGTTGCAGCCGTGCGCGATGTTAGCAAACGGTCCACCGTGCACAAATGCGGGCGTGCCCTCAAGCGTCTGCACAAGATTCGGCTTGATGGCATCACGCAGCAACGCGGTCATAGCACCCTGTGCATGCAGATCGGCTGCGGTTATCGGCTCGCCCGAATAGCTGTAGCCGACGATTATTCTGCCCAGCCGCTCGCGCAGGTCGGAGATCGACGTTGAAAGACAGAGCACCGCCATGACCTCGCTCGCAACGGTGATATCAAAGCCGTCCTCACGCGGTACGCCGTTAGTTTTGCCGCCCAGACCGTCTACGACCGAACGCAGCTGACGGTCGTTCATGTCAACGCAGCGCTTCCATGTTATGCTGCGGGGGTCGATTCCGAGAGCGTTGCCCTGATGAATATGGTTGTCAAGCATCGCGGCAAGAAGATTGTTCGCCGCGCCTATCGCGTGAAAATCGCCCGTAAAATGGAGATTGATATCATCCATCGGGATTACCTGAGCATAGCCGCCGCCCGCAGCGCCGCCCTTTACTCCGAAAACGGGCCCGAGCGACGGCTCACGCAGCGCGACCGATGCATCCTTTCCTATCCTGCGCAGCCCGTCAGCCAGACCTATGGTTGTCGTCGTCTTGCCCTCGCCCGCAGGGGTCGGGTTTATCGCGGTAACGAGAACGAGCTTTCCGCGCTCACGCTCGCTGTCTTTCAGCAGCGCCGTGTCTACCTTTGCTTTTGTTTTGCCGTACTGCTCGATATATTCGGGCGCGATGTGCGCGCGCTCGGCAATTACGGTAATATCCTCCGGGGTCACGTTCTGTGCTATTTCAATATCGGACTTCTGCGCCATTATTATCTCCTCCGTTCATCCGCCGCAAAAAAACGGGCACAGCATACGGTACGGATACCACAGCTGTGCCCAGGCGGTCGGCGATCGATCCCTTGTTTCCTTGCAGTGCTCTGCAAAAATCCGCCGGTAGCAAAGGATCCCTTTTCTCTGCAGCCATTATATCACACAGCACAGCACCGTGTCAAGAGCAAGTTTTCGCACATACTGCGGTAATTGATTATTATGCATTAAAACAAGGGGACTGGGGCTGAAAATTTATTATTCTTTGTCCTTGAAAAAGCGCGCAATTTGTAGTATAATCTTTGCTTGTAATAAAGTATCTAAAAGAAATAATGCGCGTTAGGAGATAAAAAATGCTGTATCTTATTGATACCGCCGACCGCGAAAAAATCCGCCACTGCTGCGAATTCTTCCCCATCGACGGAGTAACAACAAACCCCACCATCATCTCGAAAGAAAAGGCCGATTTCGGTACCCTCATTAAAGATATAAGAAACATCATCGGCAACGACAGAATGCTCCACATTCAGGTGACATCGAGCACCGCAGAGGGCATGATCAAGGAGGCTGCCGCACTCAAGGACTATGTAGGCGGAAACCTCTATATCAAGGTGCCGATCTGCGCTGAGGGTCTTAAGGCAACAAAGGAGATAAAGAAGATGGGTATCGGCGTTACCGAAACCGCTATCTTCACACAGCAGCAGGCGCTCATGGCAGCAAAGGCGGGTGCCGACTTCGTTGCCCCCTACGTCAACCGCCTCGATAACATCGTATCCGACGGCGTTAATGTCGTTCTCGAGATAGTCGAGCTGCTCCGCACTCAGGGTCTTGATACAAAGGTCCTCGCAGCGTCGTTCAAGACCGTTGAACAGGTTCATAAAATCACCATGGCGGGAACACAGTCTGTCACCCTGAACCCCGACCTCTTTGATAACCTGCTCTATCACCCAATGTCGCTTATGGCTATCGACGCTTTCTCCGCAGATTGGGAAACGGTCTACGCCGACAAAAAGATAAAGGATTTGATATAATTACGCATATGCACGAATTGTACGATCCCGCACCGTGCGAAAAAAGGAAGAAGCCTTGCGGTTTCTTCCTTTTTGTATACAATTAAATCTGCGTTCTTTCACCCACGCCGACAGGTATAGGATAGACAAAATCGTTTGAAATATTCGGTTTTAGCATTCTCCGGATGATTTTAACATCCCACGACAGTGAAGAAAATATAAAATCATCGAAAACCGCCTATGCCGAACGTTTGTACGGCATAGGCGGTTTTCGGTCTGTTTTTTTAAGCCTACACAACGGTGAGGGATAGATAAAATCGTTTGGAGTGTTCGATTTCGTCGCGCAAGGCGTACAATTGTACGTCGCGCGGCGAAATCGGGCGCAGA
>URDX01000021.1 GCA_900546695.1 uncultured Eubacteriales bacterium | reverse complement strand
TATCCGCTTTTTCTACCGCCGAAAATCGCCTCTGCCGTACGCAAGTACGGCGACGAGACGATTTTCGACGCTTTTGCATCTTTTTTATCTCGTCCTTATTGAATTACGCTGGCTGTTAAAACCAAGTTTTTTACAGCCCCCGCCGTACCGCTTCCGTCGGCTTATCTTACTCCGAAGAGCAGATCGCCGTATGTGGGGAAGGGCCAATACTTCTTTGCCGTCAGAGTCTCCGCCTCATCGCATGCGACTCTCAGCTCTGCCATCTTCTGCAGGATAACATCGCGGATAACGAATGCGGAGTCGGTGATGTCGCCTATCGCGCGGAGACGGATAAGCGAAGATTCGAGTGCGGATACCGATGCGTCGATGGAGTCCTCAAGCGAGGAGAGCGTTTTCAGCTTTTCCTTCTCATACTTGCCCGAGAGCTCGGGTACAACGCTGAGCTTTGCGCCGAGCGACTCCGCGACCGATGCAGAGTAAGCCTCGACTGCGGGCAGGATGAGCTTTCTGGTCATATCTATCATGGTCATAGCCTCGATGGTTACCGTCTTGCAGTAGTTCTCGAGGGTTATCTCGTAGCGCGAGCGGATTTCGGATTCGCTCATTACCTTGTGCGATACGAGCAGGTCGGTGTTCTTCTTCTCGAGAATGACGGGGAGAACATCGGGGGTGGTGCGGAGGTTGAGCAGTCCGCGAACCTCTGTTGCTTCTTTGATCCAGCTCTCATCGTAGCCGTTTCCGTTGAAAATGATGCGCTTGTGCTCGTGAATCACGCGGCGGATAAGGTCATGCAGCGCGGAGTTGAAATCCTCTGCGCCCTCAAGCACATCGGCATACTGACGGAGCGATTCAGCAACTGCGGTGTTGAGCATGATGTTCGTGCAGGCGATGCTGTTCGAGGAACCGAGCATACGGAACTCGAATTTGTTGCCCGTGAATGCGAAAGGAGAGGTGCGGTTACGGTCGGTGGTGTCGCGCGGGAATTTAGGCAGTACCTTAACTCCGAGCTTGAGCACCGTCTTTTCGGCACCCTCATAGGGCTTGTCCTCTTCAAGTGCCTCGAGAACGGCGGTCAGCTCGTCGCCGAGGAACATCGAAACGACTGCGGGCGGCGCCTCGTTAGCGCCGAGACGGTGGTCGTTGCCCGCGGTAGCGACCGCAAGACGGAGCAGGCCCTGATAGTCGTCGACCGCCTGAATTACGGCGCAGAGAAACACGAGGAACTGCGCGTTGTCGTGCGGGGTATCGCCGGGGGTAAGCAGGTTGACACCGGTGTTTGTAGCCATCGACCAGTTGTTATGCTTACCGCTGCCGTTTACGCCCGCAAAGGGCTTCTCATGCAGCAGGCATACGAGCCCGTGACGCAATGCGACCTTCTGCATTATCTCCATTGTCAGCTGGTTGTGGTCGGTCGCGATGTTGGTGGTGGAGTAGATAGGCGCGAGCTCATGCTGTGCGGGTGCGACCTCGTTGTGCTCGGTCTTTGCAAGGATGCCGAGCTTCCAGAGCTCCTGATTTAGATCAGCCATGTACTCGGCAACTCTCGGCTTGATAGCGCCGAAATAATGGTCGTCGAGCTCCTGACCCTTAGGCGGCTTTGCACCGAAAAGCGTTCTGCCGCAGAACTCGAGGTCGGGGCGCTTCTCGTACATTTCCTTATCTACAAGGAAGTACTCCTGCTCGGGTCCGACCGACGTACGTACGCAGGTCGCCTCGGTGTTTCCGAAGAGACGGAGGATACGCATAGCCTGCTTGTTCAGCGCCTGCATGGAGCGGAGCAGAGGGGTTTTTTTATCAAGCGCCTCGCCGCTGTAGGAGCAGAATGCCGTCGGGATGCAGAGCGTCTTATCCTTTACGAATGCATAAGAGGTGGGGTCCCATGCAGTGTAGCCGCGTGCCTCGAATGTCGCACGCAGACCGCCTGACGGGAAGGACGATGCATCGGGCTCGCCCTTGATAAGCTCCTTGCCCGAGAATTCCATGATAACACCGCCGTCGGGCGAGGGGGCGATAAAGCTGTCGTGCTTCTCGGCGGTAATGCCCGTCAGAGGCTGGAACCAATGGGTGAAGTGGGTCGCGCCCTTTTCGATAGCCCAATCCTTCATTGCCTCCGCTACTGCGTTGGCAACTTCGGTCTCGAGCTTAGCGCCCTCGTCAATCGTCTTTTTCAGCGAATTATAGACCTTTGAAGGCAGCATCGCCTTCATCACTCTGTCATCGAAAACCATCGAGCCGAAATATTCGTTTACCTTTTCCATTGTTCCTTCCTCCTTGGTGCGGATCGCTCTGCGTTGCCGCAGCGACCTGTATTAATTATGAAGATACACCGCAGCGCCGCAGCGCTCGGAGCATCATATCATCTTCATCAGCCAGCCGTCGGGACTGTCCATCTTTCCGCTGCGGACATCGCTCATTACCTCGGATATCCTGTTTATTACCGAGCCCTCGCCTACGCTGTTGAAGGTGTAGGTGCGGTCGGATGCGGTTATCGACCCTACGGGAGATACGACTGCTGCGGTTCCGCAGAGTGCGCATTCAGTCATGTCTGCAAGCTCCTCGAGTTTTATCTTGCGCTCCTCGACCTGCATGCCGAGTCTGTCGCGGCATATCTCAACGATGGAACGGCGGGTGATGGACGGGAGTATCGAGTCGGAGCGGGGCGTTACGAGTGCACCGTCCTTCGATATGAATATAATGTTAGCGCCGCCCGTCTCCTCAATGTAGGTTCTTGTGCGCGGGTCGAGATAAAGGTTCTCATCGTAGCCCTGCTCATGTGCCTCAACGATGGGGTAAAGGCTCATCGCGTAGTTAAGTCCCGCCTTGACATGACCCGTACCTACGGGTGCTGCACGGTCGTAATCGCTTATGCGGATGTTAAGCGGTCTTACACCGCCTGCAAAGTAGTTGCCTACGGGGCTGACGAAGATTCGGAATTCAAACTCCGTTGCGGGCTTTACTCCGAGAACCGGGTCGGTTCCGAAGATAAGCGGGCGGATGTAAAGCGAACCGCCGCTCTCAAAGCTCGGGACGTAGTCCGCATTTGCCTTGACTACCTTTCTTATCGCATTGGTGAACATTCCTGCGGGCAGCGGCGGAATAACGAGTCTCTTGCAGGACTGCTCGAGACGCTTCTCGTTCTGATCGGGGCGGAAGCATACGATGCTGCCGTCGTCCAGGCGGTACGCCTTAAGTCCCTCAAAGCAGGTCTGCGAATAGTGCAGTACGCATGCACACTCATTTAAAAGAATGCTCGAGGAATGGGTCAGTCTGCCGCGGTGCCACTTTCCGTCCTTGTATCTCGCTACAAAACGGTAGGGTGTCTTTCTGTAAGCAAAGCCTTTGATATCTTCTGTCATTTTTTACTCGCCTCTTTCTTGAGATTTGTTTTTGCTTTTTTAGCTTGTAAAGTAAGAAGGCAACGATACCTTCTCTCATGGAAAAGACATCATTGCCTTGTTGTGCCTATTATAATCTCATGCTCGCGTTTTGTCAACCCTTTTTTTAAAAAAATGCAATTTTATTTTTGCGACACTTCACCCATCTGCCAAAATCTTCATTTTTATTTATATATAAGGGGCGAAAATGAATTTTGAAAGCGGTCACGAATCACAAATTCGCTGTTTTTTGAGTAAAAGATATTGACAAGCCGAGCATGCCGTGCTATAATTTAGCCAAGTGAGCAATGGCGTTCACCACCCGTAGGGACAGTGTCCCCGCGGGAGGGTGAGCGCTTTTATCTTTTTTCAGGGGGTAGTTGTATGAAGCTTGAAGGACAGGTGAGAATTCCGTCGGGCTGTGCCATCGCTGCGGTCATATCCCGCGAGGGCAGACGCATGACCGGGGAGAAGATTATCGAGGGCATGATACCGATGCACGACCGTTCAAACGGTCTCGGCGGAGGCTTTGCGGGCTACGGCATCTATCCCGAGTACAAGGATTTTTATGCGCTGCATATCTTCTTTGATTCGGAGCAGGTGCGTAAGGAGTGCGAGCAGCTGCTGCGCGACCGCTTTGAGATTGTCAAGGCGGAGAATATTCCTATAAGGAAAACGCCTGCGATAACCGATGTTCCGCTCATATGGCGCTATTTCGTCGCTCCGCTTGCGAGCGTGCTCTCGCGTCTGCAGCTCGACGAAAAGGAGTATGTTGCGCGCACTGTGATGCATATCAATGTCGCGCTTGAAGGCGCATATGTCTTTTCAAGCGGAAAGAACATGGGCGCGTTCAAGGCGGTCGGATTCCCCGAGGATGTCTGGTATTTCTACCGTCTCGACGAGTACGAGGGTTATTCCTGGACGGCGCACGGCAGATATCCGACGAATACCCCCGGCTGGTGGGGCGGGGCGCATCCGTTCGCGCTGCTCGACTATTCCGTGGTGCATAACGGCGAGATTTCCTCGTACGATGCCAACCGCAGATATATAGAGATGTTTGGCTACAAATGCACGCTGCAGACCGATACCGAGGTCATCACATACATCGCCGACTATCTGCTGCGCAGACAGGGTCTGAGCGAGGCTGAGCTTGCGTCGGTCATCGCCGCACCGTTCTGGAGCACCATCGAGCGGCTGCCCGAGCAGCGCCGCAGAGAGCTCGAATATCTGAGAAAGATATACCCGAGCCTGCTTATCACGGGACCGTTCTCCATAGTTCTCGGCTTTACCGGCGGGCTTATGGCGCTGGGCGACCGTCTCAAGCTTCGCTCGATGGTGGTCGCCGATAAGGACGATCTCACATACATCGCGAGCGAGGAGGCTGCCATCAGACGTATGGAGCCGGATGCGGAGAACATTCGCATGCCCGCAGGCGGCGAGGCTGTTATCATCAAGCTGAAGGAGGGGACGTTTTAATGAATCCGATATATATAGCACCCGAATTTGAGATAATCCGCGACCCGAGCCGCTGCACCGTCTGCCGCATATGCGAAAAGCAGTGTTCGGGCGGCGTTCACCGCTACGATGAAAAGCGCGGCGTGATGGTCTGCGACGAGAGCCGCTGCGTCAACTGCAAGCGCTGCGTCAGCTTCTGCCCCGCACATGCGCTTAAGGTGGTCAAAAATCCCGATACCATCCGCGAGAACGCGGGCTGGAGTGATCAGGTCGTTCGCGAGGTGTACAAGCAGGCGAGCAGCGGCGGCGTGCTGCTTTCGTCGATGGGAAGCCCGAAGCAGCTCCCCGTCTACTGGGATAGGATACTCATAAACGCCTCTCAGGTAACAAACCCGCCGATAGACCCGCTGCGTGAGCCGATGGAGACGCGCGTCTTTCTCGGCAAAAAGCCCGATCATATCGAGCGCGATGCGGAGGGACACATCATACCGTCGCTCGCACCGCAGCTCGAGCTCGAGATGCCCGTCATGTTTTCCGCAATGAGCTACGGCTCGATAAGCTACAACGCACACGAGAGTCTTGCGCGCGCCGCGCGTGAGCTCGGTATCTGCTACAATACGGGCGAGGGAGGACTGCATGAGGATTTTTACGAATACGGTCCTAATACCGTCGTTCAGGTCGCGTCGGGACGCTTCGGCGTTCATGAGGGCTATCTCAGCGCGGGTGCGGCGATAGAAATTAAGATGGGTCAGGGCGCCAAGCCCGGTATCGGCGGACATCTCCCCGGCTCAAAGATAGTCGGCGACGTCTCGAAAACGAGAATGATACCCGAGGGCTCGGATGCGATATCGCCCGCGCCGCATCACGATATCTACTCGATAGAGGATCTGCGTCAGCTCGTATATTCGCTTAAGGAGGCTACCGAATATAAGAAGCCTGTTATCGTCAAGGTAGCTGCGGTGCACAATATCGCGGCGATAGCGAGCGGCATCGCGCGCAGCGGTGCGGATATCATTGCGATAGACGGCTTTCGCGGCGGTACGGGCGCTGCGCCCACGCGGATACGCGATAATGTCGGTATACCGATAGAGCTTGCGCTCGCTGCGGTCGATTCGCGTCTGCGCGACGAGGGCATAAGAGGAAACGTCTCGCTTGTCGCGGGCGGCTCGATACGCTCGGCTGCCGACGTTGTAAAGGCGGTCGCGCTCGGTGCGGATGCATGCTACGTCGCTACGGCTGCGCTGCTTGCACTCGGCTGTCATCTCTGCCGCAACTGCCAGAGCGGACTCTGCAACTGGGGCATAGCTACTCAGCGCCCTGAGCTTGTACGCCGTCTCGACCCGCAGGAGGGCTCGGAGCGGCTTGTCAATCTCATGAGCGCATGGAAGCATGAGATAAAGGAGCTGATGGGCGGCATGGGTATAAACTCAATCGAGGCGCTGCGCGGAAACCGTCTTATGCTCCGCGGAGTAGGTCTGAGCGAGAAGGAGCTGTCCATTCTCGGCATAAGTCACGCGGGCGAGTGATGCCCGATGCAAAAAAGCTTTTTTACAAAAAAATAAGTAGAAATTTACAGAGCGGTGTGGTATAATATGATAGATAAAATAGAAATAGATGCAAAGGAGCTTGATTTCCGCGTGCTGAACGAACAGCTCAGACGCTGCGGCAGCGCAAGAATAACCGATTGTCTCGGTCAGCGCTTTATCGCATCGGGAATGCGTGAGGGCGATATCGAGATATACGGAACACCCGGCAACGCGCTCGGTGCATACCTTGCGGGCGCGGACATAACCGTGTACGGCAATGCGCAGGATGCGGTGGGCGATACCATGAACGACGGTCGCATCGTTATTCACGGCGGCACAGGCGACGCTGCGGGCTACGCTATGCGCGGGGGCGCGATATTTGTCCGCGGCGATGCGGGCTACCGCGTCGGCATTCATATGAAGGAGTATCGGGATAAATGCCCCGTCATTGTTATCGGCGGCGTGTGCGGCAGCTTTCTCGGCGAGTATCAGGCCGGCGGCAGGATAGTCGTGCTCGGTCTCGACCGCGGAGAGCGTCCGATAGTCGGTAATTTCCCGTGTACGGGAATGCACGGCGGAAAGATGCTGCTGCGCGGCGATATCTCGGGTGTCAGACTCCCGCTCGGCGTTTCCGCAGCCGCTGCCACGGAGCAGGATACGGAAGAGCTGATGCCGCTGCTGCGGTTCTTCTCGGAGTCGTTCGGGCGCCCGCTCGATGAGCTTCTTGCCCCCGGCTTTACCGTTATTACCCCGAATTCAAGCAATCCGTATAAACAGATGTATGTTGCAAACTGACGGAGCGCGGTCGTCGTTATATATTGCCGCCGCATGTGCGGTCGTACGGCGCGGCGCAATCGACCCGCCGCAGAGCAGAAAGGAAGCAGACAGATATGAATTATTCCGCCAATGAGGTAATGCAGTATGTCAGAGAGGAGGATGTCAAATTCATCCGTATGGCGTTCTGCGATGTTTACGGCAGGCAGAAGAATATTTCGATAATGCCGGACGAGCTCGGACGCGCATTTGAATACGGCATAGCCATCGACGCATCGTCTGTCGCGGGCTTCGGCGGTGTTGTGCACTCCGATCTTGTTCTGCATCCCGACCCCGTAACGCTCTCGGTGCTCCCGTGGAGACCCGAGCACGGCAGGGTCGTGCGCATGTTCTGCTCGGTCTGCCGCCCTGACGGCACGCCGTTTGAAAACGACTGCCGCGCGATTCTTGCTTCCGCAGAGCGCGCTGCGGCGGATGCGGGCTATACCTTTGCTTTCGGCTCTGAGATGGAGTTTTATCTGTTCAAGCTCGACGAGCACGGCGAGCCGACTCGCATACCGTACGATAATGCGGGCTATATGGATATCGCTCCCGAGGATAAGGGCGAGAATGTCCGCCGCGAGATATGCCTGACGCTCGAGCAGATGGGGATAAAGCCGGAGAGCTCGCACCATGAGCAGGGACCGGGGCAGAACGAGATAGATTTTCGCTATTCGAGTCCGCTCCGCGCGGGCGATGATGCCGTTACCTTTAAATCCGTCGTCGGTACGGTCGCTGCAAGAAGCGGACTTGCGGCGGATTTCGACCCGCGTCCGCTGTCCGGTCAGCCCGGCAACGGCATGCATATCAATTTCAGTGTTCACGGCGGCAATGTCGGCAGCGGCAACAGCGGTGACGTGATGGGCTGCGCTATCGCGGGGCTGCTCGCGCATATCCGCGAGATATCGCTGTTTCTGTGCAGCAGCGGACAGTCATACGAACGCCTCGGGCACTTCAAGTCGCCTAAATATATCTCATGGTCGCATGAGAATCGCTCGCAGCTTATCCGCATACCCGCAGCGCAGGGCGAATACCGCAGGGCAGAGCTCCGCTCCCCCGACCCGCTCTGCAATCCGTATCTTGCATACTCGCTCATCATACATGCCTGCCTTGACGGCATTATGCGCGCGCTCCCGCTTCCGCCCGAGTGCGACCGCAATATGCTCGAGGAGGAGAGCGACATGCCGCGTCTGCCCGCAACGCTTGCCGAGGCAAGGGCTGCCGCAGCGGAGAGCGAGTTTTTGCACAGAGTGCTGCCGCAGACGGTCATTGACGCTTATCTCGAACACAAAGAGGACTGATTTTTTCGTGCGGGAGAGGCGCTTGCATCTGCCGTTGAATGCGGCGGCGCAGAGCGCATTTTCCATCACTCATTCCGCAGCTTGCGCGACACATCGGTCGGATGCTCGTATGCTGAGTCTGTGGGAGAACCGTAACGGCGCTTTCGCATAACACTTACATTACCGAAGGGGGGATCATATGGAGATGAACCTGCGCAGCTGTCGTGCGCTGCTTGTCTCGGCGTCGGAAAAATTCGACAGCGGTATGATCCCGCTGCTTGACGGTCAGGGCTTTGTGACAAAGCGGGTGAAAAATTGCTCCGAGGCGCGCCGCGCTGCGGTCGAGGAGAGCTATGACCTTATAGTTATCAATACGCCGCTGCCCGATGAGTTCGGCAGCGGACTCGCGGAGGATGTTTCTCTCGGCAGCGGAGCGGGCGTGCTGCTGTTGACAAAAGCGGAGCACTATCCCGAGCTGAGCGCCGCGCTGTGCCCGTGCGGCGTGCTTGTAATGCAGAAGCCGACGAGTGCCGCAGCAATCGCGCAGTCGGTAGTTCTGCTCCGCGCGACACGCGAGCGGCTGCGCAGAATGGAGCAGCGCGCGGCTACGGTCGAGGAAAAGATGGAGGAGATACGCATCGTCGGCAGGGCAAAGCTGCTGCTTATCGAAAAGCTGAAGATGACCGAGCCCGACGCACACAGATATATAGAAAAGACCGCGATGGACCGCTGTATCTCGAAGCGTGCGGTAGCGGAATCCATTATAAAGACCTATGTTTAATGCGACGCGCGTCGTGCACCTGTTTTACAGATGAATTTTAAAACGAATAATATTAAAGTGAGGGTGGTATCATGACAAAGTACATTTTCGTAACAGGCGGAGTTGTTTCCGGACTCGGAAAGGGAATAACCGCCGCTTCGCTCGGCAGACTGCTGAAAACGCGCGGGCTGCGCGTTGCGGCGCAGAAGCTTGACCCGTACATAAACGTTGACCCGGGAACGATGAGCCCGTATCAGCACGGCGAGGTATACGTCACCGAGGACGGCGCGGAGACCGATCTTGACCTCGGTCACTACGAGCGTTTTATCGACGAGGATTTGAATCGCTTCTCCAATCTGACGACGGGAAAGGTCTACTGGAACGTTCTCAACAAGGAGCGCCGCGGCGAATATCTCGGCTCTACCGTTCAGGTCATACCGCATATCACTAACGAGATAAAGGACTTTGTTTATCGCGTAGGCAAGCAGACGGATGCCGATGTTGTCATAACCGAGATAGGCGGCACCATCGGTGATATCGAGTCGCAGCCCTTTCTTGAGGCGGTACGTCAGATATCGCTTGAGGTCGGACGCGAGAACAGCCTGTTCATTCACGTAACGCTTGTGCCGTTTCTCAGCGGCTCGGACGAGCATAAATCAAAGCCGACTCAGCACTCCGTAAAGGAGCTGCAGGGCATGGGCATCAACCCGAATATCATCGTTTTGCGCTGCGATCAGCCGCTGGAAGAGAGTATATTCAAGAAGATATCGCTTTTCTGCAACGTCCGCCCCGACTGCGTTATCGAAAATCTGACACTGCCGTGTCTCTATGAGGCTCCGCTGATGCTTGAGTCCGCTCATTTTTCGGATGTCGTCTGCCGCGAGCTCGGTATTAACGCACCCGCACCCGCGCTCGATGAGTGGAAAGCAATGGTCGAAAAAATAAAGTCCGCGGAGAGGGAGGTCACCGTCGGACTTGTCGGAAAGTATGTTGCACTGCACGACGCATATCTCTCCGTAGCGGAGGCGCTGCGCCATGCTGGCTATGCACTCGGTGCGCGGGTCGATATAAAGTGGATAGATTCCGAGCCGCTGTGCGATGCTACCGCAGACGATCTGCTCGGCGGGCTCGACGGCATTATAGTGCCCGGCGGCTTCGGCGGACGCGGCGTTGAGGGCATGATATGTGCTGCAAAGTATGCGCGTGAGCACGGTCTGCCGTACTTCGGTATCTGTCTCGGCATGCAGATAGCGGTCATCGAATACGCGCGCGATGTGCTCGGAATAGCCGATGCAAATTCGGGCGAGTTTGACGAACTGTGCGCCCATAAGGTCATCGACTTTATGCCCGGTCAGAGCGACGATGTCGACAAGGGCGGCACGCTCCGTCTCGGCGCTTATCCGTGCGTTATCCGCCACGGCACAACGATGGAGCGCTGCTACGGTACGCGCGAGATATCCGAGCGTCACCGTCACCGCTACGAGTTCAATAACGACTATCGCGAGGCGCTTGAGGACGCGGGGCTCTGTCTCTCCGGACTTTCGCCCGACGGCAGACTCGTCGAGACGGTCGAGCTCGACGACCGTGATTTTTATGTCGGCGTGCAGTACCATCCCGAGTTCAAATCCCGCCCGGACAAGGCGCACCCGCTTTTCCTCGGATTCATTGATGCTTCTTTAAAACATCACGAAGGATAAGAAATGCTCGGCGTAGAAACGGAATCGCAAAAAGCAGTACAATGCCGCAAAACGGCACACGGAAAAACAAAATAATCGCTTTTGCCCCGGAAAACTTTTCTCCGGGGCAAAAAATATTCTCTCAGCCGTTGACGAAATCGCAAAATGTGTTATAATATGATTGTATTGCTGTGCGGGAATGCGGTCGCATTTTGTCGAACCCCGTGCGGATGCAGTATATGAGTGATGCGGTCGGCACAGACCGCTACCGCAGTGCGGAATTTTTATAGTTACAGGAGCAGGTATGGCACAGCAGACAGTTCTGATTCTTGATTTCGGCGGGCAGTATAAGGAGCTTATCGCCCGCAGAGTACGTGAATGCAACGTTTATTCGGTCGTAAAGCCCGGCGACCGTATTACGGTGGAGCAGATCCTCGAGATAGGACCCATCGGTATCATTCTCACCGGCGGACCGAACAGCGTTTATGAGGATGGTTCTCCCCGCTGTGACAAAAACATATTCAAGCTCGGCATTCCGATTCTCGGTATATGTTACGGCGTTCAGCTGCTCGCATGGTCGTGCGGCGGCACCGTTGCGCCCTGCCTTGTCAGCGAGTACGGAAAGACGGCAATGCGCGTAGACACGGGCTCGGAGCTCTTTCGCGGACTCGACGCATCGCAGACGGGTCTTATGAGTCATACCGACCAGATAGTTACGCTGCCCGACGGCTTCCGCTCGGTCGCCTGCACCGAGAACTGCCCGAACGCAGCCATCGAAAACAAGGCGCACCGCCTCTACGGAATGCAGTTCCACCCCGAGGTCGAAAGCACCTCGCGCGGTACCGATATGATACACAACTTCCTCTACCGCATCTGCGGCGCGGACGGCGACTATGACCTGCACAATCTCCAGGAGCAGCTTATCCGCGATATCCGCGAGCAGGTCGGTGATAAGCACGTGCTGCTTGCGCTCTCGGGCGGAGTCGATTCATCGGTCTGCGCGGCGCTTCTTTCCCGTGCGATACCCGGTCAGCTGCACTGCGTTTTCGTCGATCACGGTCTTATGAGAAAGAACGAGGGCGACGAGGTTGAGGCGGCATTCTCGGGTCGTGACCTCCACTTTATCCGCGTAAATGCGGGTCCCCGCTTTCTTGCGGCACTCCGCGGCATTACCGATCCTGAGCAGAAGAGAAAGATAATCGGCGCTGAGTTTGTCAAGGTATTTGAGGAGGAGACCGAAAAGCTGCCCGATAACGTTTCCTTCCTTGCGCAGGGCACTATCTATCCCGACGTTATTGAGTCGGGCGGCAGCAAGGCCGCAACCATCAAGAGCCACCACAATGTCGGCGGTCTGCCCGACAATATGAAGTTCACGGGGCTCGTCGAGCCGCTGCGCGGTCTGTTCAAGGATGAGGTTCGCGCACTCGGTCGTCAGCTCGGTCTCGCGCGTTCCTATGTCGACCGTCAGCCATTCCCGGGACCCGGTCTCGGCGTGCGCATTATCGGCGAGATAACGGCGGAGAAGATAGCCATCCTCCAGAATGCCGATGCCATCTTCCGCGAGGAGATAGTCAAGCACAGAGTTAAGGCGGATCAGTATTTTGCAGTCCTTACGGACACCCGCTCGGTCGGCGTTGTCGGCGATTTCCGCACCTATGACTACACCATCGCGCTCCGCGCGGTGCGTACCTCCGACTTCATGACCTGCGAGTACACGCCCATTTCTCATAAGATACTCGGAACCGTTTCCGCACGTATCTGCAATGAGGTAAAGGGCGCGGGTCGCGTAGTCTATGATATCACGGGCAAGCCCCCGGCAACCATCGAGTGGGGCTGAGTGCTGCCTGACAGCACGGATATACCGCTGTCGCGACGGTACGCGACAGCCTGCAATTCAATAAAACACTTGACGGCGGGGCGTTTTGCCCTGCCGTTTTTGCGTGTCGCCGTTTTTGCGCCCTGCTGTTTTCGGACCGCGCAGGGCTCGCGGGACAGTGCGGTCATTCTCCCGTGCGGCATCGTCATAAGTGCTCATACGCTGCGCGATTACGTGCAGCAGAAAAAGATTGAAAAAATTGCGTTTTTTGAAAAAAAGGGGTTGACAAACGGTACATTCGGGTGTATAATACCACCAACATACCAAACAGGTGGGTAAAACAAAAACCGCCGGGTATCAAAAATAAGCGAGGCAGCAGCGCCGCGCACCGAAAAAGGAGATATTTATCATGGCAAACATTTATACATCCGCAGATCAGCTTATAGGCAAAACTCCGCTTCTCGAGCTCACGGGTATCGAAAAGAAATTCGGTCTCAAGGCTAAGCTGCTTGCAAAGCTCGAGTATTTCAATCCCGCAGGGTCCGTAAAGGACAGAATCGCAAAGGCAATGATCGACGACGCAGAGAAGAGCGGTAAACTTAAGGAAGGCTCTGTAATCATTGAGCCGACCTCGGGCAACACGGGTATCGGACTTGCATCGGTCGCTGCAGCGCGCGGCTACCGCATCATTATCGTAATGCCCGAAACGATGTCGGTAGAGCGCCGTCAGCTGATGAAGGCATACGGTGCAGAGCTTGTTCTCACAGACGGCAGCAAGGGAATGAAGGGCGCTATCGAGCGCGCAAACGAGCTTGCAGCAGAAACCCCGAACTCGTTTATCCCCGGTCAGTTTGTCAACCCCGCAAACCCCAAGGCTCATTTCGAGACCACGGGACCCGAGATCTATGAGGATACCGACGGCAAGGTCGATTGGTTCGTTGCAGGCGTAGGCACGGGCGGAACCGTTACGGGCGTGGGTCAGTATCTGCGCTCCAAGATTCCCGGCGTTAAGGTCGCAGCGGTTGAGCCCGCATCCTCTCCCGTTCTCTCCGAGGGTAAGTCGGGACCGCACAAGATTCAGGGCATCGGCGCGGGCTTTGTACCCGATGTGCTTGACACCGAGGTCTATGACGAGATAATCCCCGTCACTAACGAGGATGCATTCGCAACGGGCAAGGAGATAGGCAGAAGCGAGGGTGTGCTTGTCGGTATTTCGTCAGGCGCTGCTATCTATGCTGCTATTCAGCTTGCTAAGCGCCCCGAGAACGTGGGCAGGACCATCGTTGCACTCCTTCCCGACACGGGCGACCGCTACCTCTCCACTCCGCTCTTTGCAGACTGAGAGGTGCGCGGTGATACCGACGAGAGAACAGGCTCGCGAGCTGCTTCTGCACTATAACAGCGAGCCGTTCCATATAAAGCATGCCGAGATTGTCTGCGGAGTTATGGAATACTTCGCACGGCAGCGCGGCTACGGGGATGAGGCGGAATACTGGGGTACGGTCGGGCTGCTCCATGACCTCGACTTTGAAAAATATCCCGAGCAGCACTGTATAAAGGTCAGTGAGATTATGCAGGAGGAGGGCATCGACGAGCGTCTGATACACGCCGTTGTAAGTCATGGCTACGGCATAACCGTCGATACCGCGCCGGAGCATGAGATGGAAAAGGTGCTGTATGCGGTCGATGAGCTGACGGGTCTCATCGGTGCGGTCGCGATAATGCGTCCGTCGCGCAGCGTTTCCGACCTTGAGCTGAAATCGGTAAAAAAGAAGTATAAGAATCACGGCTTTGCTGCCGGCTGCTCGCGTGAGGTTATCGAACGCGGCGCGGAGCTGCTCGGCATCGGTCTTGACGAGCTTATAACCGAAACCATACTCGCAATGCGGGCTACCGCTGCTGCGGTTTTTGACTGATATGAGGGTGCTTGCGGCAATGAGCGGCGTGCATCTCGGCTGTTCTTTCGGCTCTTGGCTGTTCGTGTGTGAGCTTCTCCCCGAGAGCGGAGATATCGTTCTCGGCAGCAGAGAACAGTGGAGCATTGAGATAGGCGGCTGTAACATTGACATGAATTTTCGGGCGTGTGCCCGACGGAAGGGATAGATATGATTTCCACAAAGGGCAGATACGCGCTGCGGATCATGATTGACCTTGCTGAGCACTGCGGCGGCGACTGGATACCGCTGAAGGCGGTCGCGGAGCGGCAGGAGATTTCTCTTAAATATATTGAGCGGATAATGCCGTCGCTTACGGGCGCGGGGCTTGTCGAGGGGCTGCACGGAAAGGGCGGAGGATACCGTCTCACGCGCGTGCCCGAGGACTATACAGCGCTTCAAATACTGACGGCGGCGGAGGGCGAGCTCGTTCCCGTCGCGTGTCTCGGTCAGGGCGCGCCCGCCTGTCATAGGGCACCGAAATGCAGAACGATAGAGCTCTGGCGTGGCTTCTATAAGCTGACGGAGGATTATTTCGGTTCGGTCACGCTTGCATCGCTGACATCGTCCGACGGTGCGGCGGATTATGTTATATAACGTATTATGCCTCTGCCGTACAATTGTACGGCAGAGGCAATTGTGTTATTTCGGCGCATGATGCGGTCGCACTGTGCGGACCTTTAAACGTTCGCTCCGTGCGGTGCATGTTGTGTTTGTGCTGTGCAGCGATTATTGCACGCGCATCGCGCGTCGCTTACTTGTACAGAATAGAATCGGGTAGGTACTCATCGGGAATAGCGCGGCGGACGTAGCCATACAGCTCGGTCAGGGTAAAGCTGCCGTATTTCTGCCCCCCGTGCTCGTTGCACAGTTCTTCGGTATAGTCGGCGAGCGGCATCACGCGAAAGGCGCTGCGGGAGGAATTATAATGGCAGACGGTCGGCAGCAGCGAGATATTGTCTATGCTGACCGACGGCCCGCTGTCGGTGCTGCGCACGGTAAGATCAAAGCCGAGCAGCCCGCCGACCGCGTTTTTCGCATAATACATTCCGCTCATAAGGTTACCGAGCGAATAAGCTACGAGCGTTGTTCCGCCGTCGGGACGCTCCAGCGTCTCCATGCTCTGCAGTACGTGCGGTCCGTAGCCGATGACCGCATCCGCTCCGCAGTCGGCAAGCAGGGCAGCGAGTGACCGCTGACTATCCCCGGGGTCGAGCGCATTATCCGTGCCCCAGTGCATCACGGCAATTACCGCATCCGCCTTCTGCTTTGCGGCCTTCATCTGCGTTTCGATATCCTGAATATTGACGTACGGCACATATATACCGCTGCCGTCACTGTTTGAAACGTTCGTTTTTCCGACGAAATATACGAGCGCAACACGAATTCCGTCGATATCCGCAATCCTTACGTTTTCGAGGTCGGAGCGGTCGGAATACTCCGCGAGCGGAAGCGCGCCGCAGCTGCGTACACGCCGCTCGGTCTCAAGCAGACCCTCAACACCGCCGTCGAGCATATGGTCGTTCGATAGGTCGATAATGTCAAAGCCGATGTCTGTCAGCGCGTCTATCGCCGTCGGCGGGACGATGTACTTCGGAAAATAATCGTAATCGCCGCTCTCCGAGATGCTTGCCTCAAAGTTAACGATGGAAGCATCCGCAAGACGTATGTAATCCGCGATGTCATCGTATATTGGGGTAAAGTCGTATGCACCCTCTCCGCCGCATGCCGCAGCATAGCGCGCGACCGCCTCATGACACATGCTGTCGCCCGCAGCAACGATGCGCACCGTCTGAACGTCGGATGCATAGGCGTTGCGGCTCGGCTCGCTCTCGCTCGGCATGTCGGGGGTCACAATCTTTGTCTGCTCGGTCTCACCCTCTTGCACGGCTTCGCTTTTATTGACGGTGTACGTTCCGCCCTCGCCCGATGAGCAGGCACAGAGTAGGGTAGACGCCGCGAGCAGAAGCGTGGAGAATGCCCTGCGCGCCCCGTGCCTGCCGTTTATCTTGATGTATCGCTCCATAGGCTCTCCATACCGAACTGTGATCTTACCTCATTGCCGTCGCTCTTTTCGCCGCCGTTATCCGAGGTGCCTGCGGCGGTCTTTTTATCGGGGTATGCGGACTCTTCGGACTCGGATTTGACGGCATTGCCGCTCTCTGAGGCGCTGTCGCTCTCTCCACCCTGCGCGGCACTGCTTGAACCTGCACTGTCTGTACCGTCGGAGGTCTGCTTGTCGGCGCTCTTTTCGTTGACGGTTTGTCCGTTCGTATGTGATGCGCCGTTGGATGATTCTGTGTCGATGCCGCTGTCACGGGCGGGCCCGGCTGCGTCCGATGAAGTCGCGTTTTCCGAGACGTGAGCGGGCTCAGCGCTACTCTCGGTTGAATCGCTCGATGCGGTGCTTGCAGTCTGAGCGGTATCCGATATTTGAGCAGCATCCGGTGCGTGCACGACATCCGATGTCTGTGTAGTATCCGATGTCTGCGCGGGTTGAGTCGTGTCGGCAGCATCATCGGGAAGGTCGTCAAGCGTGGGCATTACCATATCCTCGTCAAAGACGGCCGGCGCTTGGAACGGCACGTGTTTAAGCGGGTCGTACACGAACCTGCGGCATGTGTAGCGGCAGGAAACTACTCCCTTGCGCTCGCAGAGCATGGTCTCGGAATCAAACAGCTTGTGCGCGCGTACGCAGTAGCGGCAGATCTCGGGCAGCTCGCGCTCCGAGCCCTTGTCGTGCGCGGTCTTGTATTTCGGTCTGAACCGCGTGAGCCGTGTGTCCGAGTCGCTCGCGCGGTACCTGTGATCGTCTTTTCTGCGAAAAGCCATTGCCTGTACCTCCCGATAAGTATATATCGGGAGTATTATACTACATTTTTTATTTTTTTTCCACACTTTTTTGAAAAATTGTTCCGAGCGGGCGAGACGGATACCCGCCGAGTGTTCCGTTCGCGATGCGCAGATGCTTGAAAACAGCATTTTTGCTCGGGTCGGACGAGCATTAAAATTTCAGTCGCGACAGACGGGTATTAAAAGCTATCGGCTGTGACAGACGGCATTAAATAATTAATGGGCGATTATCCGATGCAGATGAGCGGCGGGCAAATAATTATCCATGGCAGACGAGCAGCAGAAAGGTGTAGGCGGCGCAGAGTGCACCGAGCGCGAGACGCATGGAAATTATGCGGCAGCCGACGAGCCCGCAGTTGCGCATCAGTGTTTTTGTCTGCGTGATGACGCACAGCCCCGACCACCCGACAGCGGCGGCACAGAGCACCGTACCCGTCTTTCCGCCTATCGCCGACGCGCAGCAGAGCCCGTCGCTTATCTCAATCAGTATCGAGAGCAGAGCGGGAGTGCAGGACGGCAGGGCAATGCCGATAGATTCGCTTAGCTTGCCGAGCAGCGCTTGCAGCAGTATTCGCAGCAGCGAAAATACGGTGACGAGCGATACAACGGTCAGAACGGTCGATGTTGCGGATGCGACCGCTTCCGGCAGTGCACGTATTATTCCGACATGCCCCGACCCGACATGTGTTCCGTTGTTTGCCGTGCCGCGCTCGGATGTTTTCTGTTCGCCTCCCGCTGTATGTTGCGCTTTTTCCGTGACATTTTCACTGCTGCCGTGTGCGCGGCGTTTTTTACGTCTGACGATAATGCCGTGCAGCGCACAGACTGTCAGCACCGCGAGCAGCTGAGCGAGATAGACAATCATGCCGAGTCTGCGGCTGCCGAGCAGCGCTTCACCGAGCAGCCCGACGGTGAGCCCCGGTCCCGTGTTTCCGAGCAGCGCACAGCCGCGCTCTGCATCGTCTGCCGTACAGCCCCCGCGGCGGTATACCGAGCATACGGCGGCAGCGCCCGCGGGATAGCCCGAGCACAGCCCGATGATGAAAGGAAACGCAAGCGCGGGCGGCAATCCGCACAGCCGCGAGAAGGGTCTGCCCACCGCATGCCCGATGCGCTCCGCCGTACCGCAGCGCGTTATCAGCGCCGAAATGACGAGATACGGAAAGAGAGACGGTACAAGCGACGCCGCCGACAGCTGCAGACTCCGACGCACCGCATCCGCCGCGGTATCCGAGAATATCACGAGCAGCGGAATAAAATAGAGCAGCGCTGTATCGCAAATGGCAGCTGCCGCATACCGTCCGATTCGTCGCGACGCTCCGAGCCGCCGCGGCATAGCTCTGCCCGCGGGGCGGATGCCGTCTCTTACGGTTGTCATTAATACCACTCCCATCGCATATGGTAATTGCGGCGGTGCCGCATAGGTGCCGTACGGCGTATACTACACTATACTTAGCGAGCGGAGGAAAGATACATAATGTCAGCGGAGAAAAAAAGAAAAGGAGAGCGGCAGCTGCTCGGGAGACTTTTTTCGATATCGGATCTGCCGCAGGAGGAATGTCCCGGAACGGCAGAGACGGTGATAACTATATTTGACCGAATGCAGCTGAGGTTGTCGCGCTGCAGAAGGATAATCTGCTTTCGCGACGATCTGATAGTACTGAGGGCTGGGAGATACGAGCTCAGAGTGATGGGCGATGGACTGACGCTGTGTCACCGCAGCGGTGGAACGCTGGAGATAGACGGCGTTATCACCGACATCTCGCTGCGGTCGGCGGGCGAGAGGGGGCATGCGGTGTGAGGAGCGGCATAGTCGCCGCGATAGGACGTTTTTTTCTCGGCTGTGATACGCTGTACATAGCCGACGGCGATGCGCTGAATCTGCTCGGCGCGCTGCAATATTCCGCCGTGCGGCGGGATGACGGTTGGGAGCTGCGGATGTCATCCGCCGACCGCGCACAGGCACAGCTGCTGCTCTCAGAGAGCGGGGCAGAGCACAGGCTGGTAAGGCGGAGCGGGCTGCCGGCGCTGTGCTCGCGATTTTCTCATCGCCCGGGAATACCCGTCGGTATGGTGCTCGCGTGTCTGCTTGCCGCACTGCTGTCACGCTTTATATGGACGCTCGATGTCGCGCCGCGCGACGGGCAGGAGCGGGATGCTGAGCTTGAGGGTGAGCTGCTTGACGGCGTTCGTGCGCTCGGCTGCGCGGAGGGTGCTTTCATACCGTCGCTCGATCTGTTCCGCGTTTGCTCTGCGTATCTTGCCGGCGACCCGCGCATCAGCTGGATGAGCATCGACATATCGGGCACTGCGGCGCAGCTGCGTTATACTAAGACGGCATACCGCGACGGCAGGATAGATACGGGAACGCCGTCGAATGTTGTCGCATCGCGCGAGGGCGTTGTGAAGTATGTGAATACCGCGGCGGGTGAGGCGGTCGTCGGTGACGGCGATAATATCGCTGCGGGACAGCTGCTGATATCGGGCGCGCTCGAAAACAAGAACACGGGTGTAATGCGCTACACTCATGCAAGGGGCAGCGTCATAGCACACACGCAGCATGTGCTCACGGCGGAGGTGCCGCTGACGGTGCAGGAGCGGGAGTACGGTGCGGTCGTGCGGGATATACGTCTCTCACTGTTCGGGCACAGTCTGCACCCCGTGCGTCACAGGGTACGGGAGCTGCCGTATGAGCTCGAGAGCGGGAGCGAAAGGCTGACGCTCCCCGGCGGCATCATACTGCCGATAACGGTAAGCACCGACAGCTATTGCTACTACACCGAGCAGCCGCGCACGCGGACGGTAGAGGAGGCGGAGCGGGTCGCAGAGGCTCGCATGACGGTGATGCTCCGCGACGAGATAGGGGAGAGCGAGCTGCTGTCGCGCACCGACGAGGGCTTTCTCGAGAGCCGCGAGGAGGGCGATGTGTATATACTGCGCACAACGGTACACTGCCTTGAGGATGTCGCGCAGGTCGTGCCTCTGCCCGTCATTGACGGTACACTGCCGTGATATACGCACGTGTGCAGCGGCGAATCGACATTGCCGACGGGCGTGCGCCGAAAGCCCGACCGAATATCCGACGAAAAAACTGCCGAAAATACGTCCGTGACCCTGCAGACATGCGCCCGCGCTATTGACAAAAGCACGGGATAAGTATAAAATATATGATATATTGAGGGAGTTGTACCGTTCCGACCGCCGAGACCCGTGTTTTTGCATGCGGACAAGGGGCAGGCGGCTGAGGCGGGCAGCAATAAGGAAGGTAAAATGGCAGAAAGCTATACAAGAGAGGTGTTCACCGACTCGCCCGAGCAGACAGCGGCGGCGTTTGGTGCACTTGATGCCAATATACGCGCGGTCGAAGATGCGTTTAATGCCGTGATACGGAGCGAGGACACCGACCGCACCGACGGAAACAGGATAGTTATAACCGCGCAGAGCAAGGAGAATGCGGAGCTTGCGGCATCGGCTGTAACGGCGCTGCTGCACTCGCCGAGCGGTGCGGACATCACCGAGCAGGAGCTCGGATATATAATCGACAGCGTACGCGACGGCAAGAGCGACGAGCTCACGGAGTGTGACGGCGGGGTTATATGTCTCGGCGGCAGAGGAAAGCCCGTCAGGGCGATGACGGCGGGGCAGAAGCGCTATGTTGACGCGATACGCGGAAACACCGTCATCTTCGGCATAGGTCCCGCAGGAACGGGAAAGACCTACCTTGCGGTCGCACTCGCCGTCGATGCGCTGCGAAAAAAGTCGGTAAATAAGATAATACTCACCCGCCCCGCGGTAGAGGCGGGGGAACGGCTCGGATTTCTCCCGGGCGACCTGCAGAGTAAGATAGATCCCTATCTCCGCCCACTCTACGACGCGCTGTACGACATGCTCGGTGCGGAGACCTGCACAAAGCATATCGAGCGCGGAACGATAGAGGTTGCGCCGCTCGCATACATGCGCGGCAGAACGCTCAGCGATTCGTTTATCATTCTCGATGAGGCGCAGAACACCACCCGCGAGCAGATGAAGATGTTCCTTACACGTCTCGGCTTTAATTCCAAAATGATAGTTACGGGCGACACGACGCAGATAGACCTGCCTGACGGAAAGCCGTCGGGACTTATTCAGGCGGTGCGCATACTCGACGGGATAAACGGGATATATATCCACCGTTTTTCGGGGCGCGACGTTGTAAGGCATCGGCTCGTTCAGGATATCGTCAATGCATATGAGTGCGGAGGCGCGAAGGGGCGCGGCGCGGCAGCTATGCAGGGTAATACAGAAGATACGGAGATACAAAAAGATGGACAACCTTCTTGAAATAATCGAGCAGGCGGAGGAGAGCGCGCTCTCGCTGCTGCCGGGCTATAAGATAAGCATAACAAACAGACAGGGCAGATACATCGTCGATCTGCGCACCCGTCTGCTCATCCGCCGCGCGATAACCGCTGCGTTGCGTCATGAGTACATACCCGAGGACAGGTTTGCCCCCGAAATATCGGTGCTGCTTGTCTCCGACCGTAAGATACATATGCTCAACATCGAGACACGCGGCATCGACCGCGCGACCGATGTGCTTTCGTTCCCGCTGCTGCAGGACGGAATTCCGACCGCAGACGACATCGACCCCGAGACGGGCAGAATACCGCTCGGCGACATCGTTATATCGCTCGACCGCGCACATGCACAGGCGCGCGAATACGGTCACAGCTTTGAGAGGGAGCTCGCATTCCTCTGCGTGCACTCGGTGCTGCATCTGCTCGGCTACGACCATGAGGGCGGCGGAGAGAACGAGCGTATCATGTTTGACTGCCAGAGAGAGATACTCGACGGTATGGGTCTTTCCCGCTGACGGAGCTGCCGATGCTTGACAGACTGCATGATGTAGAACGGCGCTATTCGGAGATAGACGAGCGTCTTGCCGACCCGTCGGTGATGAGCGATATCTCCGCATATTCCGCGCTGATGAAGGAATATAAACGACTGACACCCATCGTCGAAAAGTTCCGCGAGTACAAGCGGGCGGAGTCGGCGGTGAGCGGTGCACTGAGCCTGCTCGCGAGCGAGAACGATCCCGACATGCTCAGCCTTGCCGACGAGGAGTTGAGAAGCGCAAAGGAGACGGTCGCGCGGACCGAAGAGGAGCTGCGCGTGCTGCTGCTCCCGCGAGATGAGAACGACGATAAGAACGTTATAGTCGAGATACGCGCGGGCGCGGGCGGCGAGGAAGCGGCGCTTTTTGCGGGCGATCTGTACCGCATGTATTCGATGTATGCCGATTCAATGGGGTGGAGGCACGAGCTTATGAGCTCGAACGAAACGGGTCTCGGCGGCTTTCGCGAGGTGTCGTTTCTCATCGAGGGAGAGGGCGCTTATTCACGGCTTAAATTCGAGAGCGGCGTACACCGAGTTCAGCGCGTGCCCGAGACCGAGTCGTCGGGCAGGATACAGACCTCTACGGCGACCGTTGCGGTGCTGCCCGAGGCGGAGGAGGTTGAGGTCGAGCTCAGTCCCGCAGACCTCAAGATAGAAACGATAAAGAGCAGCGGCGCGGGAGGACAGCATGTCAATAAGACCGAGTCGGCGATACGTCTGCTGCACATTCCGACGGGCATCGTCGTCGAATGTCAGGACGAGCGCAGCCAGTTCAAGAACCGCGACAAGGCGATGAAGATACTGCGCACACGACTGTACAACATGCGTCTCGAGGAGCAGGAGAGCCGCATAGCATCCGAGCGCAGAAGTCAGGTCGGAACGGGCAACCGCTGCGAGCGGATAAGAACATATAATTTTCCGCAGGGGCGCGTTACCGACCACCGCATAGGGCTGACGCTGCATTCCATCGACAGCTTTATGAACGGCGATATCGGCGGCATGATAGATGCGCTGATAACGGCGGATACGGCGGAAAAACTCAGATCAAGCGAGGACGTGGCAAACTGAATGAGCAAAAATAACAGCATTGCGGAGCACGGCGACGCCGAGGTAGGGCATGTCACCGCCGCAAGAGTAAAGAATACACTTCTGCTCGACGCCGAGCGTGAGGAGGATATCGAACGGGCGGCGCGGATAATCCGCGAGGGAGGGCTTGTCGCGTTCCCGACCGAGACGGTGTACGGGCTCGGCGCTACGGCGCTCGATGCAGATGCCGCGCGGCGGATATATGCCGCTAAGGGCAGACCGTCGGACAACCCTCTGATAATCCACCTCGCAAGGGCGGAGGATGCGGAGGAATATGCGGTGACGAGCGAGCTGTATTACAGGCTCGCGCAGCGCTTTATGCCCGGACCGATAACGGTGATACTGCCGAAGAAGGATATAATTCCGTCGTCGGTGACGGGCGGTCTCCAGACCGTTGCGGTCCGCGTGCCGCTGAATATCCATGCGCATAAGCTGATAAGCGCGGCGGGCGTGCCGATTGCAGCCCCGTCGGCAAACATCTCGGGCAGACCGAGCGCGACATGTGCCCGCTACTGCCTTGAGGACTTTGACGGCAGGATAGACGCGGTGCTCGACGGCGGAGATGCCGCTTTCGGGCTCGAATCGACCATCGTAAAGCCTGACGGCGATGGGCTGCGGCTGCTTCGCCCGGGCGCGATAACGCCTGAGGAACTGTCCGGGCTCGGCGTTCCCGTTACGGTCGACCCGTCGGTCACCGAGCGCTATGACGGCACGCCCGAAGCGCCGGGTATGAAGTACCGTCATTACGCGCCGCGCGCCGAGGTAATCATTCTTGACGGCGCAGACCGCGATGTGTACGACTATCTGCGCGACAAGCGCGATTGCGGAATTCTGTGCTTCTCCGAGGATACCGAGCTGCTCGGCAGAGAGGGCGCGGAATCGCTCGGTTCACGCAGCGACCCGCTCGAGCAGGCGCATCTGTTGTTCAGGCTGCTGCGGGAGTTTGACGAGCGCGGGGACATATCGACTGTCTATGCGCGTATGCCGAGCCGCGACGGCGCGGGGCTTGCGGTTTTCAATAGGCTGATAAAGGCGGCGGGATACCGTGTAATAAAGCTTCCGCCTATTGACACAAAAATGAAAAACTGATATAATATTGCGTAATTGACACGTAAATAACAATATTTTAACAGAGGTCAGAATTATGGCAGAACAGAAAAAGCTCGTTGAGCAGATAACATCCATGAGCGATGATTTCGCGCAGTGGTATACCGACGTATGTACCAAGGCGGATCTCATCGGCTATACAAGCATTAAGGGCTGTATGATTTACCGCCCCTACGGCTACGCGATATGGGAGAATATTCAGAAGATTCTTGATGCGCGCTTCAAGGCGACGGGACATGAGAATATCTACATGCCGCTCTTTATACCCGAGTCGCTTCTCAATAAGGAGAAGGAGCACGTTGAGGGCTTTGCTCCCGAGGTAGCATGGGTAACACACGGCGGAAATAACGAGCTGCAGGAGCGTATGTGCGTGCGCCCGACCTCCGAGACGCTGTTCTGCGACCACTATAAGGATATAATCCATTCGTGGCGCGACCTGCCTAAGCTCTATAATCAGTGGTGCAACGTCGTTCGCTGGGAAAAGACTACCCGCCCCTTCCTGCGCAGCCGCGAATTTCTCTGGCAGGAGGGTCACACCATGCATGCCACCGCAGAGGAGGCGCGCGAGGAGACCATCCGCATGCTGAATATCTATGCGGACTTCTGCGAGAACGATCTTGCTATGCCCGTTATCAAGGGACCCAAGACCGACAGCGATAAGTTCGCGGGCGCAGAGGATACGTATGCCATCGAGGCGCTTATGCACGACGGTAAGGCACTTCAGGCGGGAACGTCGCACTATTTCGGCGACGGCTTTGCAAGAGCATTTGATATCAAGTTTGCCGATAAGGAGAACAATCTCCGTTATCCCTTTCAGACATCGTGGGGCGTTACTACACGTCTTATAGGTGCCGTAATTATGACGCACGGCGACGACAGCGGACTTGTGCTTCCGCCGGCTGTCGCTCCCATTCAGGCGGTCGTTATACCCGTTCAGATGCACAAGGAGGGCGTACTTGAGGCTGCACGCGCACTCTCCGACCGTCTTTCCGCCCGCTTCCGCGTAAAGCTCGACGATTCCGAGAACACCCCCGGCTGGAAGTTCTCCGAGTATGAGATGAAGGGCGTGCCGCTCCGCGTAGAGCTCGGACCGCGCGATATCTCCGAGGGTAAGTGCGTTCTCGTTTCACGCGTTGACCGCTCTAAGACCATCGTTCCGCTCGACGGAGTAGAGGATGCTGTTGCAGAAAAGCTCGCCGCTATCCGCGATGAGCTCTATGCAAAGGCGCTCGCTAACCGTCAGGCTCATACATACGACTGCACCTCGCTCGACGAGATAAAGCAGAAGCTCCGCGAGAACGGCGACGGCTTTGTCCGCGCTATGTGGTGCGGCGACCCCGAGTGCGAGGATAAGGTCAAGGAGCTGACCGAGGTCGGCTCGCGCTGCATCCCCTTTGAGCAGGAGCAGCTTTCCGATAAGTGCGTATGCTGCGGCAGACCCGCTAAGAAGCTCGTTTACTGGGGCAAGGCGTATTGATCGGATCGGTCGAGTTGTCCGAGTCGGTCGGATTGTTTGAATTGTTTGAATTGTTCGAATTGTTCGAATTGTTCGGCTCAGCACCCAAGCGGCGCTCGGAATATTGACATCGGCACCCAAGCGGCGCTCGGAATTTTAATGCCCCGATATAATTTTGAATCGGGATATTGAAGTCTCGATGTAATTGTGAATCGGAACATTGATGCTCCGATATAATTGTGAAACGGAAACAAAGCTATGAAAAATAATCGCTCCAACCAATGCCGCCCCGACAGCGGCACCGGGCGGCGCGTCGCCCGAGAGCAGAACGTGCTCGGGCGTTTTTCTTCGCCCGCCGACCTGCGCAGATATAATTTTTGCAGGCGCGCGGTAATAGCGGCATCGCTCGCGCTCGCGCTTATAGGCATCTTTACCGTGTTTGTCGCGGTCAGCACGAGTACGCTCAAGGCTTCTCAGGGCATATCCAAGGTATGGATACAGGCGGCAGCCGCTGCGATAGGCGCTGCGGGAATGCTGCTGCTCTCCCGTATGCCGCTCTCGCGCATGTACAGACGGCTGTGGTGGCTGTTTCTCGTGCTTGCGCTCGGTATTCTTGCCGTAACGCTTGTCTACGGCAGCGGTCCGTACGGCACAAAGAGCTGGCTGACCGTCCCGGGTACGTCGCTTTCGGTGCAGACCTCGGAGTTTGTAAAGGCGCTGTTTATCGTCGCTTTTGCGGGGCATCTGCGTATGCTCGGCGAGCGGATGAATACTTTACTGGGCTTTGCGTCGCTCGTGCTTCATTTCGGCGTTGTATGCGGGCTCGTCGTGCTGCAGCACGATCTCGGCTCGGCGCTCGTCTATGTCTTTATCGCGCTCATGCTGTGCTATTCGTGCGGGCTTTCGCTGCGCTTCTTTCTCTTCGGCGGGCTGGGAATAGCGGTCATATCGCCGATTTTGTGGCACTTTTTGTCCGACTATCAGAAGGCGCGTATAACCGTCGGAATGAATCCGGATTCTGACCCGCTCGGCTACGGCTATCAGGTCATTCTCTCACGCAGCGCGGTCATCGCGGGCTATCCGCTCGGCTCGCCGCTGCTTAAGCTCGAATATTCGCCGCTGCTGCCCGCGAGCCATACCGATATGGCGTTTGCCGTGCTGTCGGAGCAGCTCGGCGTTATAGGCGCTGCGGTGCTCTTTGCGGGATATCTGGTGCTCGTCTTTGCGCTGTTCTCTCTCGGCAGACACTCCGACCGCACAGGCGCGGCGATATGCGCGGGCGTTTCCGCCATTATTATCTGTCAGTCGGTCGAGAATATCGGAATGTGTCTCGGTATCATGCCCGTCGTCGGAATTACGCTTCCGTTTATCAGCTACGGCGGCTCGTCGGTCGTTGCACTTTTCCTTGCGCTCGGCGTTGCGCTCGGGGCATCGCTGCCGGAGAGTTTACTGTCGGAGGGGTGACGGCGCATTTGTCGTGCTGTGCGCCCATGCCGTGCGTCCGTATCTTGTAACTGTACTGTGCGCCCGTGCCGAGCGTCCCATGCGTGCGACCCATACCGTATGCCCGTGCCGTGCGTCCATAATGCGTGTTACGCTGAGCGCCGTGGTATGCTTCCCGACATCCGCCGAAAAAGCGTTGCTGACGAGCGGCAGACGAATATAAGACCGACGGCATTTCGCCGTGATGCCCGTATGTGTGAGGCGGCAGAATATATATGTTATCGGCAGTAAGCACCGTGACCATCCGCTGTGATGGCGCGGTGCTTTTTTTCGTGCTTCCATAAATTACATCTGCAGACAAGAATATTCCGTGCCCTGCGCGGTCAATACTCCGTATAGCCGAAAAGGCGCGGAGGTGACGATGTACAGAGGCAGAGTTGAGATATGCGGGGTCAATACGGCGCAGCTGCCGCAGATGTCGGAGGAGAAAAAGGTCGAGCTGCTCGGCAGGGCAAGGCAGGGCGACGGAGGCGCGCGGCTTGAGCTTATCGGCGGAAATCTGCGGCTCGTGCTGAGCGTAGTTCAGCGTTTCTCGGGGCGCTGCGACAGCCTTGACGATCTCTTTCAGGTGGGCTGCATCGGGCTTATCAAGGCGATAGATAACTTTGATCTTTCGCTCGACGTTCGCTTTTCCACATACGCAGTGCCGATGATAATCGGCGAGGTGCGCAGATATCTGCGCGATAATAATTCGATCAGAGTAAGCCGCTCGGTCCGCGACCTCGCATATAAGGCGCTCGGCGCGCGAGAGATTATCGCAAAGGAGCAGGGGCGCGAGGCGACGGAGGCGGAGCTTGCGGCGGCGCTGTCGGCGCGCGGGATAGAGGTCACAGCGGCGGAGGTCGGCGCGGCGCTTGAGGCTATCGCATCGCCCATCTCACTTTTTGACCCTGTTTACGGCGAGGGCGGGGATGCGGTGCTCGTTATGGATCAGCTCAGCGACGGCTCGGGTGCAAGTGAGGGATGGGTCGAGAGCATAGCGCTGCGTCAGGCGCTGACCGAGCTGCCCGAGCGCGAACGCGAGATAATCTCGATGCGCTTCTATGCGGGAAAAACGCAGATGGAGATTGCGAGCGAGATAGGTATCTCACAGGCGCAGGTCTCGCGGCTTGAAAAGGGCGCACTCGGCAGACTGCGCGCCGTGCTGTCGTGAGCGTATAGCTGCATAAGCGCACTTTATCGTCATGAGCGTTGCCGCGCGCCGCGCCGTACCTTGATAAGTGTACATTCGCGCACCGTGCTGTGCTTACATGCGTGTGTATCGGTGCATTGCGTGTCATGCCGTGCAAGAACGCGCATGCTGCGCTGACATGCTCAAGCCTGCCCGTTTTCGGAAAGGCGGCTTTTCCTCCATAACAAAAGCTGTCCCGTCGCACGGTTTATCCCGTACGGCAGGGCAGCTTTTTGGCGCTGTGCGCGGCTGTGCGACTATTCAAAGAAGCATTTCCACCACGGCTTTTTCTGCGGCGGTCTGCATGTGCATTTGTCCTTTGACGCAAGGGTGACGAGTATTGCATCGGTCCCTACGCGCTCTACGCACTCCCACGGAATGACTATCACCTCGGGGTGCAGCTTGAACAGCGAGCACGAGGCGGGAACGCTTATCGAAATTATCCTTCCCGTTGCCGAGTCCACCGCGAGGTCGCAGACGTAGCCGAGTCTGCTTCCGTCGCAGATGTTTATAACTTCTTTGTCCTGCAGCGAGCCTGAGCAGTAGCCGTTCATCTCAGCCTCAGAGGATGATGCATATCATGCCGCCGTTGCCCTCGTTTATCAGGCGCTCAAGCGTTTCGGAGAATTTCTTCCTTGATTCTTCGGGCATGCGGTCGAGCTTTGCGTGCAGCCCTTCGGTGACGAGCTCATACAGCGTCTTTCCGAACATGTTCGACTGCCATATCTTTTTCGGATCCTCCTCGAACTCGCGCAGCATGAACTGCACAAGCTCCTTTGATTGCTCCTCCGAGCCGACGATGGGATTTATCTCGGTCTCGATGTTCGCCTTCATCATATGTATCGACGGGGCGCTCGCGCGCAGACGTACGCCGTAGCCGCCCGGGCCGTCGGTAATTTCGGGCTCTTCAAGCTCAAGGTCGCATGCGTCGGGCGTGACGATGCCGTAGCCCTTTTCCTCGACCTCCGCAAGCGCCGCCGCGACCTTTTCGTATCGCTCGCCGACCGCCGCGAGCTCAAGCAGCGCCTGCATCAGCTCCTCGTCGCTCGTAATTTCCTTGCCCGAGAGCTTGCTCAGCACCGAGAAATACAGCCCGTCGTCGAGCTTTATCTCGACCGTAGCGCGCCCCGTACCGAGGTCGACCTCACAGACCGCAGCGCTCTTTATGTTCTCGTCGTCGAGTGCGCGGCGGAACGCAGGGTCGATATCCGAAATCTTGCTCACCTCAGCGCCGCATGACAGTACCGCTCCCGCAAGCATCTCGCTCAGCGGGTCGCCGTCGGGCAGCGCGGTCGTCCAGCTCGGCAGACGTACGCCTATCTCGGAAACGGGGAACTCGAGCAGAACGAGCTCGAGCACATGTCTCAGATCCTCCGCGTCGAGACGCAGACAGTCGAGCAGCGCGACGGGCGCGCCGTATTTTTCCTCGAGCTCGAGTGCGAGTCGGGTAGCCTCCTCGCTTTCGGGGTGCGATGAGTTGAGTACGATGACAAACGGTTTTCCGAGCGCGCGCAGCTCGCCCGCGACTCTTGCCTCGCTCTCTACATAGGAGGAGCGCGGTATGTCGCTTATGCTTCCGTCGGTCGTTACAAGAACGCCGATGGTGGAGTGGTCGGAGATTACCTTCTTTGTTCCGAATTCCGCTGCCTGCTCAAACGGCATCGGCGCAGGCGACCACGGGGTCATCACCATCCGCGGCGCGCCGTCCTCGATGTGACCGAGCGCCTCGGGCACGATATAGCCGACGCAGTCTATAAGCCTGACCTTTGCCTCGGCGCTGCCGCCGAGCATGACCGAGACAGCCTCGTCCGGTACGAATTTCGGCTCGGTCGTCATGACTGTCCTGCCCGCCGCACTCTGCGGCATCTCGTCGCGCGCCCGCTCGCGGTCGAATTCACTCTCTATCCCCGGCAGAACAAGCGACTCCATGAACCGCTTGATAAAGGTTGATTTTCCGGTCCGCACCGGACCGACAACCCCGACATAAATGTCGCCGCCCGTGCGCTCGGCGATGTCCTCGTATATTGTTTTCTCGGTAACCATACACACCATACCTTTCCGGCGCCTCTATGCCGCCGATAACATTAAAGCGCTTTCTGCTTTCTCAGGCGCGGGCGTGCATCGCACCGCACAGCCCGTTTCGCTTCAACCTTACTCTATGCGCCCGCGGGGCGATATATGACAGGCTGCACGGAGAAGGGGAATATATCGGGCGCGCGGAGACCGGGAAGGTATCAGGCTGTGCGGAGAATGAGGAGATATAAGACTGTGCGGAGAAAGGAAATATGCAATCGAATAGACGGCAGGTACGGATATTGCATCGCCGTATGACAGCGCTGCCTTATACTCGCGCCATAAACGCGCGTCCCATCACCACCCCACGCCCCGTCGCAAACCCACACTCCGCCACAAATCCGCGTCCCGACACATCCCCCGCGTCCCGTCGCAAATCCGTACTCTGTTACAATCTGCGTCCGGATACAAAGCCTGCGCCCTGTTGCAAAAGCGACGGGCGCGGGCTTTTATGGTGCGCTCGGCATGCGATACAACATGGCGGTGAAAGTCCACTACAGGCATGGCAGTAGGAACTGTTAGCAGAGGTCAAGGGCGTCTGTCGTGAGGCGGAGTCTGAAGGAAGCCCAAAGCAAAGCCTCGGTCTGACGAACAG
>URDX01000020.1 GCA_900546695.1 uncultured Eubacteriales bacterium | reverse complement strand
TCTGCCGTACGCTTGTACGGCGACGTGACGATTTTCGACGCTTCTGCATCTTTTTATCTCTCCCCGTTTCGAGCACTTTTATCTATTTCCTAATAACCGAAGGTGCTGTTAAAAAACACGTTTTTTAACAGCACCTTTTCTTTTTGTGTATTAAATCAACCTTTGCCGCTTCTGTAACAACGCTCAGGCGATTCGTGTTCCGTCAGCGTTGAATGCCTTTTTCAAAGCGTGTTCCGTTAGGAAAAGAGATGCAAGCATAATGACGCATTGAACTGCTGCTACGATACCGCCGACAATTCCGATGATGTTTTCATCGCTGTGAAAGAACGGAATATGCACCAAAATCGTAGGCAAGACCGACGCTGCCCCGATTTTCCACCAGAGCTTCCCGCAATACTCGTGCGCGAACTTCCATGTGTTCGCATTTTTCATGGAACGGTTCGTTCTGTATCCGAGCACACCGTTTATTTCTTTGGGATAGTGCTTCCACATCATTCTCCCGGCAATCAGCATAATAATAGGGAGCAGCAAATCGCATATCACCATGAACCACCAGAACCACATAATAGATACCCCTGTTATAATTTAACAAAATCACTTTTGCGAACTCGGTCTGCGCTTTTTTAGCCTCCCCGATCAGGTGTAGGAGGAGGTTATACCGAGATACTCCTCAAGGCACAGCCCGCTTGCCTCTACCTTCTGTGCCGTCTCCACCCCGAGATACCTCACATGCCACGGCTCATACATATACCCCGTTATCGGCTCATTTTCCTTTGTATAGCGAATGATAAACCCAAAGCGCGAGCAGTTTTCCGCGAGCCAAATACCCTCGGGAGTTTCCGCAAACGACTGTTCGATAGAGTTCAGGTCAAAGGCGAGCCCCGTCTGATGCTCGGAGTGTCCGGGGCGTGCGGAATATCGGTCGGCGGCGGCCTGACCGTCGCGTGCAGCGTAGTTGCGATAGATGCTTGCCTGCTTATCGTAGCTGCGGTAGCCCGAGATGATAAACAGATTCAGCCCTTCCTCGGCTGCCGCTGCTATCATTTCGTTCACTGCGGCAAGCGCCTCCGGGTCGGCACCCCCACCGTAGCCGCGCGGGAGCGCGTAGGTCTTGTTGACGATGAGAATACCGTCGATATAGGTCGGCTCGGGCTCGGTTACCTCCTCGGGCTCGCTGCATTCCTCCTGCACGACGGGTTCGGGTGCGGGGGGCGGTGCGGTCTGCGGCTCGGTTTCGGGCTCGGTCTCGGGAGGCGGCTCGGATATCGCGACGAGCCCGACGGCAGATTCCTGCCGCAGCTCGGCAAGCAGCGGGGGCGGGGTGTGCGTGCAGCTTTCGGTCGGAGCGACCTCGGCACAGGAGCTCAGCGAACAGAGCAGCGCTGCTGCCGAAAGCAGCGCGCAGCAGCGTGCTCCCGGTCCGACCGATGCGGCGGGTGAGCCTTTCTTCATTTTGCGTCATCTCCTTGTTTGTTCGCATGCCCGTTTTCCGTCTGCATGCAGCCGTCGCCCTCCGCGGATGTGTCCGCAAGACAGCGCTCTATCTTGTCGAGCAGGTCGTCGCTGTTTATCGGCTTTGTGATATGCTCGTTCATGCCTGCTTTCAGACAGTCAGCCCTGTCGTCGGAGAAGGCGTTTGCCGTCATCGCGAGGATAGGTACGGTCTTTGCGTCGGCTCTGTCGCTCGCTCGTATTCTGCGCGTCGCCTCGAGACCGTCGACAACGGGCATCATAACGTCCATCAAAATCGCGTCGTAGCTGCCGATGTCGGAATCAAGGAACATCGACACCGCCTCGCTGCCGTTGCGTGCAATGCTGACGCTCATGCCCGCCTGCTCGAGTGTGAACTCGGCTATCTCGGCGTTCAGCTCGTTATCCTCCGCGAGCAGTATCCTTGCGCCCGCAAGCGAGCGGTGACTGCGCGGCGCGGCAGCTGACTGTCTTATCGAGCCGTGATTTATGCGGAATCCGAGATGCACGGTGAACACCGTGCCCTTGCCCTGCTCGCTCCGAAAGACGATGTCTCCGCCCATCTTTTCCACAATCTCGTGCGTTATTGCGAGACCGAGACCCGTTCCCATGCAGGCGGCGCGGGATGCGGAATTTTCCTGTGCGAACGGCTCAAAGGCGTGTGCCTGAAATTCGCGGCTCATTCCGATACCCGTGTCTGCCACCGTCAGCTCGAATACCGCATAATCGTCGCAGTCGGGCGCGTCGCAGCTTATTGCCGCTGTTGTGTCGTGCGATGCATTGTCGGCATTTGGTACGTTGACGGGCGGCATGCTGACGGGCGATGTGCCGTCGGATGACACAACCGATGCTGCGCTTGATGTCGTGTTTGATGTCGCATCTGAAATCGCTTTTGATGCCGCATCTGAAATCGCTTTTGAAGCCGCATCCGACGCGCAGAATGCCGTGCGCACCGCCTCGGGATATTCGGAGACGGGCAGCTCGCGTATCGAAACGGTCACGGAGCCGCCGGGCTTGTTATATTTTACGGCGTTGCCTATCAGGTTGTGCAGTATCCTGCGCAGATGTATGCCGCAGCCTATCAGAGAGTCATGTTTTATTTCGGGCTCGCACAGACGCAGACGAACGCTGCGCTCTATCGCTATCGGCTCGACCGTGCCGACGACGCGGTCAACCGTTTCCCGCAGCCCGAACGGCTCGTTTTCGAGCGTTATTTCGCCCGATTCAAGCTTGTTCATGTCAAGAATATTGTTTATTAGGTCGAGCAGAAAGCCGGATGCCTCGTATATTTTCGCGCGGCAATCCTCCTGCTTTTTTTCGTTTCCCTTGTAGTGTCGGCTTATCTCGACCATACCGCGTATGCCGTTTATCGGGGTGCGCAGGTCGTGACTCATGTGTCGGAGAAAATCGGTCTTTGAAATATTTGCGCGGTCGGCGCGTTCCGCCTCTGCGCGCAGCTGCGCCATATGTCGGTGCGCCGAAATGTTACGCGCAAGAACAAACAGCATCAGCACGATAAGCCCGAACGAGAGTATATAAGTCATGACGAGCGTTCTGCCCGCAAAAACTTCGGAGGCGGGAAAGAAAACATACAGCGTGTAGTCATGCGAGTGCTGCATGCCGCCGTACCATGTGCTGCCGTCGCAGCTCGAGCGGGTGAGGAGGTTGCTGCGGGGAAAGTCCGCGCTGAGCAGCTCGCAATCGACGACCGACATGCCGCGCAGCTCGTCGCTGTTCGAGCCGATTACCGTCTCGCCGTCGCTGACGACTATTATCCCGTTCATCGTGAGAGGGTAGTTGTCGAACAGAGAGGCAATATCTATCTCGCCGTTCGGGTCGAGTACGGGGAGATTTTTTTCGTATACAATGACGATACCCTCCTGATCCTCGCGCGACATCGCGGCAAAATCATAGGTGTCGCCGCCGAGCACATTGCGGGTGAGATAGCATTTTGCGGGGCGCGCGGTGATGTCGCGGACGTTCTCGCTGTTTATAACGTCCTTCCAGCGCTCGTACGGGTCTCCGTCGGACGTAGATGCCGCGGTGCAGCCGAGAGCACCGTCGAGAATTATCGCACCGCTCAGCCGCTGCCGCTCGCAAAAGCTGTCGAGCAGGACGGTCAGGTCGGAGTGGTCGAGCTTTATGTTATGGTCGAGCTCGGTCGCCTTATCGAGCAGTCGGATAAGACTTTTTATGCGGTCGTTCGATGCATAGCTCTCGTAGCTCACTATCTTTTCGTGAAAGAAGGAGAGCGAGTCGACGAGCGTTTGCTGTGCCCGCTGCCGATCCTTATATGTGAGCAGCACGGATACCGACAGCGCAATTACGCCGAGCACCGCGACCGCACCTATCGCCGCTGCATGCCGAAGGAGAAATGAGGTTATCTTTTTTATATTCATCGGGTCACTCCGCCTCCTTTTCGGGGGCGTAAACGCCGTATTTTTCGGAAATTTCCGCGGTGATGCCCTCGCGCTCAAGCCCGTTCAGCACCTCGGTCAGACTGTCGGCGAGCTCGGTATTCTTTCCGCGCTCAAATGCAACGCCGAGCTGCGAAACATACAGCACTTCGTCCAGCATGCGGTACGCGCCGGGTGCGGTCGACATGAAGGCGGCAAGAGCGTAGGTATGCCCTCCGATAGCGTCCGCGTATCCCTTTCTCAGACATGCGTACACGTCGTCCATCGTAGAGAGGGCATAGACCTTTTCTACTTCGGGCAGACGCGGGTCAAACGCGCCGAGCAGAATTTCTTCGGGCTTTGACGTCGCCTGTACCGCAACGCATCTGCCGTCAAGCTCGGAGAGGGAGGTTATGTCGCTGTCCGCGCGCACGACCACCGACTGTGTGCTCGACATGTACGGTCCCGCCCATGTGTAGCTGTCCTCGCGGTCCGTCATGGTGAAGCAGCCCCACAGACAGTCTACCTCGCCGCTCGCGAGATACGAGTCCTTATTCTCCCACACTATCTGACGGAAGGTCGGCTCATAGCCGAGACGGTGAAATGCCTCGACGGCAAGCTCAACATCAACGCCCGCAAATCTGCCGTCCTCGTCTATGTAGTTATACGGCTTGTAGTCGTCGCTGCCGACGGTGATGGGCTTGAGCGTCTGCTCGGGTCGGCTCTCACTGCCGCAGCTGCACACGGTCGGCAGAAACGCGGCGGCGATGAGGAACAGTGCTGCGATGCGTTTGAATGTACAGGCTGCGGGAGACGACGCTGCGGCTCGCTCGGATTCACGGGCAGCGGGAAAAGCTGCAGTGATGCGTCTGAACATGAGGCGGACTCCTTTCTGTCGGATTTTTGCCCCGTCGCGCGGGGCGTTGGAATACTTAGGACTGTATGTCTGAAAATGCAAACACCTTTACTGCATGATTATACCCCATTTTATGAGAAATTTCAAGAGGTTATATAGAAACTGCGGGGTACGAAGGGGAACGGTGGGGCGCTTTCGAGAAAGCGTCCCCCACACCCCCGTAAAGCTTTAAGACAGAGGGGATTTATCGAAAGGTGTCAAGGTGTAGAGAAATATTTGCGGTGTCAACAATAAACGCAGCTGCCCGAGGCTCGGCAGCTGCGTTACGGTCATGAAATTATGCGGTGCGGTCAGTCGTTCAGTGCGCAGCGCACGGCGATATAGCCGAGTGCGGCGGTCACGATAAAGAAAGCAATGTATTCCATACTTTTTTCCTTCCTTCTAACATGCATTTGTTTGGCTCAGTGATCGACGAGAAGTGCCGACAGGCGGATAACATCGCCCGCGCCCATCACGAAGATAACATCATTTTCATCCGTGTTTTTGAGGATATAGTCGGCAATCTCCGAAAAATCCTCGCCTCTGCGCAGGCAGACCGCGCCGGGGATAGCGGCGGCGAGCTTTTCGGGTGTGATGCCGCTCTCGTTTTCCTCGCGCCCCGCGGAGTAGATATCGGTGACTATCACGCGGTCGGCGTTGCCGAAGGATTCGGACAGCTCGCGGAACAGACCGAAGGTGCGGGTATATGTATGCGGCTGAAAAACGCACCACACGTGCTTTCCGAGTGTGCGCGCGGCGTCAAGGGTTGCTTTAATTTCGGTGGGGTGATGTGCGTAGTCGTCGTAGACCTCTGCGCCGCCCGCCGTTTTTCCGCGCAGCTCAAAGCGGCGCTTTGCGCCGTGAAAACGGTCAAGTCCCGATTCGACCGCTGCGGGACTCGCGCCGCATTCGAGGCAGGCGGCGGCAGCCGCGACCGCATCCGAAATATTATGCATTCCCGGAATGCGCAGGCGAACATCGCAGAGCTTTTCGTCATTCAGACCGTCTCTGCGGCGGAGGGAAAAGCTGCTGCTCGAACCCTCATGGGTTATCTCTGCTGCGTAATAATGAATATCCGCGCCTGCGCCGGGGGTGGGGGAGAGCGCGCTGTAGGTTATCAGCCGTCCGTCATAGCCCTCAGCCGCGCGCATTGCCTGTGCGCTGTCCGCGCAGATGACGGCGGTATCGGCGAGCGATATAAAACGGTGAAAGCTCTCTGTTATCTGTGCAAGGTCCTTGAAATAATCGACATGCTCGAGCTCGACGTTCAGCACGATCGCACAGGTAGGGCAGAATGAGAGGAACGAATCCGTATATTCGCATGCCTCGAATATGATGGTGCCGCCCTCACCTATGCGGAAGGTGCCGCCTATCTCGTCAAGCTCCGCACCGCAAACGATGGTCGGGTCGAGCTGCGAATCGAGCGAGATAAGCGCCGCCATCGAGGTGGTTGTGCTCTTTCCGTGCGTGCCTGCGATGCCGATTCGGACAGGGTACGGACGCATCAGCCGACCGAAGAATTCTGCGCGTGTCAGGCAGGTGATTCCGAGCTCTGCGGCTCTGCGCAGCTCGGGATTATCGGCATGAATCGCTGCGGTATGAACGATAGCGGTGGTATCGGGGGCGACGTTTTCCGCCGCGTGACCGTAGTATACGGTTATGCCGGCGCTCTCGAGCGCCGCCGTTATTCTGCTGCGCGTGCTGTCACTGCCCGTTACGGCTGCGCCGCGCTTTTTCGCTATCATGGCAAGGGAGGACATGCTGATGCCGCCGATGCCTACAAAATGCAGCCGCTTTCCGTGAAGATCGACTGCGGTAAACTGTGCCTTTGACATATGTTGACCGGCCTTTCGGGATGTTTGATTTTTGTTTTTCCGCACCGCTTGTGTTTTTTGCGGCGCATATCGCAAGCTGCGCATATCGCATAAATTTTGCTCTCGTATATGGTGCGGAGAAGAGGTTGCGTGAAATACTGTGGCTGGAAATTTAAGCTAAAATTATGTGAAAAGTAACAAATAATCTCAGCTTTTATTAATAGAAAAATTTAAATAACGACTTTAATAATTCACAATGTTTCATTATAATGGTTAAAGAATCGGACGTGTAAACCTTCTGCACAGTTCTTACACTGATCCGATAATAGATTGTCGAAAGCAAAGCAAGGAGAACGCTATGACTATTACGGATATCAAAATCAGGAAGGTATTCGACAATGACGGACCCATGAAGGCAATTGCCTCTGTAACCTTTGACGGAGCGCTCGCAGTGCATGACGTTAAGGTCATCTACGCGAGGGAGAGATACTTCATTGTAATGCCGTGTAAGAAGAATCCCGACGGTACCTACCGCGATATCGTACACCCGATCAACGCAGAATTCAGACATGTGCTCGAGGAGGCAGTCATTGCCCGCTATCACGGCTATCTGTCAGAGATAAACGCCGAAACGGAAAGCGAGTAAATCAGGCTGCCCGAGACTGCTCGTGTGCCCATACATAAGGCTCCGGCGCTGCCGGGGCTTTTTTCTTTTTTAAGAAAGCGTGTCATGCGGTATATCCTATGCCCATATGCCGTCAATTATAATCTTTTTTTTCAGCCTTGTCAAGACAGGACGCGGGGTTTTGGGCGGACTCGGGGACGGCGTCATGGGGTTAGTGACCTGCGGCGCGTCGGTGTATGTCACGGCAGGGCATACATGTGTCAATTTGTATTAATCGGCGCAGGCACGTAAGCTCAGCGCGCGACGGCGCATAGCTCGATCTCCCATGCGGGAAGACAGCGCGGGCGGAACAGGCGCATGCGATAGTCGGGACAGATATCGTGCAGCAGCAGCGGCAGCTCCCACATATCGCACGGACGGTGGTAGAGCGAGATGCGCAGGTCGGGGCGGCAGCGGCGTATTGCATCGACTGAGCCGAGCAGTGCTTCGCGCTCGCAGCCCTCAACGTCGTATTTTATATAGTCGATATCACCGTTGCCGAGTACCGAATCGACCGAGCGTGCGGCTATGACATCCTCTTCGCGGTCGGTCGGTGCGGGCGGACGAAACCCGCCGCTCCCGCGGTTTCCGTGTGCAGTGAATGCGAGGGTGCCGTCGGTGCTCCATGCGGCTGCTGCCGTCGTTTCTATTCGGCAGTCGGGGTACTCCGAGCCGAGCTCGGAGACCGTTCGCTCGAGTCTGCGGCGGGTGCGGCTGTCGGGCTCAAATGTATAGAGGCGTTCGAGCGCGGGCGACACACCGAGCAGCTTACGTGCGGTATCGCCGTTATATGCGCCGAGGTCGGCGGCGACGCGATAGCTCTCGGGGCGGAGCGTGCTCCATCGCTCGCTCTCGTCGCATGCGGCAGCGAGCAGCTCGGACAGAGAACCGCTCAGCCGCGCCGATATCAGTCGGTCGTACAGCGTGCGCGAGGCTTTATCTGCGAGCAGTGCGCGTGCAGCGGAGATTCGGTCGGCATATCGGTCGCAGAGCGCCGCGTCGATCACCCTGCCGTCGTCGGTCACGGGCATATCGGGAACGTACAGCTCATGCCGCTGTGCGACCCGCGCGACAGTCTCTATCACATCGGGCAGCGGGCTGCCGAAGCAGAGCAGCACGACATAATCGTTTTCGGGGTATGCCGCTTCAAGCTCGGCGAGCGAAAGCACGGTCATCGAGCGGAACTGCCGCCGTCTGCCGTCCGATTTCTGCGTGAAGCCGTCGGAGGCGAATATTCCGCGGACCTCGATGCCGAGCTCAATGCAGCGGTCGAGCACCTTATCGGCGCCGTTCCCGCCGCCGTACAGAACGACCGCTCGCCGCTTCCCTCGGAGATATTCCCAAAGATCTCTGTATTCAGTCATATCAAACATAATTTTCTCTCTGTTTCGCGCGGCGATGTGCCGACCCTGTTTCCACGCAGCTTTTTCGGCACATTTTCCGTGCGTTTTTTTGTGCGGCTTTTTCCAAGCGCAGCTTTTTTCGCGCACGGCTTTACACCGATTTATTTTATCAGAATATAAGCCGAAATGCAATATATAAGCCTAAATGATTTTTTTGCGTGAGGTAATGCGGATGTGCAGCGCGTTGGAGGTGGATTTTAACTTTCGGCGCAGCGGCGTACGAATGGGGCGGGATTCGGCTGACGGGCATGGCGGTATGCAGATTGAACGGAGAATTCGCTATTGCTTGAGGACGAACGAACGGACGGAGATTTTAGTTATCGGTGCAGCAGAGTACGGGGAGGGCGATTATCGGTCGGTGATTATCGGTTGCGGCGGAGCATGCCGAGCATGACCGACATGCATATTGCCCACAGCTCGATACCTGTGCAGGAGCGCAGCATGAGATAGACCGAGCAGAGCCACAGCACGCTGAGACTTGCCGCGCTGAGTGCGGTCATGACGGCGGAGGCGGTTTTTTCGGGCATGCGGGCGGAGAGGATACCTCGCAGAACGGTGCCGCCGTCGAGCGTATCTACGGGCAGCAGGTTTATCGCCGCGAGCGCAAGGTTTGAGCAGATGAAGTAGCGCACTGCGGGGTGTGCGCCGAGCGGCAGGAGCAGCAGCGCGGAGAGGATATTTGCAGCGGCACCGGAGATGCCCGTGAGAATATCCTCGCGGTAGGTGGTCAGGCGTGAAAATTTTATATCCGCGCCGAGCGGGAGGAGGGTTATTTCGGATACACCGACCCCGAGGAGTCGGGCGGTGAGGAGGTGACCCGCTTCGTGCAGCAGCGCGGCGAGCATAGTAAGGAGGGTGGCGCCGTCGGGCTCGACGGCGAGCCAGAGCGCAAGGGAACAGACCGATAGGGTCGGGAAGGTGATTTTTGTTTTGACGCGGTCGGCGCGGCTTTTATCGCAGAATGACATGGGGTCTCCCTTCGCGGTTTCTCAGATGATTATATTCGGGGAGACGCTTCTCCATGCCACACGGGGAATCGTGCCGCTCAGTCCTGCATCAGCTCATCCGCCATTGCATCGACGGCGGCGCGGGATTCCTCGGAGAGGGCGGAGAGGATACGGACTGTCGTGTCGGTGAAGGTGATATCCTTACAGCCCTCGAGCATGCCGCGCATTACCTTAGCAGCCATCGGAGCCCATGAGCCGTTCTCGACAAGTCCTATCTTTCTGCCGCGGTAGCCACGCTCGGTGAGCTCGGAGATGAAATCGCGCATGAACGGGAAAAGCTCCGCGTTATAGGTCGTTGTTGCGAGCACGAGGCGGTCGTAGCGGAAGGCATCCTCCACCGCCTCCGCCGTATCTGAGCGGGCGAGGTCGGTCAGCACGACCTTTTCGCAGCCGCGCTCGCGCAGCCGCTCGGCGAGAAGCTCGGCAGCTGCCTTTGTATTGCCGTAGACCGATGTATAGGCGATGAGCACACCGCGGCTCTCGGGCGTGTAGCTCGACCATGTATTATAAAGGCCGAGGTAGTAGCCGATGTTTTCGGTCAGCACGGGACCGTGCAGCGGGCATATCACGGCGATATCGAGCGCGGATGCCTTACGCAGCAGCGCCTGCACCTGCGCGCCGTACTTTCCGACGATGCCGAAATAGTACCTGCGCGCCTCGCACGCCCAATCCTCCTCTGTATCGAGTGCGCCGAACTTACCGAAGCCGTCGGCGGAGAACAGTACCTTATCGCAGCTGTCGTATGTGACTATGACCTCGGGCCAATGCACCATCGGTGCGGTGACGAAGGTCAGGGTATGCTTACCGAGCGGGAGGGTATCGCCGTCGCCGACGACGGTGCGGCGCTCCGCGTAATCGGTGCCGAAGAAGTTCTTCATCATGGCAAACGCCTTTGCCGACGCAACTATGACAGCGTCGGGGAACGCCTTTGCAAATGCGTCGATATTTGCCGAATGGTCGGGCTCCATATGCTGCACGACGAGATAATCGGGCGCCCTGCCGCCGAGCACCGCGCGCAGATTATCGAGCCACTGCCCGCCGAAGCGCGCGTCGACCGTATCCATAACGGCGATCTTTTCGTCCGTGATAACGTACGAGTTATACGCCATGCCGCCCGGTACGGTGTACTGACCCTCGAACAGGTCGATATCGTGATCGTTTACTCCGATGTATTTTATATCCTTAGTGATCTCCATGTTTGTCTCCTCTTGATGTATTGTTTTTTACAGCAGGCTGTCCTCGCCGCGGCGCATGTATTCCTCGCCGTCGAGGTCTTTCCAGATGAATATGCCGTCCTCGAGCGTCATGTAGCTGCGGCGGCTGCCCTCCTTCGGTATCGAGATCGAGCCGGGGTTGACGTAGGTATAGCCGTCGTGCACCGTGTATTTCGGCACGTGCGTATGCCCGCAGAGCAGGATGTCGCCGTCGCCGAGCGGCGGGGGATTATCCTCACCGTAGACGTGCCCGTGCGTCGCGTATATCGGATGTCTGCCGTCGAGAATTACGGCGTAATCCGCGAGCAGCGGGAACGGCAGAACCATCTGGTCTACCTCGGTGTCGCAGTTTCCGCGGACGCAGAGAATCTCGTTCTTCAGCTCGGAGAGCTGTGCGATGACCTCCTTCGGCGCATAGCCGTCGGGCAGATCGTTGCGCGGTCCGTGGTAGAGCAGGTCGCCGAGCAGCAGGAGCTTATCCGCCCCCTCTGCGCGGTATCTCTCGAGCAGTGCGCGGCAGCAGGGTGCGCTGCCGTGTATATCGGATGCTATCATCAGCTTCATTTTTCGTCTTCCTCCCCGTTTTTGATGTCGTCGAACATGGCGCGAACGGTGGGTGCGTTCCGCGTCAGGCGTTTAATGCTCAGGTCGTCCGCCTTATTGTTTGCGAGCCGCAGATTATTCTCGGAGGACAGCAGCGCGTCCTTTGTTTTTTGCAGATGCAGAATGGTCTTGTCTATCTCCTCTATCGCGGTCTTAAAGCGGTCGCTCGCTATGCGGTAGTTGCGCGCAAATGCGTCCTTGAAGGCGTTGATATTGTCCTCAAAGTTCGTCAGGTCGCATTCGCGGTCGCGTATGATGCTCAGCTCGCGGCGGTACGAGAGAGAGCTGAGTGCCGCGTTGCGCAGCAGCGAGATGAGCGGCAGGAAAAATTGCGGACGGATGACGAACATCTTCGGATAGCGGTATGAAACGTCTACTATGCCGCCGTTATACAGCTCGCTGTCGCTCTCGAGAAGCGAGACGAGAACGGCGTATTCGCATTTTTTCTCGCAGCGATCCTTGTCCAGTTCCTTGAAGAAATCCTCGTTTTTATGCTTGGTGGAGGTGGTGTCGGTCTCGTTTTTCATCTCGAACATGATGGAGATGAATTCGACTCCGTCCGCCGACTCGCGGAATATAAAGTCGCCCTTACTGCCCGTGCGCGCGTCGTTATCCTTTTCAAAGTAGGCATTAGGGAAGGACATCATCCTCACCGAGTTGAACTGCGTCAGGCAGTGCTGCTCAAGACTCTCGCCGACCATCTTTGTCGACTGCCGCGCCTTGAAGTCTTTCAGCCGTTCTATTTCCTCGTCGCGCACCCGCAGCTCATCGCGCTGCCGCTCGATAAGATTGTTTTCGCTCAGCTTGCTGCGCTGCTCCTGCAGCTCGAGCTCGGCGCGCAGACGGTCGGTCTCGGCTCTGCTGTCGGCGAGCTGCTTTTCCTGCTCCTGCACCGCGCGTATGACGGCGAGCTCCTGCGCCTGCTGTGCACGGTCGAGCTCGGCGCGCAGCTCGGTCAGCTCCTGCCTGCTCCTTTCGGCAGCCTCGTGCTGCTCCCGCTCGCGCTTTTCGGCTTCTTCGCGCTGCTCCCGCTCCCGTTTTTCGGCTGCCTCACGCAGACTGCGTTCGCGCTCTGCAGCTTCCTCCTTCTGTGCGAGCTCGCGCTTTGATGCCGCTTCCTTTTCTTCGGCGAGCCGCGCTTCGAACTTGCGCTCCTGCTCCGCACGCACGAGCTGCAGCTCGGAATCCTTTTTTTCGGTCAGCTCGGTCTCGCGCCGCTCGAGCTCCTGTCTGAATTCCTTATCCCGCACCTGCCGCACTATCTCGGCATAGCCGGATTCGTCTACCTGAAATATCTCGCCGCATTTCGGGCATTTTATTTCCTGCATGTCGCCCCGTCCCTTCTCGGTGTAGTGCGGAGCCGCCGCTTCGGGCAAAAAAGCTCCGCCGAATGTCAACTAAAATAATAACACTCGGCGGAGTTTTTTTCAATAGCTTTTTGTAAAATCCGATGTACGCGGGGAAGAAGTCTCGGGATGCGCGCTGCAATGACGCGCGGCTTCAGCAGCCTTTGAAGAACCTGACAGCCGACTCGAACATGCGGATATCGTAGCAGCCGGGAACGTTCTTATACAGACCGTCGCCGATGCGCTCGCTGTGCCCCATCTTTCCGAGTACTCTGCCGTCGGGCGAGGTGATACCCTCTACCGCGAGCAGCGAGCCGTTCGGATTATAGCGGATATCGTAGGTCGCGTTTCCGTCGAGGTCGACATACTGCGTTGCGACCTGACCGCTTTCGATGAGGCTCTGCATCAGCTCATCGCTAGCGATAAAGCGTCCCTCGCCGTGCGAGATCGGAACGCTGACGACATCGCCGACGTTCATCAGCGAAAGCCACGGAGAGCTGTTCGACACGATGCGTGTGCGGACGATGCGCGACTGATGGCGGGCGATGGTGTTGTACGTCAGGGTAGGGCAGCTCTCGTCGGTGTCGATGATCTTGCCGTACGGCACGAGTCCGAGCTTGATGAGCGCCTGAAAACCGTTGCAGATGCCGCACATAAGTCCGCCTCTGCGGTCGAGCAGGTCGGTGACGGCATCGCGTACCGCCGCGCCGCGGAAGAATGCGGTTATGAACTTACCCGAGCCGTCGGGCTCGTCGCCGCCCGAGAAGCCTCCGGGGATGAATATCGCCTGCGACTCGCCTACTGCACGAGAAAATGCCTCGGAGCTGAAGCTGATGCCGTCTGCGGTGCGGTTATTTATAACGACGGTGCGCGCGACGGCGCCTGCATCCTCGACCGCCTTTGCGGAGTCGTACTCGCAGTTTGTGCCGGGGAAAACGGGGATGAGCACGGTGGGACGAGCGGTGCGCACGGCGGGTGCGCAGCTCTCGCGGAGCGCGCCCGAAAGGGTCTCGGGTGCGGCGCGGTGCTCGTCCGTGCGGGTGGGGAATACGGGCTCGAGCTTTTCCTCATATGCCGTGTGCAGCTCGGAGAGCCCGACGGTATCGCTGCCGCGTGAGACGGTCTGCTTTTCGGTCACCGTACCGATGACCCGCTCGCCGCTCTCCGCATGTCCGACCTCGAGCAGGAAGCCCGCATAGCAGTAGCCGAACAGCTCTGCATCGGTCACATCGGCTGTGTATTCAAAGCCGAGACCGTTGCCCAGACACATCTTCATCACAGCCTCGGCGATGCCGCCGAGACCGGGGGTGTAGCATGCGCGTACTCTGCCGCTGTCGATCATGCCCTCGACTCTTGCGATGAGCGCGAGCAGCGATTTCGGCTCGGGCAGACCGCTCTCGTCCGTTTCGGGGGTGAGCAGGATAACGCTGCTGCCCGCGGACTTGAACTCGGGGGAGACGATGCGTCCGACCTTCGAGGTCGTTACGGCGAACGAGACGAGCGTCGGGGGAACGTCGATATTCTCAAAGCTGCCGCTCATCGAGTCCTTACCGCCTATCGCGGCGATGCCGAGACCGAGCTGTGCGTGCAGCGCGCCGAGCAGTGCGCAGAGCGGCTGACTCCAGCGTCTGCCGTCCTTGCCGGGGTGCTTAAAATATTCCTGGAAGGTCAGATAGACTTCGGACATCTTTCCGCCCGATGCTATCAGTTTGCATACCGATTCGACTACCGCGAGGTATGCGCCGTGATACGGGCTGTGCTCGGTGATAAAGGGGTTGTAGCCCCATGCCATGAGCGAGCAGTCGTCGGTGTGACCGTGCTCGACCGAGATTTTCTGTACCATAGCCTGAGCGGGGGTCAGCTGATATTTTCCGCCGAACGGCATGAGCACCGTACCCGCGCCGATGGTGGAGTCAAAGCGCTCGGAGAGTCCCTGCTTCGAGCAGACATTGAGGTCGGAGGCGAGCGCAAGGTATGCCTCGCGGAAGCTGCCGCTCACCCTGCGCGTCCACTCCTCGGGGCTTTCCGTTTCGATGGTTATGTGCTTGGGTGCGCCGTTTGACGAGAGAAATTCGCGGCTGACGTCGACGATGCGGCTGCCCTGCCAGTTCATGACGAGGCGCGGCTCGGCGGTCACGTGCGCGACGGGGGTCGCGGAAAGGTTCTCGGAGTCCGCGAGCGCGAGGAATGCGGTAACATCCTCGGGGGCTACGACCACCGCCATGCGCTCCTGGCTCTCGCTTATCGCAAGCTCGGTGCCGTCAAGTCCCTCGTATTTTTTCGGTACTGCGTCGAGGTCGATGTCAAGACCGTCCGCGAGCTCGCCGATGGCGACCGAAACGCCGCCCGCGCCGAAGTCGTTGCAGCGCTTTATCATGCGGCAGGCGCTCGGATTGCGGAAGAGGCGCTGGAGCTTGCGCTCCTCGGGCGCGTTGCCCTTCTGCACCTCCGCGCCGCAGGTCTCGAGCGACTGGGTGTTGTGTGATTTGGATGAGCCCGTAGCTCCGCCGCAGCCGTCGCGTCCCGTTGCACCGCCGAGCAGGATAACGATATCGCCCGGGAGCGGGGTCTCGCGTCTTACGCAGTCTGCGGGGGTCGCGGCTATGACCGCACCTATCTCCATGCGCTTTGCGGCGTAGCCGGGATGGTAGAGCTCGTCGACTATGCCCGTCGCGAGTCCTATCTGATTGCCGTAGGAGGAGTAGCCCGCCGCTGCGGTGGTGACTATCTTGCGCTGCGGCAGCTTGCCCTCGATGGTCTCGGATATGGGGGTGAGAGGGTCGGCAGCGCCCGTTACGCGCATCGCGCCGTAGACGTATGAGCGCCCCGAGAGCGGGTCTCTTATCGCACCGCCGATGCAGGTAGCCGCGCCGCCGAAGGGCTCTATCTCGGTCGGGTGGTTGTGCGTCTCGTTCTTAAAGAGCAGCAGCCACGGCTCGTCTCTGCCGTCAACGTTTACGTTTATCCTGACCGTGCAGGCGTTTATCTCCTCGCTCTCGTCGAGGCGGTCGAGCAGCCCGCGCTGCTTAAGCACACGTGCGGCGACGGTGGCGATGTCCATCAGACATATGGGCTTTGTTCTGCCTGTCTCGCGTCTTGCTGCAAGGTATTCGTCGTATGCCGCGCGGAGAAGCGGGTCGTCGAAGCTCACGCCGTCTATCTCGGTGAGGAAGGTGGTGTGACGGCAGTGGTCCGACCAGTAGGTGTCTATCATTCTCAGCTCGGTGAGGGTCGGGTCGCGGTGCTCGGAGCGGAAATACTCGCGGCAGAAGGCGATGTCCGCCTCGTCCATTGCGAGCCCGTACTCGGCTATCATATCGCGCAGCCCCTCGTCGGAGAGCTCGGTAAAGCCGTCAAGGGTGGGAACGCTGTGCGGCGGCTCGGTCCTGCTCGCAAGCGACTCGGGCAGCGAAAGACCGCATTCTCTTGCCTCGACGGGGTTAATGACGTATTTTTTTATCTTTTCAAGGTCGCCCTCGCCGAGCGTACCGCCGAGCAGATAGACCTTTGCGGTGCGGACGGTCGGTCGCCCGCCGTGCGAGATGAGCTGTATGCACTGTGCGGCGCTGTCTGCGCGCTGATCGAACTGTCCCGGGAGATATTCGACGGCGAATACCGTGAAGCCGTCGGCGGAGATGTCGCTGCCGGCTATGTCGAGCTGCGGCTCGGAAAAGACGGTGCGGGTCGCATAGTCGAACAGCTCCGCGTCGATATCCTCCGCGTCGTAGCGGCAGATGATGCGCACGCTCTCGAGCGCGGTGATGCCGAGCAGTCCGCGCAGCTCGGAGCAGAGGCTGTGCGCCTCGTTTGCGAATTCCGGCTTCTTTTCAACGTATACTCTGTAGACCATGTGTGCTTCCTCCGTTTAATGTCCGTTTAATATCCGTTCAATGTCGGTTTATGTCGGTTCGGTATCGGTTCGATGTCGGTCGGCGACCGTGTCGCTCTGCCTTGCTGCCGAAAGTGCGCGCTGTCCTATGTCGCGGCGGCAGAAGCCGTTTTCAAAATCCACTTTGTCGGTCAGCGCATATGCGGCGTCTATCGACTCCGCGAGGGTGTCGCGTACCGCCGTTACTCCGAGAACACGTCCGCCCGCGCTGAGCAGCCGCTCTCCGTCGCGCCTTGCGCCCGCAACGTATATCTGCTCGTCCGTGCCCGTCTCGGGCAGGGTGATGGGACAGCCGCTCTCGTACTTTACGGGATAGCCCTTGGATGCAAGAATGACGCAGCACGCATGGCGTTCGCCGAAGCGGACCTCGGTCTCGGCAAGTCTGCCGTCTGTCACCGCACGCATGACGGTGTAAAGGTCGCTCTCAAGCAGCGGGAGCACCACCTGCGTTTCGGGGTCGCCGAAGCGGCAGTTGTATTCGATAACGCGCGGACCGCGCGGTGTCAGCATCAGTCCGAAGTAGAGACAGCCGCGGAATTCTCTGCCCTCCGCCTTCATCGCGCGGACGGTGGGGAGGAATATCGTCTCCATGCACTCGCGCGCGATCTCGGGGGTGTAGTAGGGGTTGGGTGCGACAGTGCCCATTCCGCCCGTGTTGAGTCCCGTATCGCCGTCGCCCGCACGCTTGTGGTCCATTGACGATACCATCGGGCGGACGGTCGTGCCGTCGGTAAATGCGAGAACCGAAACCTCGGGACCCGTTAAAAATTCCTCGATAACAACGGTGCTTCCGCTGCTGCCGAATCTGCCGTCTATCATCATTTCACGCACGGCAGCCTCCGCCTCTGGCAGCGTCTGCGCGATGATAACGCCCTTGCCGAGCGCGAGCCCGTCTGCCTTTATGACGATGGGCATCGGCTGCGTGCCGAGGTAGGCTATCGCCTCCGCGGGGTCGGTAAAGGTGCGGTATGCGGCGGTCGGAATGCCGTATTTGCTCATCAGCTCCTTGGCAAAAGCCTTGCTGCCCTCGATGGCAGCCGCCGCCTTGCGCGGTCCGAAGCAGGGTATTCCCGCCGCCTCAAGCGCGTCGACGCAGCCGAGCACGAGCGGGTCGTCGGGCGCGACTACGGCATAATCTATCGCATTTTCCGATGCAAAGGCGGTTATCGCGAGGATATCGGTCGCGCCTATCGGTATGCACTCGGCGTCGGCGGCTATACCGCCGTTGCCCGGGAGCGCGTATATCTTCTCTATGCTGCTGTTTTCCTTCAGCTTCTTTATGATGGCGTGCTCTCTGCCGCCGCTTCCGACAACAAGAATTTTCATATCATTATCCGTGCTTTCGTTCGGCGAAAGCGTCCTTTCAATTTTAATGGTGGAAAAGTCTCATACCCGTGAAGGCAACAACTATGCCGAGTTTGTCCGCGCATGCAATGACCTCTTCATCGCGGATAGACCCGCCGGGCTCCGCGATGTACGAAACGCCGCTTGCGTATGCGCGCTCGATATTATCGCTGAACGGGAAGAAAGCATCCGAGCCGAGCGAAACGCCCGAAATACCGCCTAAGTACTTTCTCTGCTCCTCTGCGGTGAACGGCTCGGGGCGGCGGGTGAAGTAGCGCTGCCAGATGCCCTCTGCGCAGACATCCTCTTCATTCTTATTGATATAGCCGTCGATGACGTTATCGCGCTCGGGTCTGCCGAGCTCGGGGCGGAAGGGCAGGTCGAGCACACGGTCGCTCTGACGCAGGAACCATGTATCCGCTTTTCCGCCTGCAAGGCGTGTGCAGTGGATGCGCGACTGCTGACCCGCGCCGACTCCGATAGCCTGACCGTCGTATGCGTAGCAGACAGAGTTCGACTGCGTGTATTTCAGGGTGATGAGCGAGACGATGAGGTCGCGGACAGCCGCCTCTGGCAGCTCCTTTTTCTCGGAGACGATGTTTCCGAGCAGCTCGCGAGTGATAAGAAGGTTGTTTCTGCCCTGCTCAAAGGTGATCCCGAAAACCTGCTTGCGCTCGATGGGGTCGGGGGTGTAGCTCGGGTCTATCTTAACTATGTTGTAGTTTCCGCGGCGCTTGGTGCGCAGTATCTCAAGCGCTTCGGGCTCGTAGCCGGGCGCGATAACGCCGTCCGACACCTCGCGCTTTATCATCAGCGCGGTGGTCTTGTCGCAGACGTCGGAGAGGGCGACCCAGTCGCCGAAGGAGCACATACGGTCGGTGCCGCGTGCGCGCGCGTAGGCAGATGCGAGCGGGGAATCGTCAAGCCCCTCGATATCGTCCGCAAAGCATGCGCGCTTCAGACGCTCGGGCAGCGGAAGTCCGACCGCCGCCGATGTGGGGCTGACGTGCTTGAAGGAGGCTGCCGCGGGCAGACCGAGCACCGCCTTGAGCTCGCTCACGAGCTGCCATGAATTGAATGCGTCGAGAAAGTTTATGTATCCCGGCTTTCCGCCGAGAATTTCAAGGGGCAGCTCGCCGCCGTTCTCCATGTAGATGCGCGCGGGCTTCTGATTGGGGTTGCAGCCGTACTTAAGCTCAAATTCCTTCATCCTTCGGTTCCTCTTTCTTTGATATGTTGATGTGGTTCGGGGGGACGCGATGCCCGCCGAAAATGCCTTTGACGTTCGGTGCGTAATGTCCGCCCGAGCGCGTCGCTGTGCCGTTACTTATTCCTATTTATCAGGCGGGTGAGAGTCTTACCGTCCGTAAGGTCGGTATATCTGACGTAAAGCGAGATGCGGTTATCCTCATCGAGTGCGTTCCAGATATCGTCCGTGAATGCGTCGATGCCGCTCGGTACGTGCACGCGCTCGGGCTCGCCCTGAAAGGTCGGGAGCGGGTCGCCGTCGGTCACATAGGTGTGAATAAAATGTCCGAGTCCGCGCTTTGCGGGGTATGAGAAGGTATAGCGCGCGCAGTCGCTGCCTTCCTCGTCGATGCTCTTGAGTATGCTCATATCATAGTGATAATCGCCGCCGAGGCAGAGCATTGCGCTGATGCGGGGGGTGAGATTCGGTGCGTCGGGCTCAAAGCAGCGCGAGCGGAGCGATTCCGAAAATCCGAGCCCCTGCTCGAGACCGCTGACTACCGTGTCGGTCTGGTCGCCGTTTGTGATAATAATGTCGCTGCCGTGCTCACGTACGGCGGCATAGATGATGAGGCTCGGGTCCTCGACCTTTGACGGGTCGAACGGCTCGGTGAACACAGCGCCGTCACGCTCCGCAAAGATGCGGTTGCGGCTGTTTGCGCTCCTGCCCATGATAAAGTATGCGCCGACGGCGTATCTGCCGTCCTCGCTCAGTCCCGCTATTATGCCTCTGCCGACGTAGGGATTCCCCTTGATCAGCGTGCCTATATCCTCTGTTTTGTATACATTCATCGGTCGTTCTCCCTTATCTTCTTGCATACCGCCTCGGCAGCCTGCGGCAGAATTATCCACTCCGCCTGCTCCATCACGCGGCGCTGCAGCTGCTCGGGCGTGTCGCCGTCGTGCACCTCCACAGCGCGCTGCGCGATTATCTCGCCGCCGTCGGGTATCTCGTTTACGTAATGCACCGTCGCACCGGTTACCTTGACCCCCTTGCGCAGTGCCGCCTCGTGCACCCGCAGCCCGTAAAAGCCTTCTCCGCAGAAGGAGGGGATGAGCGAGGGGTGAACGTTTATAATGCGTCGGTCGTAGCGCGCGGTGAATGCGGGGGTGAGTATGCTCATGTAGCCCGCAAGAACGATGAGCCCGATGCCGTACTGCTCAAGCAGCTCCGTTATCCTGCGCTCCGCCTCCGCCTGTCCGCCGCATTCCTTCTTTGAAACGACGGCGGTCGGAATGCTCGCCTCGCGGGCGCGGGTCAGCGCGTATGCGTCGCTGCGGCTCGATATCACGAGCCGTATGCTGCCGCTGCGGATGATGCCGTCGCGCTCCGCGTTTATCAGTGCCTGTAGGTTGGTGCCGCCGCCTGAGACGAGCACGGCGATGCCGACCCTGCCTTCGGTGTTGTTATTCATACAAGTTCTGCAGCCGCCGGGGCAGCCGCGCCTCCCGAAATAATTCATGTTCTGCAGCCGCCGGGGCAGCCGCGCCTCCCGAAATAATTCATGCCGCACCCGACGGGCGGTAGCCCTGCCGCATGCCGCGTGCATCCGCTCAGCGGATGGTTATCTTGTCCTCTCTGCGCTCGATATGACCTATCGCATAGGCATCCTCGCCCTGCTCACGGAGCAGCGCAAGCGCGCGGTCTGCGTCCTGCTCGGCTACGACGATGCTCATTCCTACGCCCATATTAAAGGTGTTGAACATATCTCTCTCGGATATGCCGCCCCTCTGCGCGATGAGGTCGAATATCGGCAGCACGCGGACGCTCTCGCGGTCGATCACCGCACCGAGACCGCTCGGTATGCTGCGCGGGATGTTCTCATAGAAGCCGCCGCCCGTGATGTGCGATATGCCCTTTGCGCGTACCTGCTCAAGCAGCGCGAGGACCGGCTTTACATATATTCTTGTCGGTGTGAGCAGCGTCTCGGCGATGCTTCTGCCGCCGAGCTCCGCGACGGGCGATGAGATGTCGCCGTGCTCAACGTCGAGTACACGGCGGACAAGCGAAAAGCCGTTCGAGTGAACGCCCGACGAGGGCAGTGCGATGATTATATCGCCCTCCTGCATGGTGCTGTTGTCGACGACCTTCGAGCGGTCGACTATGCCGACCGAAAAGCCCGCAAGGTCGTATTCATCCTCCGGATAAAAGCCGGGCATCTCGGCGGTCTCGCCGCCTATGAGCGCAGCGCCCGACTGAACACAGCCGTCGCAGACGCCCTTTACGATGTCGGCTATCTTTTCGGGAACGTTCTTTCCGCAGGCGATATAATCGAGGAAGAAGAGCGGCTTTGCGCCGCAGCATATGATGTCGTTCACGCACATTGCAACGCAGTCGATGCCTACGGTGTCGTGCTTGTCTGCAAGAAAGGCGAGCTTGAGCTTAGTGCCCACTCCGTCGGTTCCGCTGACGAGCACGGGGCGCTCCATTCCGCGCGTATCAAGCTCAAACAGACCGCCGAAGCCGCCTATATCCGAGCCGACTCCCGCCGTCATGGTGCGCGCGATATGCGCCTTCATCAGCTCTACCGCCCTGTAGCCGGCGGTGATGTCGACTCCCGCCGCTGCGTATGCTTCGGATCTTGATGCTTCCATTACTGTTTCTCCTTATCACTGTTTCCTTTTTGCAGCTTTTCCTCAAAGCGGCTCTTCTCGGTGTGCTGCGGTATCTCGGTGGGATATCTGCCGTCAAAGCATGCGGTGCAGTAGCCGTCGCAGCCGTCGCCGCAGGCTATCTGACGTACGTTCTCGATGCTCAGGTAGCCGAGCGTGTCCGCGCCTATCATAGCCGCCGTCTCCTCAACGGTGTGGTGACATGCTATCAGATTTTCCTTGGAATCAATGTCGGTGCCGTAATAGCAGGGGCTGACGAACGGCGGTGCGGAGATACGCATGTGTATCTCCGCCGCGCCCGATTCGCGCAGCAGACGGACTATCCGCGCGCTTGTCGTGCCGCGGACTATCGAGTCGTCTATCAGTACTACGCGCTTGCCGCGCACGGTGCGCTCGATGGGGTTGAGCTTGATGCGCACAAGGTCGCTGCGGTTTGACTGTCCGGGGGAGATAAAGGTCCTGCCGATGTACTTGTTCTTGATAAGACCGATATCGTAGGGTATGCCCGACTGCTGCGAGTAGCCTATCGCGGCATCAAGCCCCGAATCGGGCACGCCGACGACTACATCCGCCTGAACGGGATGCTGCAACGCGAGAAATGCGCCCGCGCGCCGTCTCGCCTCATGAACGCTGCAGCCGTCTATCATAGAGTCGGGACGTGCGAAATATACGTACTCGAATACGCAGATGCGCTTCGGTGCGGTGTCGCAGAGGTCGGTTATATGCTTTATCCCGTCCTCGCCGAAAACGATTATCTCGCCGGGGCGTACATCCGCCTCAAAGGTCGCACCCACCGCGTCGAGCGCGCAGGTTTCGGAGGCAACCACATAGCTGCCGTCGGGCAGTCTGCCGTAGCAGAGCGGGCGGAAGCCGTGAGCATCGCGCGCGGCGATGAGCTTCGTCGGCGACATCACAACGAGCGAGTACGCGCCGTTTATCCGCTCCATCGCGCGGCGCACCGCCATCTCGATGGAGGGGGCTTTTATACGCTCCTCGGTGATTATATAGGAGATGACCTCGGTGTCCGATGTGGTGTGGAATATCGAGCCCTTCAGCTCAAGCGCCTCGCGCAGCTCATAGGAGTTTGTGAGGTTTCCGTTGTGCGCGACCGCCATTCTGCCCTTGATGTGGTTAACTATGATGGGCTGTGCGTTGCTGCGGTCGTTCGAGCCCGTCGTGCCGTAGCGGACGTGTCCGAGAGCGATGCTGCCCTCGCCGAGCGATGCGAGTCTGCTCTTACCGAAAACGTCGTTCACCAGCCCGAGATCCTTGTAGCTCTCGAATATCCCGCAGTTATTCACCGCGATGCCGCAGGACTCCTGACCGCGGTGCTGCAGCGCGTACAGACCGTAGTATACGTCGCTCGCTATTCCCTCGCGGACGGTCGGCGAGTAGATACCGAAAACTCCGCATTCTTCGTGTAAGCCTGACATCTTTACTCTCCCAAAACTCTGTGCATCATTTCCTTGTAGGCTTCCTCAACTCCGCCCATGTCGCGGCGGAAGCGATCCTTGTCGAGCTTTTCGTTAGTCTTTGCATCCCAGAAGCGGCAGGTGTCGGGCGATATCTCGTCCGCGAGCACTATCTCGCCGCTCGGCAGTCTGCCGAACTCGAGCTTAAAATCAACGAGGCGTACGCCGAGTCCGAGAAAATACTCGCAGAGTACCGAATTTACGGTGAAGGCGTAGCGCTTGATGGTCTCTATCTCGCCCTTTGTCGCGAGTCCGAGCGCAAGCGCGTGATAGCTGTTGATGAGCGGGTCGTGCAGGTCGTCGTTCTTATAGGAGAACTCGATGGTCGGCTCGTCGAAAACGATGCCCTCCTCAACGCCGTAGCGCTTTGCAAAGGAGCCTGCCGAAATATTGCGGATTATTACCTCGAGCGGCACTATCGAGACGCGCTTTACCACCGTCTCGCGGTCGCTGAGCTCGCGGACGAGATGGGTGGGAACGCCCTTCTTCTCGAGCAGGGTCATCAGATAGTTGGACATGCGGTTGTTTATCGCGCCCTTGCCCTCGATGGTGCCCTTCTTCAGTCCGTCAAGCGCGGTCGCATCGTCCTTGTAGGAGACTATGACCTCGTCTGCCTTGTCGGTTGCGTAAACGCGCTTTGCCTTGCCCTCATAGATAAGCTCTCTCTTTTCCATCGCTGTTTCTCCTTTTTTTGTATGTGATTTATGACCTGTTATTGTGATTATTTGAGTGTTTTGACCGCCGCGCGGGGATGCCGCATCTTACGAATAAGCCCGCCGCCGCATCGCACGACCGTTTCAGCCGAACCGCGCAGCTTTTTCAGCCGAACCGCGCCGAGATATCAGAATCCTTCTGCAGGACCGCCTCAGCCTCGCGCTGCCGTCTCTCACGCAGCCGTGCGGCAAGCTCGGGCTCGCCGAGCGCGATTATCTGCGCCGAGAGCAAAGCGGCATTGACTCCCCCGTTTATCGCTACCGTTGCCACCGGGATACCGGAGGGCATCTGTACCGTCGACAGGAGAGCGTCAATGCCGTCGAGTGTATTCGATTTGCAGGGTATACCTATCACGGGCAGGGTGGTTCCCGCCGCGAGCGAGCCCGCGAGATGCGCCGCCATTCCCGCTATCGCAATAATAATGCCGAAGCCGCGCTCCTCCGCCCTGCGGGCATAGTCTGCCGCCGCAGCGGGCGTTCTGTGCGCGGAATACACATGTACCTCGTAGGGGATGCCGAGCTCGAGCAGTACGCTCACCGCCTTTTCGGCGATCGGCAGATCGCTGTCGCTGCCCATAACGATTCCGACTTTTTTCATCCGTAATACCTCCTAAAAACAGATAAGGGCGCAGTTAAGCCATAGAAACTTAACTGCGCCCAGACGGTCGGCTGACGGGACTCTCGCCCCGTAAATGACAGTCCCCTGTTCCCTTGCAGTACTCTGCAATAACTCCGTCAGTCGCAGGAGACCCTTAAGCTGCTCCTATTGTAGCATTCCGCAGCGGCTGTGTCAAGCCGACGGAGCAAATTAATTCGTATCATTTCCGTTAAGTTATTAAATGGAAAACAAATTGTGACACGGCTCAGCACGGAACGACGCGAATACCTCGGCGGAAATAACAAGTAATTTTTGAAAAATATTGATGACAGGCGGGCGCGAACATGATATAATGAAATAAAATAAGGCAGCGGCATGTGCGGGCGGCGGGATTCGGTCGCCGTGCATCGGTCAAAAATCCCGAAAAGCACTGCATATCGGGCGACGGGCGGAGCTTCCGCATCACTGCAGGGCTGCCGATGCAGGCACTTTACATAGATTTTACAAAACGACGCTATGAGAACTTACATACCCGTTGTATAATAAGGATGTGTAAGAAAGGAAGGTATCGCAGATGATCTACTGTGTAGAGGACGATAGCGGCATTCGCGACCTGATGATATATACACTGACGGTATCCGGCTTTGAGGCTAAGGGCTTTCCCGACTCAAGCGGGCTGTGGGATGCGCTCGCCGCGGAGCGCCCGGAGCTTATCATGCTCGATATCATGCTTCCGGGGGAGGACGGTATAACCGTGCTTAAGCGGCTGCGCAGCACGGCTGCGACCGCGGATATTCCCGTTATAATGGCGACGGCAAAGAGCACCGAGTATGACAAGGTTATCGGGCTCGATCTCGGCGCGGACGACTTTCTCGCAAAGCCCTTCGGCATGATGGAGATGGTCTCCCGCGTCCGTGCGGTGCTGCGCCGCAGCACCCCCCGCAGCGACGATGTGCTGCATGTCGGACCCATCGCACTCGATGCCGTACGTCACCGCGTCACCGTTGACGGCGCTGAGGTGACGCTGACGCTCAAGGAGTTCGAGCTGCTGCGTCTGCTCTCGGAGAACAGGGGCATCGTATTTACGCGCGACCAGCTGCTTGCGCGCATATGGGGCGTCGACTATATCGGCGAGACGCGCACGGTCGATGTCCATATCGGAACTCTGCGGACAAAGCTCGGCGCTGCGGGCGAGCTCATCGAGACGGTGCGCGGCGTCGGCTACAGAATGGAGGAGAGGTCATGACGAGCCGAATTTTCCGTTCGATAAGCACGGTCGCGATAGCGGTCTTTCTCGCCTCACTCGTGCTCATTATGGGCGTGCTGTACGATTATTTTTCGGGGACTCAGATGACCCGCCTACGCTCGGAGACCGAGCTTGTGGCTGATGCCGTCGAGATATCGGGGGTGGATTATCTCCGCTCTCTCGGCAAAACGGACGACGATCTGCGCATAACATGGATACAGCCCGACGGCAGCGTGACATACGATAACAAGGCTGACCCGACGGGGATGGAAAACCATCTCGAGCGCGAGGAGATAAAGGCGGCGCTTGCAGATGGAGAGGGAGAGAGCTCGCGCTATTCCACCACCCTTACCGAGCGCCAGCTCTACTGCGCGCGCAGACTTGATGACGGCTCGGTGCTGCGTCTTTCCGCGTCGCATCTGAGCTGGTGGGTGCTTATCCTCTCGATGATATCTCCCATTCTTGCGGTGTTCGGCATCGCGCTTGCGCTCTCGCTGCTGCTCGCGTATCGGCTCTCCCGCCGCATCGTGCGGCCACTCAACGAGCTCGACCTCGAGCATCCCGAACCGGGCAGCTATTACGAGGAGCTTTCTCCGCTCATCGACCGCATAGTAGGTCAGAAGAATCAGCTGCGCATGCAGAAGGCGGAGCTTGACCGAAAGACAAAGGAATTCGACACCGCAACCCGCAACATGAGCGAGGGCATAGTTCTGCTCAGCGAGAGCGGAGCGGTGCTCAGCATAAACGAATCCGCGCTCCGTCTGCTCGGCATCAGCAGCTACTGCATAGGCAAGGATCTGCTGCTTTTCAGCGACAGCAAGGAGCTGCGCGAGCTGATATCCGCCGCACAGAGCGGCGGCGAGCACGGCGAACGCATCATCGAGCTTGACGGAGGCAGCTATCAGCTGTGCGCGAGCCCGATAATGTCGGAGAGCAAATCGGAGAGCAGGGTCTCGGGCATCGCACTCATAGTGTTCGATATCACCGAGAAGGAGCGGGCGGAGCAGACACGGCGCGAGTTTACCGCAAACGTCTCGCACGAGCTCAAAACCCCGCTGCAGAATATCTCGGGCTGCGCAGAGCTGCTTTCGAGCGGCATGGTAAAGCCGGAGGATGTACCTCGCTTTTCCGAGCGCATAAGCGCGGAATCGCAGCGGATGATATCGCTCGTCGAGGATATAATCAAGCTCTCGCATCTCGATGAGGGCGCGGGCGATATGCAGTGGCAGACAGCCGATGTCGGCGAGCTCGCCGCTCAGGAGCTGCGCACCGCAGAGCCCGCAGCAGAGCGCGCGGGCGTTAAGCTAGAGTCGGATATGAGCGGGCTCGGGGAGCGTATGCTCTATACCGTTCCTCCGCTGCTCTCGACCGTTATGTACAACCTGCTCGATAATGCGATAAAGTATAACCGCGCAGGCGGGTCGGTCAGGCTCACGCTGCGCGGCGACGGAGAGGAGACCGTTCTCTCGGTCGCGGATACGGGCATCGGAATACCGCCCGAGGCGCGCGAGCGCGTGTTCGAGCGCTTCTACCGTGTGGATAAGAGCCGCTCGAAGGAGGTCGGAGGCACGGGTCTCGGGCTTTCGATAGTAAAGCACGCCGCAGCGGTGCTCGGCGCAAAGGTCTCGCTCGAGAGCACGCTCGGAGAGGGTACGACAGTCACGGTTCGTCTCCCGCGCCGCACGCCGGAGCATGATACTGCTACAGAATAATTCGGTCCTAAGCTCTGTCAGAAACGCAGCTTGCCGTAACGCAAAAGGCTCGGCTCTGCTGTTCGGCAGAGCGGCGGAGCATCCGTTTACACATCCGGCCGTGCCGGGCGCTGTGCAAACGGATGCTCATTTTTTCAGCTTTTCGGAGGGAAAGCCATCCTGAAAGAGCTCCCGGGCTGCAACCGCGCAGTGCGTAGCAGCCGCCAATCAGATCGGTACTGCTCATCTGTGCACCGATTGATCCTTAAACCGCTTGCGAAACTGCGGCGTTGACGCAGCGGGCGTAATCTGTTATAATAGACAAAACGGGCGGTGCACCGCCCATGGAAAAGCGGCGGCAGCGCGGGAGATTTTTCGGATGAAGCAGAAAAAGAAAAAGGGCGCGGCGGCGCGCACGGCAGAGGTCGAGATAACCGACATCAGCAATCTCGGCTACGGGATAGCGCGCGATGGCGGAAAGGTGCTGTTCGTTCAGCACGGAGTGGACGGCGATATCGCTAAGGTCAAGGTGATAAAGGAGTGCGCGAGCTACGATGTTGCGCGCATCGAGGAGCTTGTCCGACCGTCGACGTACCGCGAGCCTCATCCGTGCCCCGTTTCGCGCCGATGCGGCGGCTGTACCTATGTCGGCATAACGCGGGAGCATGAGCTTGAGCTCAAGCGCGGCACGGTAGAGAGCGCAATGCGCCGTGCGGGACTCGATCTTTCGGTCGCAGAGGTGCTTGCCGCGCAGAATCGCCGCGGCTACCGCAATAAGCTGCAGCTACCCGTGTCGCTTTCGGACGGCAAAGCCGTCATGGGCTGTTACGCGCCCCGCTCGCACGAGATAATCCCGTGCACCGATTGTCTGCTTCAGCACCCCGCCATGAGCGGCATCGCCGAATGGATGCGGGAGCAGATAGAGCGGCTGGGCATCAGCGAGGCGCGGCATCTGTATATGCGCTGCGGCGTGAGCGGTGCGGGTGTGCAGAGCCTTGCCGTCTGTCTTGTCGTTCGCAGCCGCCCTGCGGCGGCAAAGCAGCTCGGCGACGCACTGCGCGGGCGCTTTCCGCAGGTCAGCGGCTTTCTGCTCAACTATAACAGCGCCGATACGAACGTCATTCTCGGCGACCGATACGAGCTTATCTGCGGCAGCGAATACGTGACAGACTGTCTCTGCGGGGTGGATTTCCGCATCTCTCCCGCGTCCTTCTATCAGGTAAATCACGACGGAGCGGAGCTCGCATACAGAAAGATAGCCGAGCTCGCCGACCTGCGCGCGGGTGATCGTGTGCTCGACCTCTATTGCGGTATCGGCACTATCGGGCTTTCGGTAACGGCAGGGCTCTCCGATGTTTCGCTCACGGGGATTGAGATAGTTCCCGCTGCGGTCGAAAACGCACGCTTTAACGCCGGGAACGCGGGCTTTGTGCTGTCGGATGAGATGCTAAGCGGTGCCGCCCAATCTGACGACGGCAGCAATCGCTCCTCCGCAACGGATGATGCTGCCGCAACGGCAAACGACATCCCGAACGGCAATGCAGACGGGTGCTCAGCTCCCGCTCAGCCGCGCGGCAGCGGCAGACTCGCACGCTATATCTGCGGCGATGCGGGCGATGCCGAGCCGGGGCAGTACGATGTTGTCATCGTCGACCCGCCGCGCGCGGGCTGCTCGCCGTCACTCATCGACCGACTCGCAGAGCTCGCTGCGTCCGCACGCTCGCTCGTCTATATGTCCTGCAATCCGCAGACCCTCGCGCGTGACCTTGCAATGCTGAAGAAGCGCGGCATCACCGTCTGCGGCGAGCTGATACCGATAGATATGTTCCCGGATACGGGGCATGTGGAGTGTATCGCGAAGCTTACGGGAGAAAAGCTGTAACACCATGCAAAAAAGTCGGCAACGACCGAAAATATAAAACTCAAAGGAGAAAAATCATGACAAAGCACGTAATACTCTGGAAGCTCAGAGAGGATCTTAACGCAGAGGAAAAGCAGAAGGTCAAGGCAGAGGCAAAGGCGGCGCTTGAAGGGCTGCTCGGCAAGATTGACGGGCTGAGCGCAATCACGGTCAACATCGAGCCGCTTCCGTCGTCGAACGTCGACATGATGCTCGACACGACCTTTACGACCCCCGATGCGCTGCGCGGCTACTCCGTTCATCCCGCGCATGTCGCCGTCGCGAACACGTACGTGCGCCCGTATACCGCCGTGCGCAGCTGCTTCGACTACGAGATCTGACCCTGCGCGAGGGCGTTACGCGGATTTTTGCAAAATTTTACCGCAGGTAAAAAGAATGTTAACTTTTGCGGGATATACTGTTTAAACAGCAATACCACAACCGAGACGAACGGGCGGATGCGTTATGAAGATACTTATCTCGACAGATCAATACGAATATCAGGTCAGCGGCGTGACGAGCTCGGTCATGCTGCTGCGCGATGAGCTGCGCAGACTCGGGCATGAGGTGCGTATACTTGCGCTCTCGCCGACCTATCGTTCCTTTGAGAAGAACGGTGATTTTTTCATCTCCTCATTTCATGTTCCCGTCTACCCCGATGCGCGTCTGAGTCTGCGCAGAAAGGGACCGCTTATCAAAAAGATAATCGCATGGAAGCCCGATATCGTCCATGTTCAGACCGAATTTTCCACCCGCAAGCTCGCAACGCGGGTGATTCGCGAGCTCGGTATACCGTTTGTGGTGACCTGCCACACGGTGTATGAGGATTATATCGGCTATTTCTGCCCGAGCAAGCGGATAGGAAGGTACATCATCCGTCGGCTGAGCAACCGCTATTACAACCCCGCGAGCGCGCTTGTCGTGCCGTCGGATAAGCTCCGCCGCACCGAGCAGGGCTACAATGTCAGCTGCCCGATAACCGTTATACCGACGGGTATCGAGCTCGAGCGCTTTTCGCGCCGCATCAGCCGCGAGGAGAGGGAGCAGCTGCTCGCAAGGTACGGTCTGACGGCGGGGAAAACCATCGTTTCGGTCTGCCGCCTTGCCGCGGAAAAGAACCTTGACGAGATAGTTTCGTACATGCCCGCGCTGCTGCGCGCAGACCCCGAGATAAAGCTGCTGATAGTGGGCGACGGTCCTCACCGCGCCGAGCTTGAGCGGCATGTGGGCGAGGTCGGAGTGACGAAAAATGTCGTATTTGCGGGCATGATAAACCGCACCGAGGTCTACAAGTATTATCAGACGGGGGATATCTTCGTCTGCGCGTCGACGAGCGAATCTCAGGGGCTGACCTATGTTGAGGCGCTGTCGAGCGGGCTGCCGCTCGTGTGCCGCCGCGACGATTGCCTCTGCGGGGTGCTCGACGACGGTGAAAACGGGTATCAGTACGAGACGGAGACGGAGTTTGTGCGCGGGGTGATGCGCATCCTCTCCGACCGCGAGCTCGCGCATGATATGCAGCTCCGCTCACTTGAGAACGCCGAGGCGTTCGGCGCGGAGACGTTCGGCAGACGGATGGAGCAGCTGTATCTCGACGTTCTGTCGGGCGAGATCTGAGCGCGCCGAGCGCTTAATGTGCCGTAAGCGGATATAAGAATATGATAACAGCGCCCTGCACCGCATGTGATTGCGATGCAGGGCGTTTTTGCATGTGAAGGATTTGTCGGGGCGGGACATTGGTGGTAATTGCGCATTGATTTGGCTTAAAATCACGCTGATAATACCGTCGTAGATTCCGCGCGTGTCTGCCTCCCTCATTGAACCGCTGCAAGGATTTTCAATGTGTTTTATCGGCTTTGTTTATAGCGGAATTTTTAGTTTATCACGGTGTGTTGTCACTACGAATTCAGGTGAATCAGAGCCTTAGCCGCTTTTCTTTGTGCGAGCGGAGGCGACGTTGAATCGCAATGCGATTCAACATGAAGTTTTTCTTTGCCGTCAATGACGGCAATCTTGCTCCGCAAG
>URDX01000019.1 GCA_900546695.1 uncultured Eubacteriales bacterium | reverse complement strand
AAAAGAAAGCGGCGGAAAGAAAAGCGCGCATAAGAGGGGGCGGCGCTGAGGATGCCCGCATTCGCGAGCATATGGCCGCGCCGGTTCCCCCTCTTATGTATCTCCCCCTGACTGTTCAGCCGATAGCGCAAAGGCGAGTTATCGTCCGAAATGCTCGGCGGGCATTACGCCTCGCATTTCTTATTTGGAGAATGCACGTACAGCGCTTTAGTTTTTCACGCTCGCAGAGCGTGTACACCCGATGTTTAAGCTGGGATATGCAGCGGGATTTCAGAGTGCTTTTTAGTTTTTAGCTTTAAGCTGCTGAGCATCAAAAAAGGGACTCCTGCGGAGCGCAATGCTCTGCGGGAATCCTTTCTTCGTTTATGCGGTGGGAGTCGGTCGCGTTTCGGTACTATGAGTGATAGACGAGCAGTCGGTCGCGACTTGATATTATGCGCGATGGACTATCTCGGGCTTCTTTTTGTGTTTGATTACGTCCTCGTCGATGATGACCTTTTCGATGGTAGGGTCGGACGGGACATCGTACATAACGTCGATCATAGCCTCCTCGGTGATAGCGCGGAGTCCGCGTGCACCGGTCGCGCGCTCAATAGCGAGCTCTGCGATGGCATTGAGTGCTCCGTCGGTGAACTCGACCTTACAGTTGTCGAGCTCAAAGAGCCGCTCGTACTGCTTGATTATCGAGTTTTTCGGCTCGCGGAGTATACGGACGAGCGCCGCGCGGTCGAGGTCCTCGAGACCTACGAGCACGGGTAGTCTGCCGACGAGCTCGGGTATGAGCCCGTATTTAACGATATCGTGCGGGGTGATATCCGCGTAGATATCCGAGAGGTTCTTTTCGGTCTTAGAGCGCACCTCGCCCGAAAATCCCATCGTCTGCTTACCGCGTCTTGTCTCGACCTGCTCGGATATGCCGTCGAACGAGCCGCCGCAGATAAAGAGGATATTCTCGGTATTTATCTGAATGAACTCCTGATTCGGGTGCTTTCTTCCGCCCTGCGGGGGAACGTTTGAAACCGTACCCTCAAGTATCTTGAGCAGCGCCTGCTGAACACCCTCGCCCGAAACGTCGCGGGTGATGGAGCGATTTTCGCTGCGGCGGGATATCTTATCTATTTCGTCGATATAGATTATTCCGCGCTCCGCTCGTTCGATGTCGAAATCCGCCGCCTGAATAAGGCGCAGAAGTATATTCTCGACATCCTCTCCGACGTAGCCTGCCTCGGTGAGGGTGGTCGCGTCGGCAATGGCGAAGGGCACGCGCAGCGTCTTTGCGAGCGTTTGAGCGAGATAGGTCTTACCGACGCCCGTCGGTCCGAGCAGCAGAACGTTGCTCTTCTGCAGCTCTACATCGGGCTTCTGCTCGGGCTCGGATTTCTTCTTTCCCTTACCCGTCTGCTTCGGCAGCTGGAGTATCCTCTTATAGTGATTATACACCGCGACCGAGAGCACCTTCTTTGCCTTATCCTGACCGATGACGTACTCATCGAGCGACGCCTTTATCTCCGCGGGGCGGGGAAGCGTCTCGAAGGTAAGCGGCTGCGTCTCGTCGGCTGCCGATGCCGCGTGGGTGCGGCGGTCTCCGCCGAGCTGTTCGTCGATTATCTCGTTGCATATATCAATGCAGTGGTCGCAGATAAGCAGCCCGGTAGGCGAGGGTATCATGAAGCTGACATGATTCTCGTCTCTGCCGCAGAACGAACAGGTAGGGCGGTCTCCGCCGCTGTTTCTGTTATTTGCCATCTGAAAAATGTGTCCTTTCTGTCAGGCGTACACCTTACGCGCGCTTCTCGTATACCTTGTCGATGAGACCGTACTCGGCAGCCTCTGCTGCGGTCATGAAGTTATCGCGCTCGGTATCGCGCTCGATGATCTTAAGCGGCTTTCCCGTGTTGCTTGCAAGGATGCTGTTCAGGCGCTCGCGCGTATGGAGGATGTGGTCGGCGTGGATCTTGATATCCGATGCCTGACCCTGCATTCCGCCGAGCGGCTGATGTATCATTATCTCGCTGTTAGGCAGTGCAAACCGCTTACCCTTTGCGCCGGAGGAGAGCAGGAACGCGCCCATACTCGCCGCCATGCCGATGCAGATGGTGGAAACGTCGCATTTGATATAGTTCATGGTGTCGTATATTGCAAGACCTGCGCTGACCGAGCCGCCGGGGCTGTTGATGTAGAGGCTGATGTCCTTATCGGGGTCCTGCGCCTCAAGAAAGAGCAGCTGCGCTACTACCAGCGATGCGGTGACGTCGTTTACCTCGTCTGCGAGGAATACGATACGGTCGTTGAGCAGGCGGGAGTAGATATCATATGCTCTCTCGCCTCTGCCGGTCTGTTCGATTACGGTTGGTACAAGTGCCATAATGGTTTTTCCTTTCATTATACCTTACATATACCGTGCCGAAGCGTCGCTTCGGGACATAAGAGCACAGCGAGAAAACGTTGCCCGCATCTCACTGTGCTCTCGGATACATATTTTTTATGTGCTCGGGCTCTTATAGAATTGTAGACACGACCCGGGCGGAATATTCATCGGCTGTAAAACCGACCGTCCGCCGTCCGCGCTGCATTTCCCCGATTACTTATTCTCTTCGTTCTTTGCCTCGGCAGCAGCCTCTGCTTCCTTCTCTGCCTTGGTCTTTCTGGTTCTCTTAGGCTTAGGAGCTTCCTCGGTCTCAGCCTCGCCCTCAGCCTTTTCCTTCTTGGCTGCGGTCTTGGTCGACTTCTTAGCGGGAGCCTTCTTAGCGGGCTTCTTTGCCTCTGCCTCAGCCTCATCTGCGGTCTTTTCGGTGATTGCGGCGTGAGCCTTTACGAAGTCGATAGCCTTACGCAGAACGATGTCTGAGGTAAGGTTATCTGCGGAGAGTGCTTCCTTGACCTTCTCTATCTCCATCGAGTACTGCTCTGCGAGCTTCTTGTACTCTGCCTCGATGTCGTCTGTGGTAGCCTCAAGCTTCTCGAGCAGAGCGATCTTCTCAAGTGCGAGTCTGGTCTTGACCTGACGCTCACCCATCGGGCGGAGCTGTGCGCGCATATCGTCGAGCGATGCGTTCATGTACTTGAGATATGTAGCAAGGTCGAGACCCTGGCTGCGGAGCTGATAGTCGCGCTCGCGGACGATGTTCTCTACCTCGTCGTCTATCATGCACTCAGGTACCTCGGCGCTGAAGTTCTCGAGCATGCCGTCGATGAGCTTGCCCTCAAGAGCGTTGTCTGCGCTGTTCTCGTATTTCTGCTCGAGCTTCTTGCGAACGTCAGCCCTGTACTCGTCAAGGGTATTGAACTCGGATACGTCGACTGCAAAGTCGTCGTCGAGCTCGGGGAGCTCGGTGAGCTGGATGGCATGGAGCTTGCACTTGAATACAGCGGGCTTACCTGCGAGCTCTGCGTGACCGTAATCCTCGGGGAAGGTTACGTTTACGTCGAACTCATCGCCGATGCTGTGACCGACGATCTGCTCCTCGAAGCCGGGGATGAACGTGCCGGAGCCGAGCTTGAGCGAATAATCCTCGCCCTTGCCGCCGTCGAACTGTTTATCGTCAACATAGCCGTCAAAGTCAATCTTAACGGTGTCGCCCATTTCTGCTGCGCGGTCGGTAACGTCTACAAGACGTGCGTTCCTCTCTCTTACGCGCTGAATCTCAGCGTCGACCATCTCGTCGGTGACGGGGGTGACGACCTTATCTGCCTTGATGCCCTTATAATCCTTAACCTCAACCTCGGGCTTTACGAATGCGGTAGCCTTGAGCTCAACATCGCCGTCGCCTACCGAAACAATCTCGAACTCGGGGCGGCTGACGAGCTCGGCAGCGGATTCCTTTGCTGCCTCCTCATATGCCTCGGGCAGAAGGTTATTGATGGCATCCTCATAGAATACGCCCTTGCCGTACATCTTTTCGATTATGCTGCGGGGAGCCTTACCCTTACGGAAGCCGGGAACTGCCATGCGGGCAGCTCTCTTCTTGAACACCTTAGCGAGCTCGGCATCAAACTTTGCCTTGTCGATGGAAAATTCGATCTCAACCTTACCGTTGTCGACCTTTGTTACTTTCTTGAATCCCATGTTTTTTTGTTTCCTCCGATGAGAACATATTTATCGATAGTAAATCATTATCGTTTCTATTTTAGCCGCTTTTGACCGTAAAGTCAATAGATAGGCTGAAAATTATTACCTGATTTCGCCCTCACAGGGCGGAAATATGCTTTTTTCGGGTGCTGCGGCGCATTTTTCGATGAGCAGGGGACGGAATTTGAGATAATCGGCGGAGGTAATTGAGTATTCTATTCCGCCTTCCCCGAACGCAGGGGGGGTGTCGTAGCTGTTATGGATATGACCGTAGAAGCAGCGTTTTACGCCGTGCTGCCGCAGCACCGAGATTATCTCCTCACAGCGGTAGTCGCGGAATGCCGGCGGAAAATGGAGAAAGACAAGCAGCTCGCGCTCCTCTCCGCGCTCGTGTGCCGCCGCGCGCAGACGCTCACCCGCGTCGAGACTCAGCCCGACCCGCAGCGCTTCGCGTGCAACTATCTTTCCGTAGTCGACGCCGCTCGGGCACAGCCCCTCGCCGCCCCACCAGCCGCGTGAGCCGCAGACGATGAACTCCCCGACCTCAAAGGCATTATTATAGAGAAATTCCAGGGTGGACAGACCGTGCTGCTCAACGAAGAATTTCTTCATCTTATTTACGGTGCCCCACCAGTAGTCGTGATTTCCGCGACCGATGAGCTTTCGCCCCGGGAGTCGGTCGAGATAAGCAAGATCGGTCAGGGCATCGTCCATCGACATCGCCCACGATATATCGCCCGCGATAACGACGGTATCGCCGTCGCCGACCGTCTCCGTCCATGCCTCGCTTATTCTTTTATCGTGCTGCTGCCAGCGGGAACCGAATATGTCCATCGGTTTATCGGTCGACAGCGACAGATGCGTGTCGGACAGGGCAAAAAGCGACATTCGGGGACCTCCTTTTTAGGTTGATATCGGATAATATCGGGTGATAGGATGATATCGGATGATATCGCGCAAACGCGCGGTGCTTGTGTCGGGTAGAATGCAGAGATTTGCGTATTAAAGATAATGAATTTTCGGCGCGGAGGCTCGGCTGTATTTTATCGGCGCGTTATGCGGTGTCGGATTTTAATTAAAATGTGTCCCGAGCGAATAATCGAACCGCGTGCTGCGCAAACTACCGTCGGCTGAAAAAGCCTCAAAATTTTTGCCGCCTCGGCTCTCTGCCCCGTGCGGCGGGAAAGTGAAGGTACTTTTATAATGAAAGATCACAACGGTAATTCGTGCGGCTGCGACCACATCAAGGGTGTATGCTGCGATGTCAAGAATTGCGTTTATCACGAGGGTGAGTGCGACTGCACCGCGGGTAAGATCGCGGTAGGACCGGGGTATGCGTCGTCGTGTACGGATACGGTCTGCGCGACTTTTAAGCAGAAGGGAATCTAACGGAGGGCGGCGAGGTTTTCGTAAAACCTCTGAAAAGCCTTTTGGTTTGCTGCGGGGCTTTAGTGTGTACCGCGCTGCCGCTGGCGAGGTTTTTCACGCTCGCAGAGCGTGTACCGACGAAAAGCCGAACCATGGCAAAGCCGAACCATGGCAAAGCCGAACTATGGCAAAGTCAAACCGCTGCAAAGTCAAACCAACGAAAGACGATTCGTTCCGATATATACAACGGCGGGACCCCGGGGAAGGCAGCAGCCGACCCCGGAGTCCTTTTATTTCTCGGCGTTGAAGCGCTTGAAGTATTACTCGGCAGTGAGGTACTTAAAGTATTACTCAGCGGCATACGCCTAAAGTATTACTTATCGGCGAAGCGTTTAACGCAGTCGAGCATATCCTCGGGCATGGAATACTTATCGGGGTCGAAACGGACCGTTTTAGAGCGCAGCTCGGACAGCGGTGCGGGCGGCGTTACGCCTGTAAGACGTGCGGTCTCGTCGATGCACTCAAATTCGTCGTCGAGCTTCTTGCCCGTCAGTGCAGGGTAGACGTTCGAGGCGAACTTATACGGACTTGCGGTCGAGACGCAGAGCAGCTTATTCTGCGGCTTCTCCCCGTCGATATACGTCTCGGCGCAGTACAGACCGACTGCGGTATGCGGGTCGATGAGGTAGCCGTACTTCTCGTAGGTGCTGCGGATGCACTCCGCAGTCTGCTCCTCGTTGCAGCTTGCGCCGTAGAAATCGCGGCGTGCGGCGGCGAGGATATCGGCGGGAACGGTATAGCAGCCGCCGCTTGTAAGGTTCTCCATAAAGCCGCGCGTAGCGTCTGCGCCCGCGATGAACCAGAGCAGGCGCTCGAGGTTGGACGAGATGAGGATATCCATCGACGGCGACATGGTGGTATAGAAATCGCGGTTACGGTCATATGTGCCCGTTGCGAGGAAGTCGGTGAGGATGCGGTTCTTATTCGAGGCGCAGACGAGTCTGCCGAGCGGCAGTCCGCAGCGCTTTGCTATATATGCGGCAAAGATATCGCCGAAGTTACCGGTAGGCACCGAAACATCAAGCTGCTCGCCGAGCTTAAGTCTGCCCGATGCGACCATATCGCAGTATGCCGATACATAGTAGACTATCTGCGGTGCGAGACGCCCCCAGTTGATGGAGTTTGCGCTCGAAAAGAAGTATCCGCGCTCGGCAAGGTACTTATTTGCTTCGGGGTCGGTGAAGATTCGCTTTACGCCTGTCTGCGTATCGTCGAAGTTACCCTTGACGGGGCAGACCATTACGTTCTCGCCCACCTGCGTCGACATCTGCAGCTTCTGCACGCGGCTGACGCCGTACACGGGGTAGAACACCATGATGCGCACGCGCGGAACGTCGTGATAGCCGTCGAGTGCTGCCTTTCCCGTATCGCCCGATGTGGCGGTCAGGATGAATGCATCGCCCTTCGCGCCCGTCTTTTCAAGCGCGCCCGAGAGCAGATGCGGCATTATCTGGAGTGCCATGTCCTTAAAGGCGCAGGTAGGACCGTGAAAGAGCTCGAGCACCGATATCTTATCGCTGAGCGTATGCACGGGTGCCGCGCCGCCCTCTCCGGGGAAGCGCTCCGCGCTGTATGCGCGCTCTGCGTAGCCGAGCAGCTCCTGCTCGGTATAGTCGGTGAGGAACTTTGAGAGGACGTATGCCGCCCGCTCGGGATAGCTCATGCCGATGAGCTTTGTTATCTCCGCCTCGGTTATTTCGGGCAGCTCCTCGGGGACGAAAAGTCCGCCGTTCTTTGCTATGCCCTGTGCGATTGCCTGTGCGGACGAAACTCTCTCGTCGCCGCCTCTTGTGCTGATGTACATCATGGTTTTTCTTTTCCTTTGCTGTATACTGATATGATGAGGATTTATATATATCGGAGCCGTGAGGCTCGGATGTGCCGCAATTGCGCCGCTGCTTATATCAGGCTGCCGAGCGACGGCGGCAATGTCGTTGCCGCGCAGCGCAGCTCATGCGCACCGAGCGGCTTAAGTCCGCAGCGGTCGAAGAAGTCCTGCGCGTTGCGGTAAAAGACCCGCTCTACCGTCTGTGCGGCTATGCCGCGCGAGACGAGGATATCCGCGAGACGCGGCAGGTCGCGTATGCCGCTTATGCCGTCGGGAGTTGATTCTATTCCGTCGAGGTCGCAGCCGAGGCATACGGCGCGCTCACCGCCGAGCGAGAGATAATGCATTATATGGTCCGCCGCGCGTCCCGCGTCCGCGTGACCGCTGTCGTCGAGATGCGGGGGATACAGGCTTACGCCGACGATGCCGCCGATTCGCACGAGCGCGGAAAATTCATCGTCCGTGAGGTTCCTGCCCGCGCCGCACAGCGCCGCCGAGCAGGAGTGCGATGCAACTGCGGGGCTGTGTGCCTGCTCCGCCGCCGTTATTATCTGCGCCGTGCTCTCGTGCGAGCAATGCGAAACATCGGGCACCATACCGCGCCGCATCAGCTCGCGTATGAACGCCTCGCCGAGCTTCGTCAGCCCCGCATGGGTATTATGCGCGCCGCCGAGCGCGTTTTCGCCGCTCCATACGGGCGCTACGAGCCGCACACCGCAGCGGGCGAGATATTCGGTATCTCCCTCCATTGTCTCGCGCCCGACCATCGTCGCATTCTCTACGGAGAGATACGGTGTGTAGCTTCGCGTGCCGCCCGACGGCAGTGTGCTCGGGTCGGCGGGGCGGCTTGTGTCGGGGTCGCCGCTCTGCGGCGTCAGATACCGCGCGCTGTGCGAGAGCGCGGCGCGCAGATGCTCCCATGATGCGGCGTAGCCGACACCCGGCTCGGTGAATATCGCCCAGACCTGCGAATAGCTCTCAAAGCAGCTGCCGCCCGAGATGCTTGCCTGAAGCGTGTTTCGCTCGAGCGTTCCGTCGCTGCGGAGCAGGGTGGTCAGGGTATCTGCGTGCAGATCGAAATAGGACAGCTTTTCCATACTGCGTTACCTCTTTTCGGACACTATATTAGCATAAATTCCTTGCGGCTTTTGGTATAAATGCTTGACAGCATGTCGCTATGGGGTTTATCGGGCGGCGGTGATGCGTTGCGGCGGCGGTGACATGTCGCCGCAACGGCAACGTACCGTGTTTGCAGTGACATATTGCAGCGGCGGCGACGTATCGTGCTTGCAGTGACATATCACGGCGGTGACGTATCGTGTCGGCTTAGACGGATCGTCGCGTCGGAGAAATCCGAGCTCAGACCGTCGGTCTGCCGCGCCCGTCAAAGGCGTTTTCTATATGGTTAATTTCTATGATGTTCCCGTCCCGTGTATACACCTCGGTCACGTCAAAGCGCGGATAAAGGTCGACGGGATGGGTCGCGAGGTAGTGCTTTGCGCAGGTGATGATGCTGCGCCGCTTGCTGCGGTCGACCGCAGCCGCGCCCTGAATGAGCGCGCCCGCTGTGCGCGTCTTGACCTCGATGAACACGATGTGCCGCTCACTGCGCGCGATGATGTCTATCTCCCCCCGACCCGCGCGGTAGTTGCGTGCGACTATCTCATAGCCGTGCTGCGCAAGCAGCTCGCATGCTGCATCCTCGCCGTCCGTACCGACGGCGCGCTTGTGCTTTGCCTGCTCCTCGGGGGTGATGAATTCCGCTGCTTTGTCCTTCATGGCAGAGCCTCTTTTTCGGGGTATTTGGAGTGCTTTGAGTATGCGGTGCTCGGGGTATCGGATGCCGTACGGCGTCAGGCTTTTTTCGGAGCACTCATCCCTTGCCGTGCGTTTCTGCGTCTGCTCTCGGACCTTCGTCGCATGATTTTTTCGTGACGGCGGGCTGCTTTTTCGCAGCAGAGCCCTTGCGCCCGCCCGACTTCTCCCGCTTTTCGAGACGGAAGCTGCGGCGGTGACACGGGCACGGACCGTGCTCGCTCAGCGCAGCATAGTGCGCGGCGGTCGGGTAGCCCTTGTGCACGGCGATGCCGTACTGCGGGTACTGCCTGTCGAGCTCGATGCAGATGCGGTCACGTGTGACCTTTGCGAGTATCGACGCTGCCGCTATCGACGGGGAGAGCGCGTCGCCGTGCACCACCGTTTCGGCGGGAACGGCAAAGCCGCGGGCGTAGTTGCCGTCAACGAGCACGCCGTCGGGCTGTACCGACAGCTGCTCGACCGCGCGGTTCATCGCGAGCATGGATGCCTCGCGGATGTTCAGTCGGTCTATCTCCTCGGGCGATGCCTGCGCTATACCGTAGGCTACCGCCGCCTCGATTATCTCGCTGTACAGCCGCTCGCGCTGCTGCTCGCTCAGCTTCTTCGAGTCGCCGAGCCCTTCGAGCACGAGCCCGCGCGGCAGTATCACGGCGGCGGCAACGACGGGACCGCAGAGCGGACCTCTGCCCGCCTCGTCACAGCCCGCTGTCATTCCGTTCGGATTCATCCGTTCCTCGAGCTCGTATGTCAGCGGAATGTATTCCTTCTTTTTTGCACACATATTATTATCCGATCCTTTGATTCAGCCTGTACTTGATTGAAACAGCGTCGGCAGTTGGGACAGTGTCGGCAATTTTGGACGGTGTCAGCTGCGGTTTCTTACGGGCTCGGGGCGCTCGAGCGATATTCGCCCTATCTTTGAACCGCGGAATTCGTCGAGCAGCATGACCGCGGTGCGCTCGTCGCTCACCTCGCCGCCCGAGATAAGAAAACCGCGCTTGCGTCCTATCAGCTGAAACAGTTCATAGTCGGTCAGCTCCGCTATCTCCTCGTGCCCGCCGAGCTTGTATCTTGCGCAGAGCAGGTCGGGATAGAGATTGCGCAGACGGTTGCAGAGTATCACCGCAAGCTCCTCCGTGTCGAGTATCGCGTCGCGGATAGCGCCTGTCAGGGCGAGATTTTCGCCGACCCGCTTCTCCTCAAACTTGGGCCACAGTACGCCCGGCATGTCGAGCAGGTCGAGCCCGCCCTGCGCCTTTATCCACTGCTTTTTCAGCGTTACGCCCGGTCGGTCCTCGGTGCGTGCCTTCTTTGCGCCCGCGAGACGGTTGATGAGCGAGGATTTTCCGACGTTCGGAATGCCGACCACCATTGCGCGGACGGCTCTGCCGCTCATGCCCTTTTCCTCAAAACGCGCCAGCTTGTCCGCCAGCAGCTCGCGTACCGCGACGGGCAGCTCTTTTATTCCCGCGCCCGTCGTGCAGTCGGTAAACGCACAGCCGCCGCCCGCTTCCTCAAACACCCTGCGCCAGCGCGCGGTGATGTCGGGGTCGGCGAGTGAAATCTTGTTAAAGACCGAAATTATCGGCTTGCCGCCGACCAGCTTTTTTATCTCGGGATTGCGCGAGCTGAGCGGTATCCTCGCATCGAGCACCTCGATAACGATGTCAACAAGGGGCAGACTCTCCTTCATTATCCGCCGCGTCCGCGCCATGTGACCGGGAAACCAGTTTATATTATTTCTTGTTGTATGCTGTTCTCCTGCCATTGCAGCTCCTTTTCTGCCCGCATCAAATCGAGCCGAAACGGCTCATCGGGAAAAGACGGAAGATAACGTGACCTACGACGAGACGTTCGTCGATTATTCCGACGCGGGAGGAACGCGAGTCAAGCGAGCCGTTGCGGTTGTCGCCCATTACAAACACGCAGCCCTCGGGCACGGTGAGAGGGAAGGTGACATCGCGCGAGAGCATGCTCTGCCCCTCGATGTAGTTGATGCTGTAGTCGCCGCCCGATTTTTTCTCGTCGGTGATCCTGTAGCTGCCGTCCTTGTTTATCTCGGTCAGCGCCCATGTCTCGTTCAGCGCCTCGCCGTCTACGGTGACCGTCCAGGTGTCAAAGTCGATATCCACCGTCTGACCGCCCGTGGCGATAACGCGCTTGACTATCGGCTCGTTGTAGCCGAGCGACGGTGACTGCGCGACGATGACGTCGCCCTGCTTCGGCGTGTAGCCGAGCTCCTCGATTATCAGAATGTCGCCGTTGTTCAGCGTCGGGACCATCGACGTGCCGTCGACGGGCGAATGGCGGAAAAGAAAGGTGACTATCAGCAGCACGACCGCAAAGCAGCCCGCGAACATCTCCACCCACTCGATGAGCGAGACCGAAAAGCCGCCCTCTCTGTCGTCCGAGGATTTTTGTGCAGCCGCGCCGCTTGCCGCAGTACCGCTTGTCGACGCACCGTGTGCCGCAGCGCTGTGCGCTCCGGCTCCGCGCTCTGCTTCGGTTACCTGCCCGCGCTGCTCACGGGAGGAGAAATTTGTGTTGTCGTTATCCATATCGGTATACCTCTTTTTTAGGTTTGTTTCCGTTTACTTGTGCCCGTTTCTTTGCTTGGGGGCGTCCGTTTACTTGCGCTTGCTTTTTTGCTTGGTGTTGCTTCCGCTTGCCCCCCGGACTGTTTTTGTTCGTGTCCGATTGCTTGCACGCTTGCTCGCGCGCTCTGATTTTGTGCTGCCTGAGCCCGCGAAACGGTCGATTCAGAACCGCCGCGCGCCGCCGACAAACACTTTCTCAATATACAAAGAAAATTATATCATAAAACACCGCCGCGCACAAGTATATAATTATTAAATTTTCCGGGGGTGTGGGGACGCTTTCGAGAAAGCGCCCCCACACCCCCGCAAAGCTTTAAAACTAAGGGAGCCTTTCTCGGGCAGAGCAGCGGGACGATTCCGGAGTAAAGGTTTTACCCGCAGATGCGCATCGACTGAGGGTGCAAGCAGATTAAAGTTTTCGTCCATCCTTTTTCAAATGGGTGGCGCATAAAGGCGGAGCCTTTATGCGGTGCGGCGTTTCTTTTGGAGCTTTTGAACAACGCCGCGCGTTGTTCGCTGCTCACTGCATGGTCAAAGAAAAGCAGCTGAGGGTTTGATTCACTCGAATTCGTAGTGATGACATACGACGGTAAACTAAGTATTTTACTTAAAGCTGAGTCGTTAATTCACACCGAAAATTTGCGCGCGGCGTGCCCTCTGTGCCGTTTTATTTGAATTTCCAATCATAATCGTAAGTTCGGGAAAATTCGACAAGGTTTTTCCTTGACAACAGCAAACGAAATGGGTTATAATACAACTGACACTGTGATGCGGCAATATGATATCTTATACCGCGTCCGCGGGGAGCCGCGGGCATGTCTCCGCTCGGTGCGGTTTACGCGCGGAGATACGGCGTGTAACTATTCCGACAAATTTCGTCGGATAATTTATACATATGCGAGGTGCAAGATGAAAAGTATCAGAGCAGCTGTAAAATTTACGGCGGCGGTAACGGCGGCGATAATGCTCGCCCTGCCGTGCGCGGTATATGCGGCAGACGACGCAGCGGTCGAGGTCTGGGTATCCCCGGACGGAAGCGACACCGCTGTGGGAACAAAGGAAGCTCCGCTTGCTACGATAGCGGCGGCACGCGATGCCGTTCGTGCCCGCAAGGGCGACGGCGAGGCTGTCGTGCACGTCAAGGCGGGAGTCTATCCGCAGACCGAGACGCTCAGGCTCGGCGCTGAGGACGGCAAGGTCACCTACCGCGCAGAGGGCGGAGAGGCGGTTATTGAGGGCGGTATCGTTCTCGGCACGTCCGATTTCCGCGCAATGACGGCATCCGATGCCATGGCGAGTCGGATAATCGCGGAGGGTGTCGGCGATAAGATAATCGTAGCCGACCTTGCCGCGCTCGGCATCGCTTACGACAACGCGATATTCTCGGATTCCGATCCGGGTCTGTCGCTCTATTTCGGCGGCGACCGTGCGCGTATCGCGCGTTACCCGGACTATGCGGATGAGGACGCATACATCTACGCATTCCATTCTCTCGAGGATCTCGGGGAGCCCAATGTGCCTGCCGATCTTAACGGCAGCCGTTTTTATGACAAGCGCGGACGCATAGCGAATTGGGCGAGCATAGAGGGCGCGTATGCTGCGGGCTCGTTCTCGATAGACTGGCAGCAGACGTATCCCGTGCAGATAAAAGCCTACGACGCGGAGAGCAAAATGGTGTCGCTGCCTAAGAATACGCTCAGCGATCAGAGCGGTCTCGGCGGCAGATACTACTATCTGAATGTTCCCGAGGAGCTCGACAAGGTCGGTGAGTATTACATCGACGCAGCAACGGGTCTGCTCTACTTCTACGCTCCCGACAACTGGCGCGATATCCGTATCGCCGTCGGCGCATGCCGCGATACCGTCGTCGATATTGAGGCGGATGATGTCACTCTCGACGGTATCACCATCGAGGGCGGCTACAACGACGGCATCCATCTGCGCGGCGACCGCAACAGCATGCTGAACTGCGTTGTCCGCGACTGCGGAAACTGCGGAATAGACACGAACGGCTGCGAGTTCCTGCTTGACGGCAGCGAGCTCGAGCACCTCGGCAACACCGCGCTCAACCTTCGCGGCGGCGACAAGATTTCGCTTGCTCCGTCGAATTCTACGGTAACGAACAACCGCTTCCACGATTTCGGCGACATCGGCAGAGTCTATGACGGCGCTCTATATATTGACGGAACCGCCTTCTACATCGCACATAACGAGTTCTATCACGCTCCGCACACCACCCTTACCGAGGATGCGCGCGGCTACATCTACGAGTATAACTATATTCACGATGTCTGCTACGAGTCGGGCGATGCGGGCTCGATATATGTCGGCGGTTGGGTCGGAAACGGCGCAACATACCGCTATAATGTGTTCAAGGACATTGTCTGCAAGGATTCCGAATACATGAACCCGCACGGTATCTACTCCGACGCGGGCGGCGGAATGCGCAATATCTACTCGAATATCTTCATCAACATCGACGGCTACGGTGTTTACTGCGGCGGAAGAGATATCAAGATACTCGACAATATCTTTATCGACACGAGCATCCACTTCGACCAGTGCGGCTACTATCCCGGTACGGGAATGAACGCCGGCTACACTCAGATAGCCGAGTTCCCCGTAGAATGGTCGATACCGAGTCCGATAGGCTATAACTGGAAGCTACCGCTGCTCAACCCCGAGCGCTCGGGCTACGGAACCGAGATATGGTCGATGGCCGCACCCGTGCTCCGCGTTATCAAGACGACAAATGTTGTCGACCTGAACGATAACTACACCCCGCATGCATACGGCGACAGCCGCATAAGAAACAATGTTCTCTCGCCCAAACGCGATACCGATATATTCAACAATATCTATCGCCTCGCTTCTATTCGCGGCAATGTCGAGCTTCAGCCTTCGCAGATCGGCTTTGCGGATTACGAAGGCGGAGACTATACTCTCTCCGAGGACAGCCCGATATTTACGGCGATCCCCGGCTTCCATGCCATGGACTTTTCCAAGGTGGGAGTGCAAAAATAATTTTTCCCGAAAAAAGGACGGTAGTCAATGGAACAGAGCAAGAAAATCAAGCTCCTTATTGTCGGAATAATCATGAACTGCGCGGGAACCGAGAAATCCTTTCTCGCCTTCGCAAACACCATAGACTATGAGCGCTACGATGTCACTCTGCTGCTCGCGCGGCGGGAGGGCAAGCTTATAGATAAGATACCTCCGCAGATAAGGGTCATCACGATGGATGAGCGCTACGCCGATATGTTCAAGCTCTCGGGCGCGAACGCCGTCGGAACGATGATGAACTGCATCGTTCGCCGTCATCCGCTTGCGCTGTTCCGCATGCTGCCGTATGTGGTGCGCATTCTCGCCGCGGGCAGCAAGGAGAAGCGCTCCGGACCCGCGACCGAGCTCTGGTGCAGCATGATGAAGTATATGCCTCCGCTTGAGGAGGAGTTCGACGTTTGCGCTGCTTACTGGGGCGACCGCACGATGTTCTACATGTGCGATAAGGTCAAGGCGAAAAAGAAGATAGCGTGGCTGCATTTCGACTACGGCAACCCGCCGCGTGACGACAGGCTCTATCTGCACTATTTTTCGCAGTGCGACGGCATCGTTACCGTCTCCGAGAAGGTAAACGATGCGCTCTGCTCGCACCTGCCGCAGGTCGCCGACCGCTGCGTTGAGATAGACAATATCAACGACCCCGCCGCCGTACGCGGTATGGCGGAGCACGGTGAGACCTTTACCGACGGCTATGACGGGCTGCGCGTGCTCACAACCGCGCGTATCTGCGACCAGAAGGGTCAGGATATGGCGGTAGAGGCGCTTGCACGGCTGATATCCGACGGTGTCGAGATGAAGTGGTATTTCCTCGGCGGCGGAGAGCAGTCGGATGTCGATGCGCTGATGAACAGGGCCGGCGAGCTCGGCATTGCCGACCGTATAGTCCTGCTCGGAACGACCGACAATCCCTATACTTATCTGCGTGACTGCGACGTTTTCGCGCTTACCTCCCGCTATGAGGGTAAGCCGATAACAGTCGAAGAGGCAAAGATGATGTGTAAGCCGATAATGGTAACGAACTATGTCTCTGCCTCCGAACAGCTCTGCGGCGGGGAGTACGGCGTTATTACCGATATCTCGGCAGATGGGATATATGAAGGTCTCGGAAAGCTCGTGCGCGACGAAGAGCTCAGACGCTCGCTGTCGGAGCGGCTGTCGAAGGAGAATTTCGGTAACGCAGAGCAGATAGAAAAGTTTTATGCAATGGCAGAGTGACACGGTCGACCGACCGCGCTCCGTTGTGCGCCGAGCCTTGAAACTCGAATATAAGCACAAAAGCGCCGCAGCTTCGCTGCGGCGCTTTTGTGTCGGGGGTGATTGCGATGCTTTTGCGATGGCGCTTGAGTGCGGTATTTTTGTGTCGTGCGCTTGACGGCGGTATTTTTGTGTCGAATGTTTGATTGCGGAGTTTTTTGCATCGTATGCTTGACGGTGGAGATAAAGGCAAGAAATTAAGCTGATAATGCACACTGAAGGTCTGCACGCGTATGCCTCCCCTTACACAGGGGAGGCTTTCACGCCGTCAATATGACATTTGCATTATCAACCTGACCCCATTCTACACTGTCTCGCTGCGGCTCGGTCACTCGCGGCTCTGACAGCCCACCGGGCTGTCATTCACTGCCGCTCGCTCGGCTGCGGCTTCGCCTTGCCTACCCCTTAAGTGCAATTTTGCGGTCTTGCAAAGCAAGATTGCCGCCGTCGGCAGCAAAGCAAAATTGCATATTAAACCGCGCAGCGGTTTAATGAGGGAGGCTTTCACGCGCGCAAATTCAGCGTGCATTATCAGCTTAATCTTAGCAAACTCAAAGTACAACCGAACCTAAAGTTTATCTAAATTTCGTAAGTACGCACTGTCAGCGTGCATCAATCAGACATTACCCGCGAATGACTCCGCCCGCGATAGCGCGGTACAAACTAAATCCCCGCATAAAACCAAAAAGCTTTTTCAGAGGTCTTTCACGAAAAACCTCACCTGACCGGAGGTGTACTATGCCGAAAAAAGAAAAGAAAAAAGCCGACACCGCCTACGGCGACCGACTCGGACAGCTGTTCCTTACATTTCTGAAGATAGGCGCATTTACCTTCGGCGGCGGATATGCCATGCTGCCGCTGATTGAGGAAGAGGTCGTGCGGCACGGATGGATGAGCGTAGAGGAGCTGGTCAATTTCGTCGCGGTCAGCGAGAGCACGCCCGGACCGTTCGCCATAAACATATCGACCTATGTCGGCGCGCAAACCGCAGGTTTTGCGGGGGCGCTCTGCGCAACGCTCGGCGTTTCGCTGCCGAGCATAATCGTTATCCTTATCGTTGCGCGGGTCTACGACCGCTTCCGCCGCAGCAGGATTGTTGAAGGCTGCCTCGACGGGCTGCGTCCCGCTGCGATAGGGCTTATCGGAGCTGCCTCGATCTCGGTCGGCGCGGCGGTATTCTTCCCGAGCGGAATTACGGTGCAGGGCTTCACCGCGCCCGCCTTTTACGTTTCGTTCGCCGTATTCGCACTCGCGCTCTTTCTCACCTCCCGCCGCATCCATCCCATAACGCTGATACTGATATCCGCCGCCGTCGGCATCGCCGCGGGCTACCTGCTCGACCTGCCGCTGCAATAAAAGCGCCCGCCGCGGCAATGGATTGTTCGTTGCACCGGCGGACATTGTCAATGGTGTGCAGGCAAAACAAAAGAGATTTCGAAAGAAAAGACTCATCCGTTGATTGCCTGAAATTTCAGTTTTGACAATATCCCCTGTTTGTGCAATAATACCCTGTCATATGGCGATTGAGTACTAAGAATCGGTTTGTGAAAGCACCGTTCCCTGAGAACTCGATCGCTTTTTTCTATCCCTCTTTGCGCTCTGTTTCACGTCGATCGTAACGCTGAAAAATATAATAATAAAACTTAAATTTATTCTTGACACGGCAGAAAACATTTACTATAATGTAGAAAACGGTCACCAAACCTTGTGATTTTTTTATCGCCTGTAAATACGGCGAAGGAGGAATTATACTATGGATATACCGACAATAAAAAGGGCTCAGACGTTTATGTTTTCCCCCGAAAACATAAACGGCGCACCGAGCGGGGGCAGCCGCGGAACAGCGATGGAAAAAATAAATCCGAACATAATCGTGCAGCCCGGCGAAACGATTACCCTTCTTGACTCCGAAGGACCCGGAATTATACAGTCCATGTGGTTCGGAGGATACACGGGATGGAATTTTATTCTCAGAATATACTGGGATAACATGGAGCAGCCGTCCGTTGAATGTCCGCTTTGCTCTTTTTTCGGATTCGGATATAATCTGTATTGTGATGATAACGGAAAATTTCCTACGCTCAATTCGGCTACGGTACTCGTTGCACCGTGCCGCGGAATGAATTGCTGCTGGCAGATGCCGTTCCGCAGGCATTGCAGAATAACTCTCGAAAACCGCAGTGATGAGGGCGAGGTCACATATTATCAGGTAATAATGTGCAGGACCGAGCTGCCGGACAATGCTGCTTATTTCCACGCCGCTTACAGGCAGGCAATACCTGTCTTAAAGGGCACGGAATTTACGATAGTCGACGGAATACACGGCAGCGGGTGGCTCGCGGGCGTTTCGATGTCGGTCGGCTCAAACAGCAGCAGCGGCTGGGTAGAGGGTGAAACAAAAATATTTATCGACGGAGAAAAATACCCGAGCATCAACTACACCGGCACAGAAGACTATTTCGGCGGCTCATATGCTTGGGGCTGCGACAACGGCAATTTCCGTTATGAACCGTTTTCGGGACTGTATCAAGGTATGTTCTATTACGGGCACACCGGACAGGAAAAGAAAGCGAGATATAACCCTCAGCCGAGATTTATGATGTATCACTGGCACATACCCGATCCCGTATATTTTTCAACGGCTTTGCGAGCAACGATACAGGATCTGCCGAGCGGCGGCGATGAATTTTCGTCCGTTGCGTACTGGTATCAGTCAGCCCCGTCCGCCCTTGCAGTTCCGTTGCCGTCTCCCGAAGAAATTTCAAGATATTAAACAAAAAAGCGGTCTGCTTCGGCAGTACCGCTTTTTTAGCCGACCCGCAAAGGGGAGAGATAAAATGTCGAAAATCGTCACGTCGCCGTACAATTGTACGTCGCGCGGCAAAATCGGGCGCAGAAAAAGCAAAAACATTAAACTTTAAGCAGGAATCCGTAAGGAATCCGACCCATTTATTCGCAAAGCTGAATATACTGAAAATCAATTATAATTGCTTGTTTTCGCTTTTTCGTTCCGGACGATTTTAGCCGATCCGGATTTATTTTTCACCGCGCTGTCGTAGATGATAGGTAAAATACGCGATTATTTTCCGATTTTTCCCGCCGTGCTCAAGGTCCTCGCCCTCAAGTATAACCCCGTCGCCCGACATCAGCTCGCCCATATCGGTCAGCTCGACCTTTGAACGAAAGACCGTCTCCGTGCTCGAATAAACAACTATCTCGCCGCCTATAACCGCGATAGAGCCGCCCCTGCCGATAACATAATCATCGGTATAGCTGCCGTCGGCGTTTACGCCGTCGCCCGTCCGCTCGGTAATATAGCGCACCGACATTCCGTGCAGCCGCGCCGCCATATTGCGGCGGAAGATCGGCGATTTTTCATTATTCTTTCGGAACATTCCGAAAATGCTGAACTTTCCCATAGCATCGTCCCCCTGTGTCTTGCCATTATATCACATCATGCGGCGCAATGCAAGCGGCAAATATGTCCGCACCGACCGTGCGTGTACGGCAAACACCTAAAAGCGTGCTGCCGAAAAACGAGTTTTTCGGCAGCACGCTTTGATTTATGGGGATAGACTGAAATACTCGGATTTTCTTAGTGTCCTTATCGTTGAGATTATACTTTATGGCGATAGAGCGTCCTCGTCTTAACTTCCGTATTCTCATTTTCGGAGACGGGGGTATCGCTCCATTCGGTCCAATCCGACCAGGTATAGCAGGTATACGTAATGCTTCTGCTGCGCGAGCGATACTGTATATTCGTCATAACGTCCATCGTATCGCCTGAGGCCGCCTCGGCGGTGCTCCAATCGCTCCATTCCGCGCCCGCGGGGACATAGTTGACCTGCGTGATCGTATAGCTGACGTACGTCTTTCCGTCCGCTTCGGGGGGGAGCTCGGTGACAGGTCCCATCCATTCGCCGTGCTCGCCGTCTATGACCTCGCAGTACATATACACCTCACGGGTACGAACGTCGCCCGCGCCGCTCGGCGCACTGCCCTTGACCCAACCGCTGCGCGAGCGGGTCTTATAGACGGTGCGTGTCTCGACATCGAGAGTGTCGCCGCCGGATATCGGCATATCGCTCCAGGCGCTCCAATCGCCCCATGCGCCGAAAGCGGTACGGGAGCTGTCTATCTCCCACCCCGATATAGGCGAACCGCTCTGCGTACGTGTTGTCTTGGTGCGGCTCGAGTACTGCGTCTTGGATTCGCTGCCCGCGGTCTCGGTCTCGCTCCAGTCGCTCCAGCGGACCGCCGTCGTCTCGGGGTCGGTCTCGCGTGCGGGAGCGTTAACACGGGAGGTCTCGGTCGCCTTTGTCGCCGCCTTTATGACCACCGTACGCTTTGCGCTGTGAACGCCGTCCGCGCTCATTGCGGTAATGACGGTCCTGCCGCTCTCGGCGACCGCCTTAATCTTACCGCTCTGGTCAACCTCGACCTTTGACGGGTCGTTGCTGTGCCACCATACCCCGCGCTCGGTCGCGTTCTCGGGGCCGAATGTGACGGTGAGTGTGTCGGTGCTTCCCGACTCAATGGTAAGATTGCCCGTGCCGAGCGACATTCCCGTTATTTCGACAAAGTCGGTCGGCTTCGGTCCGCGGCTCGTTACGATGAACATATCGGTGCCCGATTCGACCTTCGTTCCGGGCGCGACGCTCTGCATATCGACCGTTCCCTCTGCAGCGACATCCGAATATGCGCTGAGCACGGTGACGTTATAGCCGAGCGATGAGAGACGCTTGAGCGCGTCCTTTTCGGTAAGCGTTGTAATATCGGGCATGGTATCGGGCGCTCTGCCGAGACTGACGGTCAGCTCGACGGCATCCTCCGCCTTGAAGATGATATTCTTTGCGGGGAACTGCTCGAGCACCGTATTCTCGTCTGCGGTATAGCTGTAGCTGCCGAAGTATATCGGCTCGCCCTTGTAGCCTGCGCGCGCAAGCTCCGCCTCCGCCTCCTCGCGGGTCTTGCCCGTAAGATCGGGCATGCGGACGCTGCCTGCGGGCAGCTCGGTGGTGTCGGGTGCCGTCACGGCGGTGGTCACCGATGTCTCGGGAGCTTCGACCTCTCCCGCGCCGAAAAGATTAAAGCGCTGCATGCAGTATACAATACCGACAAGCAGACCTATCACGCCGAGCGTGATAAGCACAACGGGCAGCATCGGCACCGCGCGGCGCTTGCCGTTCTCGTCATATTCGCCGCCGCGTTCGTCGCTGTCATCGCGTTCGTCGGAATCATCACGTTCGTCGGAAGCGTCGTGACCCTCAGTGCCCTCACGACCCTCGGAGTCGCCCGACTGCGCCGCATCGCCGTGCTCGCCGTCAGGACCGTCGGAGTCGGATGTATCCTTCTCTGTGCCGTCCGCACCGTCGGAGTGTCCGTCGTCGCTTCCGTTGCGTCCGTTTTCATCGATCTTGTTTCCGTCCGCATATGTACTGTTTTCACCGGTCGTATCGGAGCCGTGTCCGCCGTTTACGGAAAAGGCAGCTGCACTGTTCGCAGCATGCACGGCATCGGCTGCATCGCCCGCTGCGGGTGCGGCAAGCACAAAGCTTCCGTGCTCATCGAAATATCCGCCCGACATACCGATACCGTCGGCATCGCCCGCAGCATCGCCGCCCGCGGCAGAGTCAGCACCGCGCCCATCGGTCGCGCCCAGACCCATAACGGCGGCAAACGACATATCGCCGTTATCCTGCCCGTCTCCGCCCGCATGCTGCTCGGCGGGGTCGATGGCGCTGCGCAGCTCGGGCGAGAGTCGGTCACACGTCAGTTCTATTCCCGCGCTCTCGGCGTAGTCGACTATCGCTTCCCTCAGCTCTGCGGGAGTGGAATAGCGGTCGCTTATATCAGGCGCGCAGGCGCGCAAAATTATCTCCGAAAGTGCGGCATCCGCACGCGCGGGCGGGGAAAGCTGCTCGCCGTCGAGACGGCGGACTATAGCGGAGTCGACCTCCTCGCGCGTTACTTTGTCTCTGCCCGACTCAACGAAGGGCAGACGGTTGCCGTTGAATTTAAAATACATCGTAAGTCCGAGCGAGCAGATGTCGCTGCGGATATCGTAATCCTCGCCGCGCGCTATCTCAGGGGCGATAAAGCGGAGCAGACGGGTATCATCGGGGTCGAGAATACGGCTGTACAGTGTGGGCTTAAACAGCGGATTGCCGAGCAGGCAGCCGCCGTCACGGTCGACATAGACGTTCTCGAGCTGGACCGCGCCGTGCACGAGTCCGAGAGCGGCATAATCGCCAACTGCGTCGCACAGGTCGCAGAAGAGCGAGAGCAGCGTTCCGCGCGAGATGCGCTTGCCCTCATAATAGCGGGTAAAGGTCGGGTAATACTTGCTCAGTATCCAGAGACGGTAGTCGCCGTCTCCGCCGCGGCGCAGCTTTACCGCCGCAAGCTCGGGCATGCGGTGCGATCCCGATGCCATAAGTGCCTCGGCATCGCGCAGACAGCGCTCCGCACAGTCGGCGATATGGCGCTCTATCCGCTCGTCGGAAAAGCCGCCGTCGCGCAGTGCCTCCGCCTCACCTGAGAATGCGGGTATGCTGATAACGCGGAGCATGCCCGTCACATCGGCTGAGCCGACCCTGCGGGCAGTCCACAGCTGCTGCCAACTGCTGCGGGACAGCAGTTCCGCCGTCTCCCAGCCTTCTATCGGACAACGCGGGATGTCCGTGCCCCGAGAAAAAACTTCCATCTCATTTATCCCCTTCCGTATATCGGCAGTCTTTTGCATAATATAATTATCCCACTGTACATGTTAAAACATAGTATACCAAATAATCATCAAGAATTCAAGTATATTTTGTCATATTTTATGCATTTTTTTCGTTTTTTGGTTCACGCAGATAAATGTTTACCCCCGCCGTCTTGTATTACGGAGAAAAATGCGTTATAATATGGGGAAAATATTGAAATGCGGAGGGCATATATGCAGATAATCGGTATAACCGGAGGCAGCGGCGCGGGAAAAAGCGAGGTCTGCCGTCTTATCGGCGAGCGCGGCATCCCGATATTCGACGCCGACAGGGAATATGCCCGCATAGCCGCACCGAATTCGCCGTGCGTGCATGAGATAGCGCAGACTTTCGGCGACGGGGTGATAGCGCCCGACGGCTCGCTGCGCCGCCGTGAGCTCGGGGCGATAGTGTTCGCTGAGGGCGCGGAGGAAAAGCGCCGACTGCTGAACGGCATAACCCACCGCTATGTCTGTGCCGCAGCCGACGCATGGCTGCGCGAATGCGAGGCAAGAGGGGAGCGCTGCGCCGTTATCGACGCGCCGCTGCTCATTGAGAGCGGGCTCGACGGACGCTGCGACAGGGTCGTTTTTGTCACGGCGGACCGACAGACGCGCATCGACCGCATAATGCGCCGCGACGGCATAAGCGCGGAGCGCGCTGCGGCAAGGATAGATGCGCAGCATGACGATGCATTCTTCCGCGCGCACTGCGATACGGTGATAGAAAACGGCAGAGGTGCCGAGCTCAGCGGGGCGGTAGACGCTCTGCTCGGCGGCTGCGGTGCAGCGCCCGACGGCTCATCGGCGAATAACGGAACGCAGGGCATGAGGACGCCGAACACCGACAGTCAAGACAGCGGCGGCGCTTGCGACAGTGGGCACAACGGCAACTGCGGCAATAATCAAGCAGGCGGCAGCACTCACGGCAGTCACGACGGCAGCGCACGGAAAGGCGACGATCGACCCGCAGAGCCCGAGCGGCACGGTGTGCTCGCGCGCTATCCGCTGCCGCGCCGCACGCCCGCAAGAATCGCAATAGCAGCGGTGCTCATCGTGCTTGCGCTGACAGCAATAATAAACCTCGCGGTCCGCTCGCCCGAGCTCATCGACAACGTTACCCACCCCATACTCTACGCGGAGCTGATAGACAAATATTCGGGTGAATACGGCGTTCCGCCCGAGATAATCTGCGCGGTCATCGAGACCGAGAGCTCCTTCCGTGCCGATGCCGTGTCGGGCGCGGGCGCAATCGGACTGATGCAGATAACCCGCGAGACCTTCTGGTGGCTGCTCACAAAGGCGGGCGAGGATATGGACGTCGATCGGCTGTACGAGCCCGAGATAAACATCAGATACGGTACATACTTTCTCTCGCTGCTCTATGAGGAGTTCGGCGATTGGGACACCGTCTGCGCCGCATATAACGCAGGGCGCTCACGCGTTCACGGCTGGCTTGACGACCCCGACATAACGAAGGACGGCAAGCTCGTAAACATCCCGATAACCGAGACGGCGGAATACGTCGTCAAGGTACGCAAAAGCGCCGAAAAATATACCGCCGCATGGGCGCGTCAGGCGGAGCAGCTGCACAGCGGAGCCGAGCAATAAAGGCAGCAGGGCAGCATGAACGGCAGCACGGCGGTGCGCCGCATTACTACACCGAAAAAACAAGGAAATCATGACATGATAGCAATAGGATGTGAAAATATATCGCTCTCCTTCGGCGGAGACACGGTGCTCGACGGAGTCGGCTTCTCGCTCGGCGAGGGCGGGCGGCTCGGCATCGTCGGCGTAAACGGCGCGGGCAAAACGAGCCTTTTGCGCATAATCACGGGCGAGTACACCCCCGACAGCGGCAGCGTTTACATCGCCCGCGACCACACGCTCGGCGTTCTCTCTCAGCATCCGACGCTCGACCCCGAGCGCACCGTTTATGAGGAGGTGCTCTCGGTATTTTCCGCGCTCACAGCCGACGAGGAGCGGCTCGAGGAGCTGCGCGCTCAGACCGAGGCGGGAGACACCGAGGCGGCGGACAGATACGCTGCTGCGCTTAGGCGTTTCGACGACGGCGGAGGGCGCACATATCGCAGCCGCTGCCGCTCCTTGCTGCTGCGCTTCGGCTTTGACGACAGCATGATGCAGGTGCGCTGCGCCGCGCTCAGCGGCGGACAAAAGACCCGTCTCGCGCTCGTCCGACTGCTGCTCGAGGAGCCCGACATCATGCTGCTCGACGAGCCGACCAATCACCTCGATACCGCCACGATGTTCTGGCTCGAGGAGTACCTTACGTCGCGGAAAAAGACGGTCATCACCGTCTCGCACGACCGCTATTTTCTCGACCGCGTCTGCACGGGCATCTATGAAATAGAGTACGGCAAGGGGCACTATTATTCGGGCGGCTACACCGCATATACCGAGAAAAAAAGCACCGACCGCGAGATACAGCGCCGTCATTATGAGAATCAGCAGAAGGAGATCGCGCGCATAGAGGCGTACATCGCGCAGCAGCGCAGATGGAACCGCGAGCGCAACATCATCGCCGCGGAGAGCCGCGAAAAGCAGCTTGCAAAGCTCGAGCGCATCGAGCGTCCGAGCGACCTGCCCGCCGCATCACGCATGAGCTTTCATGAGAGCGGGGAGAGCGGGAACGAGGTCGTGCTCGCACGCGATCTCTGCAAGCGCTACGGCGATAAAACGCTCTTTGAGCACCTTTCGTTTCTTATCGAAAAGCGCGAGCACGTGTTCATCTACGGTCACAACGGCTGCGGAAAATCCACCCTCCTGCGCATGATCGCCGAGCGGCTGCGCCCCGACAGCGGACGGGTCGAGCTCGGATACAACGTCACCGTCGGCTACTACGATCAGGAAAATCAGCACCTGTCCGACGACAAGACCGTGCTCGACGAAATATGGGATGCCTATCCCTCGCTGACGCAGAACGAGGTCCGCGGCGCGCTCGCTCGCTTTCTCTTTACGGGAGACGACGTCGGTAAGCGGGTCGGAGTGCTCAGCGGCGGCGAGCGCGCCCGCCTGACCCTTACTAAGCTGATGCTCTCCGAGATGAATCTGCTCATCCTCGACGAGCCGACCAACCACCTCGACATCATCTCGCGCGAAGCGCTCGAGGATGCGCTCGCCGAGTTCGACGGCACTATTATCGCCGTCTCGCATGACCGATATTTCATATCGCGGCTCGCTACCCGCGTGCTCTCGTTCGATATGCCGCCCGCACCTCCGCTGCGCGGCGCAGCCTCCGACGGCAGTATCCGCACAAGCGGTATCTACGACCACCGCGGCAGCTATGAGGAGTACGTCGCGGCAGCCGCCGCCGAACAGCGCACCGAAGCCGAAGCATCGCAGCCCGCACAGCCGAGCGAAGCAAAGCAGCAGTATCTCGAGGCAAAGCGCGCCTCTCAGGAGCAGCGCCGCGTCGAAAGCCGACTCCGCCGCGCAAAGGAGGAGTGCGAGCGGGTAGAACAGCGCCTCGCCGAGCTCGAATCCCTCGAAGCACAGCTCGACCCCGCCGATTATACCGCACTCGGCGAGCTCTACGCGGAACGCGAATCACTCGAAACCCGCCTGCTCGAGCTCTACGAGATAACCATGGACGCCTGATACGCACGGGGATACGATAGGGCTGTCGCATTAAGACGCTCTCTCAAATAAGAGAAAAACAACCGGGTGACCCGAAAAAGGGCTGCCCGGTTGCTGCTTTCGTAGTATAATTTAATTGCAGAATTTTCTTTTTATTGATTTTTTCTCAAAAACGAGAACTGTCGCTATGCGTTTTCACGTTTTGCGACAGCCCCTTTTTCGGTCTGCGCTTTTTTAGCCTCCCCTTATTCTGCTGCCGTTGTGTCGGCGACGGTCGTATCTGCTGCCGTTGTCGTTTCTGCAGCAACCGCCTTACCGTTATCGACCATGAAGTTCAGAACCTTTGCCCACATGATGCTCTCCCAGAGCATATCGAACTTGTAGTTATTCTCGAGCTCCTCGACGGTCGTACTCTGATCCTCGGCGAGCTTTGCGATGCCCTCGTCATACTCCTTATCGGTCAGGCGAAACTTCTCCGCGCGGACGATAGACATCAGAACGAGCTCCTGCTTTATCGCGTTCTCGGAGTAAGCTTTTACCTGCGACGAGAAGGTGTCATAGTCCATGCCCATCATCTGCTCGCAGAACTCCTCCATCGTCAGGCTGTAGTTATCTGCGTACGCCTTGTACTGATTCATCATGTTATCGGCGTACTCGCCGAGCTCCTTCTCGGGAACCGATGTAAAGGTGCTTTCGGTCATGACCTTGCTCCAGACCTCGGACATAGCGCTCGAGCGCGCTGCATCCTTATTGTCATCAAGCACGAGCTTTTCGGCATGTGCGCGGAGCTCTTTGACCGTATTATACTCATCCTTACCGAGACCTGCGATGAACTCGTCGGTGAGCTCGATATCGCTCTTGCCTCTGATGGCATTTATGCGGACGATAAACTGAACGGGCTTGCCCGCAAGGTCGGGGTTATTCGGATACGGGTCGGGGAAGGTGAGGTTAAGGGTGGTCGTTTCCTCCGCCTTGAGTCCGACAAGACCTGCGTCAAAGCCGTCGATGTAGCCGCTTGAGCCGAGCGTGATGGTGTCGGTGCCGCTGCCGTTTTCGAGCTCCTCGTTATCGACAAAGCCGGTGTACTTGATGCTGAGGGTATCGCCGTACTCCGCTCCGCGGTCGGTTATCACCTGCTCGGTGGTGTAGTCGCTGAGCAGCTCCTTGATCTTTGAGTCGATCTGGGTGTCGGTCACGGTAGTGTCCTTCTCGGTGTACTCAAGCCCCTTGTAGTCGGCCAGAGTTACGTACTCGGAGAGGTCGTAGTCGGCGAACGGCTCGGTAAAGTCGCTCGGGGTCTTTTTGTAGCTGTCGCAGGCGGTGAGCGAAACAGCGCCGAGCAGCATTGCCGCGCAGAGCGCGGTGGATATAAGCTTTTTCATTTTTTCTTCCCTTTCGGCATTTTAATTTTTATCGCTTGATTTCGATGTGTACGGGCAGACCGTGCTCGTAGCGCTGCGCTACCTCGCCCTCGATGAGCGGGAGAATGTACCGCAGACCCTCGTCGGTAATGCCGTTTCCGAGAGCGTTTATATACTCGTCGGGCACCGTGCGGACGGCGTTTGCAATCTTATCTATCTCGCCCATGCCCGCGCGGCAGGTGTAGGGGTCGTTCGAGGTGCGTTCGAGCGTCATCATCTTTCCGCTCTCGCCCGCAGCGGCTGCGGAAACAGCGGCTTTCCCGACCATGACCGATTCGGTGATGTCGGTGAGCGATGCGATGTGTGACGCGCAGCGCTGGAGAATGTTAAGCTCGACCGAGCGGACCTTGCAGCCGAAATGCTCCTTGACGGCAAGCTCGAGCGCCTTTCCCGTGCCCGAGAGATACTTATGTCCGAAAACGTCCGCCGCACCGCTCTGCGTGCCCTCGCCGACGTAATGACCGTCCGCGCAGCGCAGACCCTCAGATACCGCAATGACGACGTTCGGATGGCGCTCAAGCGCCGCGCCGACATCCTCATAGAAGCGATCAAAGTCAAAATCGCGCTCGGGCAGATAAACAAGGTCGGGCTCGCAGCCGCAGTAGAGCCGCGGCAGTGCAGCCGCAGCAGTGAGCCAGCCCGCATCGCGTCCCATTATCTCGACGATGGTCACCGCGCGCACGGTGTAGACCGCGCAGTCGCGCAGTATCTCCTGCATGGAGGCGGCGATGTACTTTGCCGCAGAGCCGTAGCCGGGGGTATGGTCGGTTCCCGCAACGTCGTTATCAATGGTCTTGGGCACGCCCATTACGCGGATGGGAAAATCGGTGCGCGCAGCGTATGCCGAGAGCTTTGCGACCGTGTCCATAGAATCGTTTCCGCCTATGTAGAAAAAGTAGTGAATGTCGTATTTCTTGAATATCTCAAACAGCCGCTCGTACTTCTCGTCGCGCTCACCCTCGGGCGGGAGTGCGGGGAGCTTCATGCGGCATGAGCCAAGCGCCGACGACGGTGTATTCTCGAGTGTGACGAGCTTTTCTTCGCTGTCGAACACCTCTCTCAGATCGCACATACGCTCCTCAAGCATTCCCTCGACTCCGTTGAAAGCGCCGTATGCGGTCTTGATGTACTCGCACTCGAACATCCCTCTGATAACGCCCGCAAGCGTTGCGTTTATTGCGGCGGTCGGACCGCCCGACTGACCGACTATTGCATTTCCGTACAGCATTATTCTTCCTCCGATTTGCGGCGGTATGCAGCCTCTCGGTCGCCCTATCGGCACTGCCGCTGCCCGCCGTGCTATCCTGAAAATTATATCACACGTCCCGTCTTTTGTCAATCATTCGTCGCGGGGGACGCGGAGAGTGCGGGGGGAAAACGCAGGGGGGAAAACGCAGGGGGGAAAACTTTTGAAAAAGTTTTCCCCCCGAACCCCCTTTTCAAAACTTTAAAATGGGGGAAAGGTTTACCGATAATGAAAAAGAAAAACGTAAGGCATTATTTTAGCGGGGTTCGGGTGCACCCCCTTTTCAAAACTTTGAAACGGGGGGAGAGAATATGTTGACGGCAGAAGAGGAGAAACGAAAACAGCTGTTATAGGAGTTAGAGTATTTCCGCAGCATTAAATAAAAAACAGGCTGCGCCCGCAGAACGGAGCATTACGGTGCGGGTGCAGCTCGGGTGTAAATTAATTGATTGTCGGGGTATGTGAAAAACTGCTTTTAACAGCCGACCTTTTCATCTTTTTCGTATCGGACTTTTCAGCACTCCTATGCCGACATTTCAGTGTGACGGATACGGTATAATCGTTTCGGTATGGAAAACGGTTGTCAGGTCCTTACGCCACTGAATAGGCGGGTCGGTATCGGGCCAGGGTGCGAAATGCTGCTCCATGAGCTCGCCCCAGTGGTCGGGGGTATTATGCGTATTCAGGCTGCCCTTGAACACGAGGCAATCCTCGTTTTCGGGGTTCTCCATATAGTGATAGAGGAGGTTTTCGTGCATTGCGATGACTGCGTGCTGTGCGCCGCAGCCGGGGTTTTCTTCCTGCAGCTGATGGTGGTAGAAGATATAAGATGCGAGCTTTTCGGGGCGGATGGTCATGAGCATGCAGAAGGGGACCTTTTCGGTATGGCGCATCCATTCCTCATCGTCGACGGGTGCGTTATAATGGAAGATGTCGAACATCGGCACCCACAGTCTCTTTTCCTCCGCGCCGGGCCAAAGCTCGAGAAAGCTATCGAGCCCGCTCCACAGCTCTGCGGGGAGCAGCTGTTCTACGTCGCGTGTTTCAAAATAGAGAAACAGTCTCTTACGCCATGCCGACACGGTGACGGACACCACTGCGGCGGGGGCGGTATAGCTCTCGCCGAGCTTCTTTTCGATATCCGCAAAGCTGACTCCATCCAGCAGCTGCGCGGTGTAATAATGTCTGTAAATCATGATTTTTCCTTTCGGCGGCAGGCTCGGGATTCGTCTCCCGTCTGCCGACATTGATTCCGACGCTTTCCGAGCGTCTTTTTCACAATTATACCACAGCGGCGGTCAAAATACAACAGCTTTTTCCGCCTGCACTGACATGTCGGACGTATGCTGTTGATTTTATTGTGCGATTAGGGTATAATGATGCAGTAAATATTGCTATATTGTCGGAGGTTATCGGATGATACGTAAGATGGAGCCGCGCGACAGAGCGGAGATTATCGAAATGATGCGGGTGTTTTATACATCTCCCGCCGTGTTAAGCAACGGTTCTGAGGAGATATTTATCCGCGATATTGACTGCTGTCTCAGCGACAGCCCGTATGCGGAGGGCTATGTTTTTGAGTCGGATGGGGTGATCTGCGGCTACGGAATGCTTGCGCGCAGCTATTCCACCGAGTTCGGAAAGCCGTGCATCTGGCTCGAGGATATCTACATAAAGAAAGAATTTCGCGGACTCGGCTACGGCAGCCGCTTTATTGAGTACGTAGGTGAGCTCTATCCCGATGCCGTTCTGAGGCTCGAGGTCGAGCAGGAGAACGAGCGCGCCGTCGCCGTCTATGAGAAAAACGGCTTCTCCGTGCTGCCGTATATGGAGATGAAAAAGGAATAGTGCAAGAGGCGCACTTCGTAAGGAAGTGCGCCTCAGTTATATCAGTCCTGCGGTATCGGGTGGTGTTTCGCCCCCTTTGGCGGCGGAAAAGCCTTGCCGCTGCTTAAGTGCGACAGCTCAGAACTTTCCTCCGCCTCCGCCGTGCGATGCGCCCGACGATGAGGTATGAGTGCTTGAGCCGCCCGAAGATTCGCTTTCCTTCGGCTTTGCCGTCCGCGTCACGTTGCTGTATAGGAAGAACTCCGCGCTCTGCGTGACCTCGAGGCTATCCTCGACCGTATAGTCACTTGCGCCGCGCTTCATGCCGACCGATTTCAGCTTGCCCTTGAGTACCGAGCAAACTATGAGCGCAACGACGATACCGATAACAATGCCGATAACGACCGCGGATATCCAGTCGCCCGCGGTGAGCGGAACCGAATAATCGAGCTCGTCGAGGTTTCCGATGTCATACGGCGTGTAGGTCTTTGCCCGTGTAACGTACTCGTCGCACAGCTCTGCATAGGTCTTGAACGCCGTGAAGTACTCGCCGTCCGACAGATACGGAACGAAATAATCCTTCATGGTCTCGCGACCCGCATCGGTTATCGCGCGTATGCCGTAGCCGCATGTGGACATGTACCAGTCGCGTTCCTCCATGCTGATGAGCAGCAGAACGCCGTCATTATCCGCGCCCATGCCGTAGCCGCCGTAGTCATAGAAATCGTCGGCAAACTCCATCGCGCTCTTTGAGCCGAGCGAGCCGACGGTGACGACGACAACGTCGAACTGCTGACGCTCGCTTATCTCATCGAGTGTGGTCACGAGCTCGGCAGCCTCGTCGCTGCTGAGCAGATGCTCGCCGTCGACGAGACGGGGCGCGTGCTGAGCGCTTACCGTTTCCGAGCCTGTTCTGCCGTCGGTCATGGCTGCGGCGGTCGTAGCCTGCGTTTCGACGTTATCGCGCTCGAGCGCGGTATCGCCGAGAATCGCCTCGGATACTGCATTTATGTAGTCGTACGCGCCGCCATAGTAGGTATCGGCTTCGTTGTATGCATTCAGCAGTTCCTCCTCGTGACCGAGCACCGCCGAATCGGCATCGCCTATATAATACAGATACATATTGCCCGATTCAACGTCGTTCAGCAGCACGACTGCGTCGGGAGCGGGACAGAGATCGGTGTAGACCTCGTCTATATACTCGGGGGCGGTGTAGCCGTCGAGCGATTCGAGAATGAGGCAGCTCGCACCTATACCGCTGCGCTCGTACAGCACCTCTGCGCGGCTCTCGAGCTCGGATATCTCCGCCGCGCTCATTCTGTCGTCAGCCGCCGAGATGTAGTACGGCTGCTCGGCGGCTATGGGAAGCGCAAGCGATAAGCAGAACATCACCGCGAGAATAACGGAAGCTGTTTTTTTCATGAATGCTCCCCCTCTCACAGCAGATTCGCGATAGCGTATATCGCGGTGCAAACGGCGGCGGTCGCTGCGGTTATCGCAGCAAAGGTCTTTGCGTATTTGGACTTATCGAGCGGGAGGTTGCCTACGAATTTTCCCGTCTGTCCGTTCATCGCGAACATGTATTTGTTTCCGTTCCATGTGGTATTGAGCAGCCACACGGGGAAGAGAACGTACCTTGCCTTTCCGTTGCTGACGTTCATCGAGCCGCCCTCGGGAACGACCGTCGCATAGCCCGAAACGGTGGATGCGAACGCCTGCTCGGTGCTCTGACGCACGCGCTCGTTCGCGCGGTCGATGCTGCTCTCGGCATCAACGTCGTATTTATCCGCAAGATAGCCGGAGAGATACGCCGTCTGAAAATCGACCGCAGCCGACATATCGAACGGCTCTATCGACTCCATCAGGTCGTCGGGCATCGCGCTCGAGCCGTCAACCGGCACCGACGCAAACGATATCTCTCCTCCGCGCAGAACGGCATAATAGCTCGTCTCGGTGTAATCGTAGTCCGAATCGCTCCATGCACGTACGCGCGTTGCGCGGTAGCGGAAGCTGCCGCTCACGTCCGCATCGAAAAGCCATACGGGGACATAAACGCCCTTTATCTCGTCGATGTGATTCTGTGAGCGGAAAACCGACGGCAGGAAGAATTTGTTCGACAGGTGCTTTTCAAGCCCCGCTTTTGCCGCCTTTTTATCGAGCTTGAACGGGATAACGAGGTCTGGGCGCAGCGCACCCGACAGATTTCCCGTCATTACGACGGGATTCCCGCAGTAGGGACACGCGGTAGCCGCAGTGTTTTCATCACAGATTATCTCACCGCCGCAGGACTTGCAGGAATAGACTCGCATGTCCTCTTCTTCGCCTGCCCGCCATTCCGAGCCCGCGTTCGTCTCCCAGTGAATATTGTCGTGCCCGTCCTCGCGCAGCGATTCATCGTACGCGCGCAGCGTCTCCATTTCAAATTCGGTGTCGCAGTAGGGGCACTTCATTTTCTGCGCCTCGCTGCTGAATTCTATGGCGCCGCCGCAGCAGGGGCATTTGAATTCTCTCAGTTCATCCATGCAAATTTCTCCTGAATATTATGTGTAATATCAGCTATAGTTCGTGTGCTTGGGGGGAAAAATGCGGGGAGGCTAAAAAAGCGCAGACCGAAAAAGCGGATAAGAGTGTGATTTGAGCTTTTATTCGGCACAAATACAAGGAAAGCTGACGAAATCCTATCGGATTTCTCCAAAGGAATGATTATCCGCTTTTTCTACCGCCGAA
>URDX01000018.1 GCA_900546695.1 uncultured Eubacteriales bacterium | reverse complement strand
GATTTCGCCGCACGACGTACAGTTGTACGCCTTGCGCGACGAAATCGAACACTCCGAACGATTTTATCTCTCCCCGTTCCGATTTGATTCACCTGCACTCCGTGAAAAACGGACGATGTCTGCACACACATGCGGGCATCGTCCGTTTTTCTTTCCGCGCCGTCCGCACGTGGAACTGCGCCGTTTGCGGCGATGCAGGGCGTATACAGCGGATACTGCATCAAGCTGTGCGCGGGCGGCAGCCGAACGTAATACTATATTTTCAATAAAAGGTTGATTTTCGACGTAGAATGTGCTATGCTGTACGCGAAAAAATTATGTAATCAGCAGCCGCATGCGGCTGCACGGAGGATAAAACATGCCATTTCCGAAGGGATTTATATGGGGCACGGCGACGAGCGCAGGACAGGTCGAGGGCGGTGCGCTTGAGGGCGGAAGAACGCCGAGTATATGGGATACCTTTGCCGAGAAGAAGGGAAAGATAGCCGACGGAACGACCCCCGCCGTTGCTTGTGACAGCTACAACCGTTTTGACCGCGACCTTGAGAATCTTGTGCGGCTCGGCGTTGATTCCTATCGCATGTCTATCTCATGGTCCCGTGTTCTGCCTCAGGGTACGGGCGAGCTGAACTCCGTCGGAGTCGACTACTACAAGCGCTGCATGACAAAGCTGCTCGAGCACGGCATAAAGCCTAACGTAACACTCTATCACTGGGATCTGCCGCAGGTGCTCGAGGATAGGGGCGGATGGCGCAACCGCGATGTTGCCGAGTGGTTCGGCGAATATGCTGATAAGATGTTCCGCGAGCTCGGCGACCTTGTTCCGCTGTGGAGCACTGTTAATGAGCCGATAGCGACATACGTCGGCTATGCGCACGGCGGCTTTGCACCCGGCTATACAAACGAGATCTGGGGCAATCAGGCGCGCCATAATATCCTGCTTGCACACGGTGCCGCTGTCGAGGCATTCCGCGCGGAGAATCTGCGTGACTCGTCGATAGGTATCGTTATTGACATATGGAAGCGTCACGCGATAACCGATTCGGACGCAGACCGCGCACTCGTCATAGATGAGGACGAGCGGAACTGGAAGTTCTATACCGACCCGGTTTTTGCAGGCCACTACAGCGACTATCTGCTTGAGCATCTTGCAGCGGAGGGTACGCTGATGGAGATAGGAAAGGACGATCTGCGCAGGATTTCCGCCCCTATCGACTATTACGGACTCAACGTATATAATCGCGTTCCCGTCAGTGCGGACAAGCGCGCCGCCGCCGATTTTTCGCAGGGCGGAAACTTCCTTAATAACCGCACCGAGTACTATCCCCGCGCCGTTTACGACGCTATTCATCTCATGCACGACCTCTATGACCTGCGCATACCGATAATCGTAACAGAGAACGGTACCTACTCGATAGGCGAGGAGCAGGCAGACCCGCAGAGCGGAATGATAGAGGACAGTGACCGTATCCGATATATCGGCGGTTTTCTTGAATGGCTCGAGCGCGTGATAGACGAGGGCTTCGACGTTCGCGGCTACTATCTGTGGAGTCTTATGGACAACTTTGAATGGAGCGCGGGCAGAAGCTTTAAGTTCGGAATAATGCATACCGATTTCGATACGCTCGAGGTAACGCCTAAGCGCAGCTTTGAGTGGTACAGGCGCTTCATCGCGGAGCACAGATAATCCCCGCATCGGCATACCCCGAAAGGAATGACAAATATGGAAAAGAAAGATAAATCACGCACGGCAAGCTCGGCTAAAAAGGCAGCGATTAAGAAAAAGCTGCCGATGGCAGCGATGATAGCGGGCGGTGTTGTTCTGCTTTCCGCGATAATCGTCTGCTGTGTGCTTTTCTCGCGCCGCGGCGGCGACGGAGAGGCTGAGACAACCGCAGATACCGCGTCCCTTACCGAATCTACGGCATCCGATTCTCCCGGTCAAACACGGCTCGGAGAGTATATCAGCCCGCAGGATTTCGACGCGCTGAGGGAGAAATATCCCGACACCGTCGCATATATCGAGATGCCCGACACCACCGTTTCGTATCCCGTCGTTCAGCATCCGAGCTACGACCCGTTCTATCTTACCCATTATTTCGACGGCAGCTATAACCCCGCAGGATCTATCTACATCGAGAGCTATAACAAGAGCGATTTTACCGACCCAGTGACCGTTATATACGGGCACAATATGAACGGTAATACGAACTCCAAGACCCCGTACTTCTCCTTCTTCCAGAAGAGCTACTGCGACCCCGAATACATGAAGACACATGATAAAATTAAGCTCTATATGCCCGACCGCGAGATAGAGTACCGCATTGCCGCGGCTGTCGAATTCTCCGACCGCCATCTGATGTACGAGACCGACTATACCAACCGCGACACGCTCAATGCGCTTATCTCCGAGATATACTCCGCGGGCGGCAGCTATACGTGCTTTGCAGACGGCGAGCGTATAACGGGCGACAAGCCGATACTTATCCTCTCGACCTGCTTTATGTGGGATGATTCGATGCGCTATCTTATCGTTGCGGAGCAGACCGACGTAAAGACCGCCGAGACGCTTGCGGAGTAAGACGCGCGGCGCACCGAGACACGCAACACATACTTAAAATTAACAGAGCATCCGTACCGCCGGGCTTTTGCCGTGCGGTGCGGATGCTTTTTGTCGTTTGTTTTTTGTTGTCTGCCGCAGCTGCGGTTACAATTTGCCGTTAAGCATTTTGTCTTCGTTTGCGGCTGCGGTCGATTTCAGCCCGGCTGCCCGTTAGCTGTCTGTTTCTTTTTCTTCTGTTTGCTGCCCGTCTGCAGCTGTACCGTTTGCCGTTATACCGTCAGCTGCACCGTCGGCGTTTTCGAGCAGCTGCTTTGCGGCGGCGATGAGCTCGGTACGGCTGTTCGGCAGCTCACCTGACAGCACCGAATCGAATATGCTGTCAAGCACCGTGCCTATCTCGCGGCCGGGATGCATTCCGAGCGCGATGAGATCGCTGCCGTTTATAGCGAGTCTGCTGCGCTCGGTGCAGTCGCCGCGCTCGATTATCTCTTCAGCTATGCTGTCAAGCACCTCACAGCTGCGCTTGCGGTCGCGGTATGCGGGCGACTGTGCAAGATTGTCTGCAACCTTCAGCTCGAGCAGCAGAAAGAAAATGTCCCGTCCGAGCTTATTCAGCGCGCGGCGCACCGCCCGTTCGGTCTCCTCTATCTGTCGGTCGTGCCACCGCACGAGCAGCAGCACCTGCCGCATAGTCTCACCGTCAAAGCGGAGACGGTGCATTATCCCGCTCGCTATCTCGGTGCTCCGCTCGGGATGCCCGCGAAAATGCCCCTGACCGTCCGCACCGAGCTCGTAGCAGCCGGGCTTTCCGATGTCGTGAAACAGCGCGGAGAGCCGCAGCACGGGGATGGGGCGCGTTCCGCCGAGTACATGCAGCGTGTGCTCGTAAACGTCGTATATGTGGTGGATGTTTTTCTGGTCAAAGCCGACCATCGGAAGCAGCTCGGGGATGATAACCCCGATGACCGATATATATTCGCGCATCACGCGCACTGCATCGCGCCCGCACAGCAGGCGCAGCAGCTCTTCGCGGCAGCGCTCGGCGCTTATCTCGGTCAGCAGCGGAGCAAGCTCCCGCAGCGCCTTGTCGGTTTCGGGTTCAATGGAAAAGCCGAGCACGGCGGAAAAGCGCAGCGCGCGCAGAATTCTCAGCGCATCCTCCGACAGCCGCGCATGCGGGTCGCCGACGCAGCGTATCACCCTTTTTTCTATGTCGGCTCTTCCGCCGTACGGATCTATTATGCCCTCGCGCTCCGAATACGCGATAGCGCCTATGGTAAAGTCGCGGCGGGAGAGATCTTCGCCGAGCGTTCGGCAGAATCGGACCGAATCGGGCTTTCTGCGGTCGGTGTAGCTGCCGTCGATGCGGAAGGTCGTTACCTCTATCGGCTCGCCGCAGGCGAGTACGGTAACCGTTCCGTGCTTTATTCCCGTAGGTATGACCGTATCTGCGGTAAAGACTCCGCACACCTCATACGGCAGGGCGGATGTAGTTATATCATAGTCGCTCGGTGTGCTGCCGAGCAGCGCGTCACGTACGCAGCCGCCGACCGCATATGCGCGGTAGCCCGCCGCCTCGAGCGATTCGATTACATATCGCGCGCCGTCGGAGAGGGGGATCCGCTTCTGTTCGTTCATGCCTGCGCCCCCTCGCTGCCGATGCTTGACTGAGCGATACCCGTCGGGTGCAGCAGCTCATCCTCGCGGAACTGCAGACTGTACAGCCTTGCATAAACTCCGCCGTCCTTGAGCAGCGCTTCATGCGTGCCCTGTTCGATTATCCTGCCGTCCGATATGACCGCTATCTCGTCTGCATTGCGTACTGTGGAGAGACGGTGCGCAACAACGACCGTCGTTCTGCCGCGGCTCAGTCGGTCAAGCGCCTCCTGTATCTGTATCTCGGTCGTGTTGTCGAGCGCGCTTGTCGCCTCGTCGAGAATGAGTATGGCGGGGTTTTTCAGAAATACCCGCGCTATCGACAGCCGCTGCTTCTGACCGCCCGACAGCCTTACGCCGCGTTCGCCTATCACGGTGTCATAGCCCTCGGGCAGTGTCATGATATAGTCGTGAATGCTCGCGTTTTTCGCCGCCTCTACGACCTCCTCATCGGTCGCGTCAAGCCTGCCGTAGAGGATGTTGTCGCGTATGGAAGCGTTGAAGAGATAAACATCCTGCTGCACTATACCGATATTCCGCCGCAGCGATTCAAGGGTATAGTGCGAAATGTCGGTGCCGTCTATCGTTATGCTGCCCGACGATACGGGATAAAAGCGGGGGAGCAGGTGACAGACGGTTGTTTTTCCGCCGCCCGACGGACCTACAAGCGCCGTTTTGCATCCGCGCGGGATGCTGAGCGTTATGCCGCGCAGCACGGGCTTTCCGTCATATGCGGAGCAAACGTCGCGCAGCTCGATATCGCCGCGCAGCACTCCCGCATCGACGGCATCGGGCGCGTCGTGCTCCGGCTCCGTGTCCATTATCTCCACAAAGCGCTCAAAGCCCGATATACCGTCCTGATACGTTTCCATAAAGTTGATAAGGGTGGTTATCGGTGTGATGAACAGCCCGACCGAAACAACGAATGCGGAGTAGTCGCCGAGCGTGATGCTGCCGCGGTAGAGAAAGAGTCCGCCCGCTATGAGCACAACGACGTTGAAAATATCGGTAATAAAGGTCGTTCCCGCATGGAACTGCCCCATAGCCTTATATGCCTTGTAGCGCGCGGCGGCAAAGCGGGAGTTTCCTACCTCGAATTTCTCCTTTTCCTTCTGCGCGTTGCAGTATGCCTTTGTCACGCGAATGCCCGATACCGAGCTTTCGATGGAGGCATTTATCTCGGCAAGCGTGCGGCGGCATTCGCGAAAGGCGCTGACCTGCTTTTTGCGCAGCAGCGTCGAGAGAATCAGCAGCAGCGGCACGCAGGCGAAGATTATCAGCGTCAGCGGCAGATTGATTCCCATCAGATAGATGAACGAGATAACGACGGTGATGAACGAGATTATAACGTTCTCCGGACCGTGATGCGCAAGCTCGCTGATGTCCATCAGATCGGTGGTTATGCGCGACATTATCTCGCCCGTCTCGTGCCCGTCGTAGTACGAATACGAGAGGCTTTCGAGATGCACAAACATATCGCGGCGCATGTGCTGCTGCATGCGAACACCCATCACGTGACCGTAGAACTGCATAAAGTAGTTCAGCAGCATGCGTATGACGTACAACGCGAGCAGAAAAATGCCGGATGCGATTATCGAGCCGTACAGCTTATTCGGAATATAGTCGGTCAGCATCCGACGGGTGGTGATGGGGTAGAGTATACCGATGAGCGATGCAAGCAGCGCCGCAAATAGATCGGAGTAGAGCAGTAACCGATGCGGTCGGTAGTAGCTTATGAATCTTTTCAGCATTTGATATTCCTCATATGTGTGTCGCCGACGGCGGTGATGCGCGATGTGCCTACGCGGGCGATGCCGCGTCCATCTCTCGGTATTATACCAAATATCACTGCCTTTTTCAATCGACAGAGCGGTTTTTATTAAAAAAAATCTTGAAAAAACAGTCCCCGCATGATATCATAATGATAGAATTTATCAACAGCGGAGGAACGCATATGACCCTGCAGCAGCTGCACTACGTAATAACGATATCCGAGGCGGGTTCGCTCAGCCGCGCGGCGGAGCTATTGTATGTCAGTCAGCCGTCGCTCTCAAGCGCCGTCAAGGAGCTCGAACGGGAGACGGGAATAACGATATTCTATCGCAGCGGCAGAGGTGTTACGCCCACCGCAGACGGGTCGGAATTCCTGCTGTATGCGCGTCAGGTCTATCAGCAGTATGAGAGCCTGCTCGAAAAGTACGTAGGCGAGAGCAGCCTGAAAAAGAAGTTCGCCGTATCCGCACAGCACTATTCGTTTGCCGTTCAGGCGTTTGTCGAGATGGCTAAGGCTTTTGATATGGCTGAGTACGATTTTGCCGTTCGCGAGACGCAGACGGGCGAGGTCATTTCCGACGTCGCTACAATGCGCAGCGAGGTCGGTATCCTCTATCTTTCCGATTATAACAGAAAGGCTATCGGTAAGCTGCTCGAGGCATCGGGGCTTGAATTTCACCGCATCGTCGACTGCCGCGCATACGCCTATCTGTGGCGTGAGCACCCGCTTGCGTCGCGCGAGAGCGTGACCCTTGCAGACCTTGAGCCGTATCCGTGTCTTTCGTTCGAGCAGGGAGACGGCGGCTCGTTCTATCTCGCGGAGGAGCTGTACAGCCCCGATACCTTCAAGCGCACCGTTCACGTTACCGACCGAGCTACTATGCTTAATCTCATGGTCGGTCTCGGCGGTTATACCGTCTGCTCCGGCATTATCTGCGGCGAGCTGAACGGCGACGGCTATGTTGCCGTGCCTATCGCCGAGGCGGAGGGCGATACGCCTAACATGATGGAGATAGGCTATATTATGAAGAAGAATACCTTCCTCTCGCGCATGGGCGAGCTGTATCTGAGCGAGATAAAGCGCTATCTCCGCCGCGAGAGCGCTCAGACAAAGTAATACGGTGCGGCTACAGCTCGGATACGGTGCAGCTGCCACCCGAATAAACTCCCTGTCAAGCCATAACGGTTTGACGGGGAGCTTTTTGCCTTTAGCTCGCGCCGCGTTCTGCTGCTACGGGCATGATTTGCACTTATGTCGCTGTGCGCTGATAACGTGAGCGTGCATTGCGTCCGTCGCGGAGAGGGTATTTTCTCGCCCGATGCCCGCCGAATCGGTGCTCAGCTGTCGTGTTACTTTCTGTCGATATTCACACGCTGCTGCAAAAGAATGTATCAAGATATAGAACAAAACTATGGATGCATATATTTTTCATGTATTTGACATTCTCGCATCTATGGTGTATAATGCGTACATCACAAGAAAACAACGAACACCGAAAAGGAGAAATACGAAAATGAAGAAGAGAATTATTTCACTTATCGCAGCAGCTGCTTCCGTACTCACGCTGAGCGCAACGCTCGCATCCTGCGGAGGAGGATCGGACGGTGGCGCGGAGACCACCACAGGAGGCGCGTCGAACACCGAGACCAAGAAGATCGAGATCGCAGTGCCTAACGACACCACAAACGAGGCTCGCGCACTTCAGCTCCTCGAGCAGGAGGGCATCATCAAGCTCCGCGAGGGTGCAGGCATCACCGCAACGGTAGCAGACATCGTTGACAACCCCAAGAACATCACCTTCCGTGAGGTCGAGGCTGCTCAGCTTCCCAACATCCTCCCCGATGTTTCCTTCGCAGTTATCAACTCCAACTACGCTATCCCCGCAGGTCTTTCGCCTACAAAGGATTCGCTCGCTATCGAGGGCTCCTACTCCGCATACTCCAACATCATCGCAGTTAAGGAAGGCAACGAGAACACCGATCTGACCAAGGCGCTTGTTGCGGCTGTTTCGAGCCGGAAGGTAAAGGACTTCATCGAAGAGAACTACAAGGGCAACATCGCAAGCGTTGTTAGCAACCCGACCGACGGCTTTGATTCCACCGTTGACTACGACTCCATCAAGGGTCAGACCATCAAGGTTGCAGCATCTCCCTCTCCTCACGCTGAGATCCTCAAGGTTGCTAAGGAAATTCTCGCAGAGAAGGATGTAAACCTCGAGGTTGTAGAGTTTACCGATTACGTTCAGCCTAACAATGTTGTTGACAGCGGCGACTGCTATGCAAACTACTTCCAGCATCAGCCCTACCTCGACGACTTCAACAAGGAAAACGGCACTCACGTAGTATCCGTTGCTTCTATCCACGTTGAGCCGATGGGCGTATACGCAGGCAAGGAGACCTCACTCGATATCCTTAAGTAAAGTATAACGTGCAGTACCTGAAACCAAAAGTACGCCCGAATACTCGGGTGTACTTTTGGTGCGTTATAGACTCCCCTGTTTTTTCAGCATGTTTTCCCGTCGGCGGACGGTATTTCGTATTTCTTCCGTGAGGCGGAGTGAGGGATGCCCCGAAAACCCGTACATTTTTACACGTCCCTGAAATAAAAGGACGGTAGAAAACGATTTTTCGGCACCCGCCGCTCTGTCCCGAACAACCGACAAAGAAAGATATACAATAATGATAACGATAAAAAACCTGTCAAAGACCTTTGAAACTGCGGACGGAACCGTCGAGGCTCTGAACGATATAAATCTGACCATAAACGACGGCGACATCTACGGCATCATAGGCATGAGCGGCGCGGGCAAGAGTACGCTCGTCCGCTGCATCAATATGCTTGAGCGCCCGACATCAGGCACGGTCGATATCGACGGCGTAGACATCGGCGCGCTCGGTGAGCGCGAGCTCCGCGCGGTACGCCGCGAGGTAACGATGATATTCCAGAGCTTTAATCTGCTCATGCAGCGTACCTGCCTTGCGAATATCTGCTTCCCGCTGCACCTTGCGGGCATGTCGCGCTCTGATGCTGAAAAGCGTGCGCGTGAGCTGCTTGAGCTTGTCGAGCTGCCCGATAAAGCGCTTGCTTATCCCGCTCAGCTTTCGGGCGGTCAGAAGCAGAGAATAGCCATCGCGCGCGCACTTGCCACAAATCCGCGCGTGCTGCTCTGCGATGAGGCTACGAGCGCGCTCGACCCTAAGACCACACATTCGATACTTAAGCTCATCTCCGACATCAACCGCCGCCTCGGCATCACCGTCATTATCATAACGCATCAGATGAGCGTTGTCGAGGAGATATGCAACCGCGTTGCCATCCTCGATCACGGAACGGTAGCCGAGGAGGGCGATGTCGCTACGGTATTCTCGCAGCCGCAGACCGAGGCTGCCCGCCGTCTTGTTTTTCCGGATTCGTCCTCCGACGTTCTCTCTGCGGATATCGGCGGCAGAAAGCTGCGCATCGTCTTTAACGGTAACGAATCTGCGGGCGCGCCGCTTGTCGCCAGCATGGCTATCGACTGCGGCATAGCCGCAAGCATTCTCTATGCCTCCACCCGTCTGCTCGGCGGTAAGGTATACGGAAGCATGGTGCTCGGATTGCCTGAAGAGGGCGATACCTTTGACCGTGCTATGCGCTATCTGCTTGATAACGGAATTGTTGTAGAGGAGGTCGTTTCCAATGGCTGAGTTTTTTGCATCGGATAAATTTGCCGAGAGCCTGAGAGTAATACAGAGCGAGGTCCCGTTTGCTATCTGGGAGACCTTTTATGCTACCGTTTTGTCTACGCTCTTTGCTATAATAATCGGACTTCCGCTCGGAGTGCTGCTTGTCGTCGGCGAGAAGGGCGGAGTGCTCCCGCTCCCGCGCCCCGTTATGCGTATACTCAATGTTATCGTTAACCTGCTGCGCTCGATTCCTTTCCTTATATTAATGATAATGGTGCTGCCGCTTACCCGCGCTATCGTCGGCACGACCGTCGGCACCGTCGCATCCATCGTTCCGCTTGTTATCGCGGCGTTCCCGTTTATCGCACGTCTTGCAGAGAGCAGTCTGCGTGAGATCGACCCGAATATCATCGAGGCTGCACAGAGCATGGGGGCATCGCCCTTTCAGATAATCACCCGCGTAATGCTTCCCGAGAGCGTTCCGTCTCTGCTCACAAACGGTACGACCGCTATCACCACCATCCTCGGCTATACCGCGATGAGCGGTATCATCGGCGGCGGCGGACTCGGAAAGATAGCGATAAACTACGGCTACTACCGTTACAAATATCTTATTATGATAGTTGCCGTTATCATCCTGACGCTGCTTGTTCAACTGTTCCAGACGGTGGGCACAAAGATAGCTCAGCGCTCCGACAAGCGTCAGAGATAACAGGCTGTTGACCGAAAAGGAGAGTATAAAAATGAAGGTACTTCTTACAGGCGGTGCGGGCTTTATCGGCATCCATACCGCAGTTGAGCTCTGCGGCGCAGGGCATGACCCGATAATCCTCGACGATTTTTCAAACAGCTGCCCCGAGGCGGTTCGCCGCGCGGAGGAGCTTGTCGGCAGACCGCTTAAGCTCTATCGCGGCGATGCGGGCGACGCTGCACTGCTTGACCGCGTTTTCTCCGAGAATAAGGTCGACGCGGTGATACACTTTGCGGGCTACAAGGCGGTCGGCGAATCGGTGCAGAAGCCGCTCGATTACTATCGCAATAACCTTGATTCCGCCGTTCAGGTGCTTGCCGCAATGGAGCGCGCGGGCGTAAATAACTTTATCTTCTCGTCCTCCGCCACCGTTTACGGCTCTACGGGAACATCCCCGCTCTCCGAGGAAATAGGGCGCGGAACCTGCTCGAACCCCTACGGTTGGACTAAATGGATGATAGAGCAGATAGCAACCGATGCCGCCGTCGCGCGTGAATCGCTTTCGGTCGTTCTGCTGCGCTACTTTAATCCCATCGGCGCACATCCGAGCGGAAGAATAGGCGAGATGCCGAACGGCATTCCGAACAATCTCATGCCCTACATCACTCAGGTCGCTGTCGGAAAGCGCGAGCGCCTTTCGGTGTTCGGCGACGATTACGACACCCCCGACGGCACATGCATCCGCGACTATATCCATGTCGTAGATCTTGCGCGCGGACATGTCTGCGCACTTGAGTACTGCGCTGCGCATAAGGGCACGGAGATATTCAATCTCGGTACGGGCAAGGGCTACAGCGTGCTTGATGTCGTTCATGCATTTGAGCAGGCGAGCGGCGCACCGCTGCCGTATGTTGTCGCACCGCGCCGCGCGGGCGACCTTCCTACTCTGTATTCCGACCCGTCAAAGGCTGAGCGTCTGCTCGGATGGCATGCGGAGTACGGCATCGCGGATATGTGCCGCGACAGCTGGAACTGGCAGCGTAACAATCCCGAGGGCTACGCAGAGTGACTCTGACGCATCGCCGTATGTTTTGCGGCTGCGCGGAATGACGCCGTACCGCCGTCTGTTAAACTGCATTCGGTCGGTGTGCTGACTGCTGCTGCTCCGCCTTCCGATGTATGAATGCGACCGGTGCGAGAAAGACGCTGCGCCGCTCGGCAGATGCGTGCTGTCGGTATGCAGTCGCGGCGAGAAACATTATATAATAGGAGCAAAAGCCGTTTCCGCAGCTGCTGCGGTGCGGCTTTTTTGCTGCCCGTATGCGACAATATCTGCGCGCTGCGGAGCAAAAGCGCCGCTTTGAGATTGACAATGTTATCGCGGTATGCTATAATAATTCGGTATAATACCGCGAAAAATACGAAAATATATTTCCGAAAGGTGAGGTTATACGAATGAGCGATGTTAAGGATATGAGTCTTGCCCCCTCCGGGTGGGACAAGATAAATTGGGTGCGCAGCTACATGCCCGTGCTCAATATTATAAACGAGCAGTTTACAAGAGAGAAGCCGTTTGAGGGCAAGAGGATAGCAATGTCTATCCACCTTGAGGCAAAGACCGCATATCTCGCTCTTACGCTCAAGGCGGGCGGAGCGGAGGTATGGATAACGGGCTGCAATCCGCTCTCTACTCAGGATGATGTTGCGGCGGCGCTTGCGGAGGACGGACTCGAGGTAAACGCGCATCACGGTGTTGACGATGCGACATATACCGAGCATCTGCGCAGAACGCTCTCGTGCTGCCCCGACCTTATGATAGACGACGGCGGCGACCTTACAAATCTGCTGCACGGCGAGTGCGCGGAGTTCCGCAAAAATCTGCTCGGCGGCGGCGAGGAGACCACTACGGGTATTCACCGGCTTGTTTCACGCGCGGCGCGCGGCGAGCTTGCTTTCCCGATGGTAGACGTAAACGATGCCGACTGCAAGCATCTTTTCGATAACCGTTACGGCACCGGGCAATCCACCCTCGACGGCATCATGAATTCGACAAACCTTGTTATCGCGGGCAAGAATGTCGTTGTCGCGGGCTACGGCTGGTGCGGCAAGGGCGTTTCCATGCGCGCAAAGGGCATGGGCGCTCGCGTTATCGTCACCGAGGTCGACCCCGTTCGCGCTATCGAGGCGGTCATGGACGGCTTTACGGTAATGCCGATGGACGAGGCTGCAAAGCTCGGCGATCTCTTTATCACGGTAACGGGCTGCTGCGACGTTATCCGTGCGGAGCATTTTGATGTTATGCGCGACGGCGCGCTGCTTGCAAATTCGGGACATTTCGACGTTGAGATAGATAAGCACGCGCTTGCCGCAAAGGCTGATAAGGTATGGCAGCGTAAGCCCAATATCATGGGCTACCGCATGAAGGACGGCAGAATACTCAACCTCCTTGCCGAGGGCAGACTCGTCAACCTTGCCGCAGGAAACGGACATCCCGCAGAGATAATGGATATGAGCTTTGCGCTTCAGGCAAAGTGCCTTGAGTACGTCGTGCACCATGCGGGCGAGCTCGAAAATAAGGTATATCAGGTGCCCGCCGAGATAGACAGCGAGGTCGCACGGCTCAAGCTCTCGGGTATGGGCGCGTGCATCGACACGCTCTCCGACGCGCAGAAGGAATACCTTGCAAAATAAACCGCGGGAGCGCGAACAAATGAAGGTAATTGATCTCGATGCCGCTGCCGTTTGCGCCGGCGCAGATATGGACACCGATAAGGGTGCGGGGCGCGGGCGCTGCACGGCGGTGCTCGGCTGTTTTGACGGCGTGCATACCGCGCATGCGCAGCTTATCGAGACGGGGCGCAGGGTCGCGCACGAGCTCGGTACGCCGCTCGCCGTCTGGACGCTGCGCGGACTCTCTAAGAGCGGGCGCGGGGTGCTGCTCGGTGAGGAAGAAAAGCTGAAGCAGTTTCAGCGGCTCGGCGTTGACGCCGTATTTATCAGCGATTTTTCGGATGTGCGTGATCTCAGCCCCGAGCGATTCGTGCGCGACGTTCTGATAGGTGAACTCAATGCCGCCGCAGTGGTCTGCGGGTATAACTTTACTTTCGGCAGAGGCGCGGCGGGAAACGGCGCTCTGCTCTCCGCGCTCATGGATGAGCGGGGCAGACGCTGCTATGTTATGCCCGAGGTCACACTCGGCGGGCTGCACGTCAGCTCGACCGAGATTCGCCGTCTGCTCTCGGCGGGCGATGTCGCGGGCGCGGCAAGACTGCTCGGCAGACGCTACGCACTGCACGGTACGGTCGCTCACGGAAAGCAGAACGGGAGACTTCTTGGCTTTCCTACCGCAAATCTCGCCGTGGGCGGCAGCATCTACATGCCGAAAAAGGGAGTTTACCTTACCGATTTTGTGCTCGATGGACATCGTTTTCCGTCGGTGACCAATGTCGGTACGAATCCGACGCTCGGCGGCGATTCGGTCACGGTCGAGTCGTATATACTTGATTTTTCGGACGATATCTACGGTGTTCGCGCGAGTGTCGAGTTTATCGAGCGAGACAGAGACGAGCTGCGCTTTTCGGGCGCGGATGAGCTGCGCGAGGCTATCGCGGGCTCGGTGCGCCGCAGACGTGAGCTCGCCGCGCGATAACGGCACGGCTGACGATAACGGGGCTGCTGTGTGACAACTGCACGGCGACGCGATATTTCCATGCTACGTGATTACGGCATGGCTGCGTGACAATCGCATGACTGTATGGTAACGGCGCGGATGTGCGATAATTGCACGGCAGCGCGGATGAACCGAAAACCGGCAAATAAAAACAAGGGAGGATGCGCATGACAGAAAAACATAAAAGGCTCGGCAGTGTCGCCGTGCTGCTTTTTGCGGCGCTGACTTTTTTGTTTCTCGGTGGGCTGCTCGCCGTACCGTCGTCTGCGGCAACGCCGCCCGAGCTTGAAAACACGGGCTGCGCATATCTGTACAACATCTCGGGCGACAAGGTGCTGTACGCTAAGAACATGAGCACTACCATATATCCCGCGTCTACCGCAAAGATAATGTCGGCGGTGATATTCATCGAGAACTGGGGCGGCGACTGGGATACCGAGATAGAGGTCACGCAGGATATGCTGCGCGGCGTTTCGGGCATCACCATCGGGCTGCGCTCGGGCGAGACGGTCACATATCGCGACATGATAAACTGTATGATAATCGGCAGTGCAAACGACTGCGCGCAGGTGCTTGCACATACCGTATGCGGCGGGCTCGACCGGGCGGTGTCGCTGATGAACGCAAAGGCGCAGGAGCTCGGCATGTACGATACGCATTACGAGAACATCACCGGCATGCACGACCCCGATATGGTGACGACGCTGAACGATGTCGTGCTGCTGACGAAATACGCGATAGCGCAGTACAAGTACTATGAGATAGCAACGTCGTATAAATACGACATGGATTCCACCGAGCGCTCGGGCACGAGGAGAATTTTTACCCGTAACTATTTCGTCACCACCTACTATTCGTCAAAGTACTACCGCCGCGATGTCAGCGGTATAAACGTCGGCTCGACAAGCGAGGCTGGCTTCTGCGCCGTTATCACAGCGGAGCACGACGGTACGGCTTATCTTGTGGTTGTTATGGGCGCGGGGCAGGACAGCGACTGGACATATTCCTACGTTTCCGCGGGCAAGCTGCTCGACTGGGCGTATGACAATTTCGGCTACGTCAACGTGATAGACGGCAGCGAGATAGTCGCGGAGGTGCCCGTCGGACTTTCCGCAACATTCGATAAGGTCGCGCTCTATCCGCGCGAGTCGCTTGATGTGTTTATGGAGGGTGATATCGACGTTGACCGCGACATACGAAAGACCGTCGTTCTGAACGACGATGAGCTGACCGCTCCGCTATCAAAGGGCGAGACTGTCGGATACGTGACGCTGAGCTATAATGACGAGATAATCGGCAGAATGGAGCTCATCGTACGCAGCGATATCCCGCGCAGCGAGATAATGTATATAGGATGGATTCTCTCGGGCGTTCTGCGCTCACCGACGTTTATCGCCGTCGCGGCCATTCTTATCATAGGCGGCGCGGCGTATGTGTTCATCCATGCATCCGATCTCGGGCGAGAGAAGCGCAGAGCGGAGGAGGAACGCGCGATACGCGGCGGGCTGAGTGCGGGACGCTCTCCCGAGGAGTTTACATACCGCGCCTCACGTGACACGCGCAAGGCGGGGCGTACCGGCGGCACGGCGCACGGCAATAAAAAGGGCAATACAAAAAAGGATAAAAAGAAGAATAAGAGCGGCGCGGGCTGACACGAGAGTGCGGGGCGGATAACGTCCGGGCACGACACCCGCAAGCAAATAATAAAGCAGAACGGCGAAAGGCCGAGAAGGAGCAAGCATGAATATAATCAGACCGAGCTACGAGCTGATAACACCTATAAATTACGAACAGACTCTGCGCGAGCTTGAGCGCATAGGCAGAGTCTGCTATAAGAGCGAGGACAGAATAACCGCGGATTCGGCGGAGAAGTTCATCGCCATGATAGTTGCGAGCGGTCACGGGTCTGTCATCGAGCACAGCCGACTGACGGTAAAGTTTATCTGCGACCGCGGAGTAACGCACGAGCTTGTGCGTCACCGCATAGCAAGCTACAGTCAGGAGAGTACCCGCTACTGCAATTACTGCAAGGATAAGTTCGGAAACGAGCTGACGTTCATACGTCCGTATTTCTGGGATAACGACCCCGAGAAATTCGAGCTGTGGTGCGGTGCCATGCAGGCTGCCGAGGATGCATACAACGCGCTTATTGCAGCGGGAGCAAGACCCGAGGAGGCACGCAGCGTGCTTCCCAACTCACTCAAGACCGAGATAGTCGTCACAATGAATCTGCGTCAGTGGAGACATTTCTTCGAGCTCAGAACGTCGGGCAGGGCACATCCGCAGATACGCGAGATCGCCGTTCCGCTTCTCCGCGAGCTCGGCGAAAGGATGCCCGTGTTCTTCCGCGACCTCGTCGAGGCACTTCCCGAAAACGCTGATTTCTGATTATTAGGCGTTTGGAATCGGCATTTAGCATTCGGCGTTCGCGTTTTACATTTTTGCACACCGCACGGCTGCGCATTGCCTTCCGCACTTTATTGCTCACCCGCATTTCATGCTGAAAATCCTGCGGCGCGCGGCTTGCGAAAAATGTAAAAAATATATTAACAAGAGCATATTGCTATTGAATTATCGCGCAATTTATGGTAAAATAATTCGCAAAGTTCACACACGGCATGCGCTTCGGTGTAAATTCAACTGCCGTGGAGGACAAACCGAAGGAGAAAAATATGGCTATTATTTCTATCAAGCAGCTTCTTGAAGCAGGTGTTCATTTCGGACATCACACCCGTCGTTGGAATCCGAAGATGGCAGAGTACATCTTCACCGAGAGAAACGGCATCTACATCATCGACCTCCAGAAGACCGTAAAGAAGTTTGAAGAGGCTTATATGTACGTTCGCGACCTCGCAGCTGAGGGCGGCACCGTTCTTTTCGTAGGTACCAAGAAGCAGGCAGCCGACGCTATCAAGGAAGAGGCTACCCGCGCAGGTATGTACTATGTCAACAACCGTTGGCCCGGCGGAATGCTCACTAACTTCAAGACCATCAAGAAGAGCATCGCTCGTCTTAAGAGCCTTGAGCAGATGAAGGAGGACGGCACCTTTGATCTTCTTCCTAAGAAGGAAGTAGCAAAGCTCATCAAGGAGATGGCTGACCTCGAGAAGAACCTCGGCGGTATCAAGAGCATGGACAGACTCCCTTCTGCCGTTTACATCGTTGACCCCCGAAAGGAGAAGAACGCTGTTGCAGAGGCTAAGAAGCTCGGCATCCCGGTAATCGCTATCGTCGATACCAACTGCGACCCTGATGATGCGGATTACATCATCCCCGGTAACGATGACGCTATCCGCGCTATCAAGCTTATCACAAGCTCTATCGCAGACGCTGTTATCGAGGGCAGACAGGGCGAGGCAGACGTTGACGAGGAGGCAGCTGTTGAGGCTAAGGCTGAGGCAGAGGCTGCTGAGGACGCTGCTCAGTAATCAAGAATATACGGAAGCGTGAAGGGCTGCGTGCTTTTCACGCCTTTCCGGATTTTGTGTATCGGTGCGCTCACCGATACCCGACCCGAATAATTCCACCACTCGAAAGGATATAAAATTATGGCACAGATTACAGCAAAGATGGTTGCCGAGCTGAGAGCTAAGACCGGCTGCGGCATGATGGACTGCAAGAAGGCGCTTGTTGAGACCGACGGCGATTTTGACGGTGCGGTAAAGGTTCTGCGCGAGCGCGGACTTGCCGTTGCTGCTAAGAAGGCAGACAGAATCGCAGCAGAGGGACTTGTTGCTATCAAGTTCAACGATGCTCACGACAAGGCTGCTATGATCGAGGTTAACTCCGAGACCGACTTCGTTGCCAAGAACGCTGATTTCCAGGCATTCGTAGACGGACTTCTCGACACCGTTCTCGCATGCGATCCCGCAGATAACGACGCTCTCATGGCTTGCGCATACGCAGGCGGCGCAGACACCGTCGAGGCTGCTCTTAAGGATAAGATTTACACCATCGGTGAGAACATTCAGATTCGCCGTTTCGTCGTTGCTCACGGCACCATCGGCTCTTACGTACACGGTAAGGGTCAGACCGGTATCCTCGTTGAGTTCGATGCTGACGACGCTGCAAAGAACGCTCCCGATTTTGCCGTATACGCAAAGAACATCGCTCTTCAGCTTGCAGGCGCAGGCGTTCCCGCTGTTTACGTAAACAAGGAGGACGTTCCGCAGTCCGCTCTTGATGAGGAGAAGGAGATAATCAAGGCTCAGATCGCAAACGACGAGAAGAACAAGAACAAGCCCGAGGCTATTATCGAGAAGATGGTAATGGGTAAGCTCTCTAAGTTCTACGAGAAGTATTGTCTCTGCGAGCAGGAGTATGTCAAGGATGACAAGATGACCGTTGCTGCTTACACCGCAGCTACCGCTAAGGAGCTCGGCGGCTCTATCAAGATTAAAAACTTCTATCGCTTTGAGAAGGGCGAGGGTCTCCAGAAGCGCGAGGATAACTTCGCTGAAGAGATCGCAAGCATGATCAAGTAATTATGAATTTTTTCAGGCAGGTGCCATATTCGGCATCTGCCTGTTTTTTGCGAGCGGGTAGGCGGGATGCGGCTGTCGGTATTATTTTCTCGGCAGGCTGTGACGACCTGTTCACGTCTGGCTTTCTATACCGGTGGGGATGGGCCGCGGCTCATTTCCTTAATCTTATCTTTAATTATATGCCCGCAATTATTAAATAACTGCAAATAATTGAAATTAACTATTTACAAATCGCGCTTTTTCGTGTAAAATCATCACAGTTGCGTGTGCAAACCTATCGGTGGGCATTACCGTCCGCGGCAGCTTTGCGCGAAAAGCGGGAAGCATTTCTTCCGTGACACTTTAAACAGAATATTTGCGTTGAAAGGCGGAATAACTATGAATAGCAATACACCTAAGTACAAACGTGTTCTTCTTAAGCTTTCGGGCGAGGCGCTCGCATCCGACGGCTCGATTCTTGACTACGGCTTTATCAGGCGCGTAGGTGAAAATGTTCGCCGCTGTCTCGATGAGGGCGTTCAGGTCTCGATAGTCGTAGGTGCGGGCAACATCTGGCGCGGCAGAATGGGCGCTGATATGGATAGAACCCGTGCAGACCACATGGGAATGCTTGCAACGACCATCAACGCCCTTGCCATCTCCGATGTGCTTGAGCATCTCGGCATCACCACCCGCGTCATGACCGCTATCGCCATGCATGAGATAGCAGAGCCCTACATCCGCAACCGCGCGGTGCATCATCTCGAAAAGGGCAAGGTGGTTATATACGGCTGCGGACTCGGCAGACCCTTTTTCTCGACCGATACCGCCGCTGTTCACTATGCCGTTGAAACCAACTGCGACGCGGTGCTCATGGCTAAGAACATCGACGCTGTCTATACCTCCGACCCCCGCAAGGATCCGAACGCTGAGCGTCTGGCATCCATCTCGCATATGTATATGCTTGAGCATCAGCTCACCGTCATTGATTCCACCGCGGCAACGCTTGCAAAGGACAATGACCTGCCCATCGTCATCTTCGGGCTCGACGACCCCGATAATATACTGCGCGTTGTAAACGGCGCGGCTATCGGAACCGAGATTTCAGGCTGATAATCTTGGGGAGCGTCCCCGTAATATATAATCTATTTTAAGGAGATAACGAAATGAAACTCGATACGAAAGAATTTGAAGCAAGGATGAAGAAGTCGATATCCGTCTATGAGGAGGATCTTGACGGTATCCGCGTAGGCAGAGCGAACCCCTCGCTGCTTGCAAAGATAAATGTTGATTATTACGGCACACCCACCCCTATCAATAACGTTGCGGAGGTAAAGGTCACCGACGCACGCACCATCGTCATTCAGCCCTGGGAGTCTAAGCTGCTTAAGGACATCGGCAAGGCTATTCAGGCATCCGACCTCGGCATCACTCCTATCGACGACGGCAAGGTAATCCGTCTCTGCTTCCCTGCGCTCAACGAGGAGCGCCGTCGCGAGGTCACTAAGCAAACCGAAAAGCTCGGCGAGGAGGCAAAGGTTGCTATCCGCAACATCCGCCGCGATGCAAACGATCACTGCAAGGAAATGAAGAAGGCAAACGAGATGACCGAGGATGAGGTAAAGCAGTCCGAGAAGGCTGTTCAGGACCTCACCGATAAGTATATCAAGGAGATAGATTCGCTTACCGAGGCAAAGAAGAAGGAAATCATGTCCATCTGAGCCGACAGCCGGTGCTTTGGTATTTGAATCATTCGACCGCCGTATAATACGGAGAGGCAGAACTAAAAACAGAACCGATAGGACTGAAAAGAACCGACCGAACGAATCGGGCGGTGAAAGGAGAGAGCTATGAGCGGCAATACGGCTGCGGCGGAGACGCCGTATGTAATAAATTCATACGGGGTCAGCGACGAGCTGCTCTCCGAGGGTACGGCGCTTGTGCGCGAGAGCGGTCTGAGACACGTTGCCTTCATAATGGATGGCAACGGCAGATGGGCGACCGCGCGCGGGCTTGCGCGTGAATCAGGACATAAGGAAGGTATGGTATCCTTCGAGCAGGTGGCGGAGTATTGCGCCGACATCGGCATACGCTATGTCACCGTCTATGCTTTTTCCACCGAGAACTGGAAGCGTCCGAGGCATGAGGTTAACGCTATTCTCATGATACTGCGCCGTTATCTTAAACGCGCGATGAAGCTCATCGAAAAGAAGCGGGTGCATTTCGTCGTAATAGGCGATATTTCTCCGTTCGACGAAAAAACGCAGCAGCTCATACGTGACCTCGATGAAAAATCCGCGTGCTATGACCGCGTACTCAATATTGCTCTTAACTACGGCGGCAGAGCAGAGCTTGTACACGCTGTAAACGAAGCCGTGCGAGAGCGCACCGCGCAGGGAACGCTCAGCGGCGACGGTTACGACCTGACCGAAGAGGACATCGAGCGGCATCTTTACACATACCCCTGCCCGCCGCCCGACATGATAGTCAGAACGGCGGGCGATAAGCGGCTGTCGAACTTTCTGTTGTGGCAGTCCTCATATTCGGAGCTTATATTTTCTCCCGTGCTTTGGCCCGATTATCGGCAGGGCGACGTAAACGACAGCATCCGCGATTTTCTTTCGCGGCAGCGGAGATACGGCGGTGTTGAGTCTACCGTAGGAGTAAAGTGACAGAAAATAAATTACGGCGAGGTGGCAATTTTTGAAGCAGAGAATAACGACGGCTGTCGTAGCGATAACGATAATGATACCCTTTCTGATCTTTTCGAGATCACCCGCGTTTCTCGTTCTTGTGACCTTTCTCTCCATATGTGCGGCATACGAGCTGCTCGGCTGTGTCGGGCTGCGCGCTAATCTTCTTGTGTGCATTCCGACCTATATTCTGTCGGTCTCTTCTATCATTACCACACGCTATCCTGCCATGAGTGCGGAAAATTTCTTCATGAAGCTGTTCTTCCAGCTCTTTATCTACATAATTTTTCTGTTCTCGGTTGTCGTATTTTCAAAGAATAAGATAAAGTTCGGCGATGCGGCGGTGCTGACGGTAATGATGGTATACGTTCTCTTCGGCTTTGCATCACTTGTCCGTCTGCGCGATGTCGCATATCACGGAACCTTTATCTTCTTCTTTGCGCTTATTTTCCCGTGGGTCAGTGACAGCTTTGCATACTTCTGCGGCAGATTTTTCGGTCGGCATAAGCTTATCCCTGAGGTCTCGCCGAAAAAGACGGTCGAGGGCGCTGTCGGCGCTATCATCTGCACCTGCCTCTGCTCGATTATTTACGGAATCATATGCGACCGCTTCTTCAGCGTTCACGTCAACTACGTAACGCTTGCAATCATGGGACTGCTTATCTCGCTCATTGCTCAGTGCGGCGACCTTATTGCATCGGTGGTAAAGCGTTCGTACGGAATCAAGGATTACGGCTTTCTGCTCCCCGGGCACGGCGGCGTGCTCGACCGTTTTGACAGCACGATTGCGACGACCTCCGTCGTTTATATCTTCTGTCTTATGTTCCCGTTCTTTGAGCAGAATCTCTGATTTGTCCGCTGCATGCTGCACCGTGACGACACGACGGTTAGTGGTGCATGAGCGGCAAAAATGCCGTGTCCGCTCGGCGTGCTGCGGTGATTGCATGCGAAGCATGAGCGGTAATAATGTCATCGGAAGGATTTTCATCTCGGAATGAACAGGTATAAAGAACCGAAAGATAAGAGGATTGTTGTCCTCGGCTCGACCGGCTCCGTCGGCAGACAGACGCTTGACGTCGCCGCGCGGACGGGAGCCGAGGTCATTGCTGTATCCGCCGCCTCGAGCGTCGGACAGCTTGAGGATCAGGTCAGACAGTTTCACCCGCGCTTCTGTGCTGTACGTGACCCTGAGGCTGCCGCAAGGCTGCGCATCGCGATAGCCGACACGGATACAAAGGTTATCGACGGCGAAAATGCCGCATCCGAGGTCGCGGCGCTGCCCGATGCCGATATCGTTTTCAACTCAACGTCGGGCTTTGCCGGGCTTTTTCCGACCCTTGCCGCTATCGAGGCGGGGCATGATGTTGCACTTGCGAATAAAGAGACGCTTGTCGCTGCGGGCGAGCTCGTAATGAGCGCTGCGCGAGCACGCGGTGTCCGCATTCTGCCCGTCGACAGCGAGCACTGTGCGGTGTTTCAGTGCCTGCAAGCCCGTGCAGACGAGGAACGCGAGCTGCGTTCGGTCATACTTACCGCTTCGGGCGGACCCTTTCGCGGCTACACCCGCGAGATGCTTGGCAGTGTGGCGCGCGAACAGGCGCTGCGCCATCCTACATGGATGATGGGACCGAAGATAACTGTTGACTGCGCAACTCTTATGAATAAGGGGCTTGAGGTAATCGAGGCTGCGCGTCTTTACGATCTCGATGCCGACAGGGTGCGCGTTGTCGTTCACCCCGAGAGTATAATTCATTCTATGGTCGAATATACTGATAACGCCGTGCTTGCGCAGCTCGCCGTGCCCGATATGCGCGCGTGTATCTCGTATGCGCTGCACTATCCCCGCCGCGGCGATGCCGTTATCGAGCGTCTTGACCTTACGTCAGTCGGCTCGCTCAGCTTCTTTCAGCCCGATATTAAGACGTTTTCGCTGCTCGGGCTCGCTTATGACGCGCTGCGAGTCGGCGGCACTATGCCCGCCGTATTGAACGCCGCAAATGAAGCCGCAGTCGGATATTTTCTGCGTGGTGCGGTCGGCAGCTTTACCGATATTTTCGACCTTGTCGGTGAGACGGTCGCGCAGCTCGGAAGCTGCCCCGACCCGGATATTAACGATATTATTTCCGCCGATCGTGAGGCTCGGCGTGCCGTAGAGCGCAGGCTGTCGCTCTGACCCTCGGAGCCGCCGACGGAGCTGTTGCTTTGTCGGCGCTTCTTCTTAGAGCCCGGGGCTGCGGCGCTTGGTCTCGATTTTTCGAGACTGTTCACGTTTACGACAATTCCGCTTCGCATTCCCGCGCGCCCGCGGTACCGTATACTGCCCGTTACGTATTTGATGCTCTGCATCGGAGGTAATACCATTTCTGTTGTTATTTCAATTCTCGTCGCGCTGCTCGTATTCGGCGCGCTCATATTTGTTCACGAGCTCGGTCACTTTACCGCAGCGCGCTGCTTCGGCGTGTGTATACGTGAATTCTCCATCGGCATGGGTCCTAAGCTCGTCAGCCGCACATCGAAAAAGAGCGGCACCGCATATTCGCTCCGTCTGCTGCCGATAGGCGGTTTTGTCTCTATGAAGGGGGAAGACGAGAGCTCCGACGATGCCGACGCGCTTGTAAACAAGCCGAGATGGCAGCGGCTGATAATCATGCTTGCGGGCTCGGTCATGAATCTTATCGTCGGTTTTATTCTCGTGTCGGTGCTTGTTTTCACCGCAAAAAATCTCGGCTCTACCACCGTCGCCGCATTTACCGACAGCTCGGTCAGCAGAGGCTGCGGTCTTTGTGAGGACGATAAGATAATCAGCATCGGCGGCAGCCGCGTGCATGTGCTCACCGACCTTGCATATGCCGTGATGGATAAGGGCTATCAGCCGGTCGATGTGGTCGTTGAGCGCGACGGCGAGCGCGTGACGCTTGAGAAGGTTTCGTTTCCCGTGTCGGAGAGCTCGGGCGTTGCGGTCGGAAATATGGACTTTAAGGTCTACGCGGAGGAAAAGACGTTTTCCAATCTGATGCGACACACCTTCTTTCAGTCGTACTCATATGTTCGCATGGTGTGGGGCTCGCTCTTTGATCTGATAACGGGGCGCTACGGTCTCGAGCAGATGTCGGGACCCGTCGGCATTACAGAGCAGATAGGCACGGCGGCACAGACGAGCTCGGTAGACCTGAGCTATCTCTGCGCGGTCATCGCCATAAACCTCGGCGTCGTCAATCTGCTCCCCCTTCCCGCACTTGACGGCGGTAGGGCGCTGCTTCTCCTGCTCGCAATGCTGCGCGGCAAGGACCTTAACCCTGAGATAGAGGGAAGAATACACTTTGTCGGGCTTGCGCTGCTTATGCTGCTGATGGTCTTTGTGACCGTCGGCGATATCAGACGGCTGCTCTGACGACTTGAAACGCCGCACCGCAGACCTGATGCACGGCAAACGGTATAAATGAAAGTAAATCCCTCCCGCATCCACGACGATATCAACAAAGGAAATACCCTCACGCGATGCGCATCAGACAGTATAAACGAAAGGAATGCCTTCCCGTGAAGGCACGGTAAAAAAAGATGAATTATAACGAATACCGCCGCGCGAGCAGAGCCGTCTGCGTCGGCAGAGAAGGCACAAGCGCACTGCTTGTCGGCGGCGATGCTCCCGTGAGCGTTCAGACCATGCTCAACGTCCCGACCGACGACCGTGAGGCATGTCTTTCTCAGGCGCTGCGGCTGCAGGCGGCGGGTGCGCAGATAATTCGCGTGACTGTTCCTGCGCCCGCGCATGCCGCGATATTTGCTTATCTGCATGAGCACGGCGTGACCGTCCCGCTCGTCGCCGATATACATTTTGATTACCGTGCCGCGCTCGAGTCGGTCGCTGCGGGTGCGGACAAGATACGCATAAATCCGGGCAATATCGGAGGCGATGAGCGTGTCCGCGCGGTCGCCGATGCATGCAGGAGCGCAGGTGTTCCGATTCGTATCGGCGTAAACGGCGGCTCGCTCGAGCAGAGTATACTCGCAAAATACGGTTCTCCGACCCCGGAGGCGCTTTGCGAGAGCGCGCTGTACCATGCGTCGCTGCTTGAAAAATTCGATTTTTCGGATATCGTGATATCGGTAAAGTCGAGTAATGTCCGCACCATGATAGGTGCGTATCGCATACTTGCCGAGCGTACCGAATATCCGCTGCACCTCGGCGTGACAGAGGCGGGCACCCGCATGCGCGGCACCGTAAAGAACGCGGTAGGTATCGGCTCGCTGCTGTGTGACGGCATAGGCGACACTATCCGTGTATCGCTCACATCCGACCCCGAGGATGAAGTGCTCGAGGGCACACGCCTGCTCGATCTGCTCGGGCTCAGAGAGAGCGGAATTGAGCTTGTTTCATGCCCGACATGCGGACGCACGCGGGTAGACCTTATCGGACTCGCCGAGGAATTTGAGCGCCGCATAGCGACGGTCAAGCCCTCGCGTCGGCTCAAGGTCGCCATAATGGGCTGTGCGGTCAACGGTCCGGGAGAAGCTAAGGGAGCCGATTTCGGCGTTGCCTGCGGCGACGGCTGCGGACTTGTATTTTCGGGCGGCGAGACCGTCGGAAAGATAGGCGAGGACGAGATAATCGACACCCTTATATACATGTGCGAGCACGACGGCGAGCTGCCGAATCGCAGCTGAGCTGCGAATCATGCATGCACGGCCAGGCGCAAAGCCGCACGGACGGTGCATTGATTTTTCTGCCATGTGCGTTCAAAGTGCGATAATTCGTATACATATTTTACTGCGGAGCGGAGCATAGAATGTCAAAGACTTTTTTGCAGCTATTTGAAAAATATCATCCGGTCGTCGAGGAGCGCGAGCTGCTTGAGCGCACCGAAAACCTCGGCGTTAAGATCGACAAGGTCAACCGACGCGCCGAGGTTCGTCTGCGTTTTCCGTCGACCGTCGAAAAGCAGCGGCTGTATGCCATAGAGGAGTCGGTCAAGAAGGCGTACGGGCTCAGCTCGTTTACAATCCGCCCCGTATATCCGCGAGAGCAGCTGACCCGTGCATACATACCCGAGCTGCTGCATGAGGCAGAGCGCAGAGGGACCGTTTCGCGCGGCTTTTTTAATAAATATACCTTTGAGTTGACCGACAGAAAGCTGATAGTTCAGGTCGGCTTCAGCGAGGGCGGCATCGACCTTTTGTACGACGCAAAGACGCCGCAGGTCATCGCTTCGATTGCGTCGGACGAATTCGGCGTTTCGCTTGACGTTGAGATAAAACGCTCGGACGACTATCAGGAGCAGTACGAGCGTTTTCTGCGCGACAGCAGGGAGCGCATGCGCAAGATGTACGTTGAGTCCGAGAATGCGCGCGTTGCCTCAGCTACCGCAAGAGCCGCGCAGGAGGAGGGCGAGGTCGACCCGCGCTCACTGCTGCCGAAATACAGCTCGGTATGGGGCGACGAGCGCGATACGCGTACTCCTGACGAGCGGATAGAATATATGAGCGACGAGGTTTTCCGCATCGGAAATATGACATTTGACATATCCGATCCATTGCCCGTAATGGGAGACAGCTTTGCCATAAATCCAACTCCTATCGGGTGTATAACGGGTCAGCGCCGCGGAGTCGTTGCGGTCGGAGAGCTGTTTTGGACGGACGCGCGTGAGAGCCGCGACAAGACGAGAATATCGGTCAGCGCCGCGCTCAGCGACAATCATGACTCGATAAATATCAGAATGAGCTTTCCTGCAGAGGAAGCGGGACCGATCCTCAAGGCACTGCCAAAAAAGCCCGACAAGCCGGGTGCTATGCCGAAGTTCATGTGCGTTGCCATCCGCGGAAACGTCCGCATAGACAAGTATGACGGCGAGTTGTGTCTGCATCCGACAGACATCGTAAAGATAAAGCGGGTGCGCCGCAGTGACAACGCCCGCGAAAAGCGGGTCGAGCTGCATCTGCACACGCAGCTCTCGCAGATGGATGCCATCATGAATCCCGCGGATGTCGTCAACATGGCGCACTCATGGGGACACAAGGCGGTCGCGATAACCGACCACGGAAACGTTCAGGGCTTTCCGATAGCGATGAATGCCGCAGAGGATATCGCAAAGAAGATGGGCGTTCCCCCCGAGGAGGGTATAAAGGTCATTTACGGTGTTGAGGCGTACTACGTCGACGACACAGCGCGCGCATTTTACGGTAAGAATAACGGCATCACCTTTGCCGACACATTTACCGTTTTCGATATCGAGACAACGGGTCTTTCCGCAGCGAACAACCACATCACCGAGATAGGCGCAGTAAAGGTTCAGGGCGGAGAGGTCAAGGACGTTTTCTGCACCTTCGTCGATCCGGGCGAACCAATTCCCGAGAAGATAACAGAGCTGACGGGCATAACCGACGAGATGGTAAAGGGCGCGCCGAGCGAGCGCGATGCCGTGTCGTCCTTCCTTGAATTTGCTGCGGGCGATATGCTCATAGCGCACAATGCGGGCTTTGATACGTCGTTTATCCGCCGCGTATGTGAGCAGAATGACATGGCGTTTGAGAACCCGTATCTCGATACCGTTGCGATGTCGCGCTATGTAAATGCCGAGCTCAAGCGTCATAAGCTCGATACACTGGCGAATTATTTCGGACTCGGTGATTTTAATCATCACCGTGCGTCGGACGATGCGCAGATGCTCTCGCTCATCTTTTATAAGATGGTGGACAAGCTGCGCAGCGAGGGCGTTCTCGATATCGCATCAATGGAGAGGGCGATGGGCGACCATGTCGACCCGCGAAAGCTCCGCTCGAATCATATGACCATTCTTGTGCGGAATCAGGCGGGGCTCAAGAACCTCTACAGACTTATCTCCAAGGGATATCTCGATTACTATTCCAAGCATCCGCGTATTCCGAAATCGGTGCTTGAGGAAAACCGCGAGGGTCTGATAATCGGCTCTGCCTGCTCGGACGGAATTCTGTACAGCGCCATTCTGTCGCAGCGCCCCGAGTCGGAGCTGCTTGAAATATGCGACTTTTTCGATTATCTCGAGATAATGCCGCTCTCGAATAACGGCTATCTCATCGACAAGGGTATGGTGTCGGGCGAGGACGATTTGCGCCGCATAAACCGCAGAATAATCGAGCTCGGTAAAAAGTCGGGAAAGCCCGTCGTTGCAACGTGCGACGCGCACTTTATGGATGAGGAGGACGAGATATACCGTCAGATACTGCTGGCGGGTATGAAGTTCTCGGATTTCGGCAGAAGGACAGGACTGTATTATCGCACGACCGAGGAGATGCTTGCGGAGTTCGACTATCTCGATCCCGAGCTCGCGTATGAGGTCGTCGTCACAAATACCAACAAGATAGCCGACATGGTCGAGTACGTCCGCCCGATTCCGAAGGGAACATATACCCCTAACATGGAGGGCGCGGAGGAGGATCTGCAGCGCATCTGCTGGGAGCGCGCTAAGAGCATGTACGGCGACCCGCTTCCTGAGATAGTATACAACCGACTTGATAAGGAGCTTACATCCATTATCAAGCACGGCTTTGCGGTGCTCTACATGATAGCGCAGAAGCTCGTGTGGTACAGCGAGAGTCAGGGCTATCTCGTCGGCTCGCGCGGCTCGGTCGGTTCGAGCTTTGTTGCGAGTATGGCGGGTATCTCCGAGGTCAACCCGCTGCCGCCGCATTACTATTGCCCCGAGTGCAAGTACAGCGAGTTTATCACCGACGGCAGCTACGGCTCGGGCTTTGATATGCCCGACAAGACCTGCCCGAAGTGCGGCGCGCAGCTTAAGAGCGACGGACACGATATCCCCTTTGAGACCTTCCTCGGCTTCTACGGCGATAAGTCGCCCGATATCGACCTTAACTTCTCGGGCGAGGTTCAGGGCAGGGTGCATAAGTATACCGAGGAGCTGTTCGGCTCGGAGAACGTCTTTCGCGCGGGAACGCTCGGTACGCTGGCCGACAAGACCGCATACGGCTTTGTTGTAAAGTATCTCGAAAACAAGGGCATGATGACCTGCAACGCCGAGATAAACCGCCTTATCGCGCACTGCATATGCGTCAAGCGCACGACGGGGCAGCATCCGGGCGGCATTATTGTTGTTCCGCGTGAGTACGATGTTTACGACTTTACCCCTGTTCAGCACCCGGCGGATGATCCGGGCTCGGATATTGTCACGACCCACTTTGCTTTTTCGTATCTGCACGATACGATACTCAAGCTCGATGAGCTCGGACACGATATACCGACGAAGTACAAGATGCTCGAGCGCTTCTCGGGTACCTCCGTGCTTGACGTTCATATGAACGATAAGGCTATATACGAGCTGTTCGAGTCGACCGAGCCGCTCGGTGCGTCTGCGGAGGAGATAGGCTGTAAGATAGGAACGCTCGGTCTGCCTGAGTTCGGCACACGGTTCGTGCAGCAGGTGCTTATCGAGGCAAAGCCGAAAAACTTTGCCGACCTGCTGCAGATAGAGGGATTGACACACGGCACTGACGTATGGCTCGGCAACGCGCAGGAGCTTATACATGACGGCGTGTGCGACATTTCCGAGGTTATCGGAACGCGCGACAGCATCATGCTCGTGCTAATTCAGAAGTACGGGCTCGAAAACGCCGAGGCGTTCCGAATTATGGAGGATGTCCGAAAGGGTAAGGGACTCAAGCCCGAATATGAGGCGGATATGCGCGAGCACAACGTGCCCGATTGGTATATCGCCTCGTGTAAAAAGATAAAGTACATGTTCCCGAAGGCACACGCGGCGGCGTACGCGATGTCCGCGATACGTCTGGCGTGGTACAAGGTACATATGCCGCTCGTGTTCTATGCCGCATTCTTTTCCGCCGCACCCGGCGGCTTTGATGCGGGAATAGTAATGCGCGGAAAGGCGTTTGTCCGTCAGACCATCGAGGAGATAGCAAACAAGGGCAAGGGCGAGATAACGCAGAAGGATGCCGCTCTCTCGTCGACGCTTGCACTCGTTCAGGAGGCGCTTGCGCGCGGGATAGTATTCCTGCCTGTCAGCTTTGCGCATTCGGATGCTTTTCTCTTCCTTCCCGAGGACGGTAAGATAAGACTCCCGTTCTCGTCGCTTGCCGGTCTCGGCGACGCCGCCGCTCAGAGTATAGCTCGCGTCCGCGATGAGGGCGATGTGCTGTCGATAGAGGAGCTGCGGATACGCGCGGGAATATCTAAGGCGGTCGTTGAGGTGCTGAAGGAGAACGGGGCACTTGACGGTCTTAGTGAGACTAACCAGATTACATTCTTCTGATAGGCAAAAGGTGCGGAGATAAGGAAATAACGGATGTACGCTGTAATACGACTGATATTATCCGCGGCGGTGTCGCTTGCACTTACGGCTGTATTGAGAAGATCAAAGCTCAAAAGCAAAAGACTGATAACCGCCGCTGCGCTCTGCCTGACGCTTTTATTCCGGTTGGCGATATGCTGATAGATTGTGCTCCGTCGCTTCCAGCGCCGCTGCGGGTGCCGCTGCTCTTGTTAATATGTCTATATACAAAGGTTATGTTTAACAATGAATGAACATGAGTGAAAAATGTAATACAATATGACGAAAATGTGTTGACATTGATAAAAAAGTATGATATGATTGCTGTAGAAAGAGGCAAAGCTGCAAAATATTCGCTTGTGAAACAAACAATGACAGAACAATGACGAAAGGTAATCTTTATGAAAAAGCACTTATTTAAGCTATCCGCATTTATTCTTTCCCTTTGCACGGCAATTTGTTCCATACCCCTTACCCTCGCTGCTGCGGGTGATTCACTCGAGAGCGAGGAGGTCGACCCTTTACCCGCAGAGGATGAGTCGTCGGCTGACGAAAACGTTCCTTTTATTGTAGGCGAAGATGATGAGCTGCGCGCCGAGAGTGTTAAGCACTTCAGACTTAGCGACGGCAGCTATCTGATGGTCGATTACGGTACGCCTGTCCACTACGAGTCGGACGGCGACTGGCTTGATATAGATAATACCCTTGTCTCGCGCGACGGCAGATATGAGAATGCTCAGGGCGAGAGCAAGGTCAGCTTCAGTGCAGACGAATATTCGGACGAGCTGTACACGCTCGAGAGCGGCGGTCACCGTCTCACGCTCGGCGCTGCATCGCAGGATGCACTTCCCGCATCGCGCCCCTCCGAGCCTGCTGCTGAGCTGCCCACTGCTGTTACGTCGGAAGCTGTCAATACTGTGTCCGACAGTGCAGCGTCGGAAGCTGTAGAGGCTGACGTTGTGTCGGATGCTGCGGCGGACACTGTAGCGTCCGATGGTGTAGCATCGCGTGACGCAGCGGATGATTCTGTGTCTGATGCGGCAAGCCTGTCGTCAGGCGAAGCAATCGACAAAAACGCCGCTGTCGATGGTAAGGAAAGCGCGGCAGAGCCTTCCGCGGTTTCCGATTCGTCCGACGGCGATTCCGTAACGGCGGAACCCGCACAGCGCGGCACAAAGCGCGAGATAGTTCTCGGCGGCTTTGATTCCGAGCGCAGCGCGGAGTCCGATGAGGCTCAGACAGCCGAGTATTCGGTAGCGCTGAGCGAAGCGCGCAGCACCGCGCTTACCGTCAGCGAATATATTGATGAAAATCCCTACGCGACCGAAGAAGAGCTTTCCGAAGTCCGCGAGGAGCAGAACGGTAAGAATATGCGTCAGCGCGCCGAGATAATCGGCTCTGTACGTAATCAGGATAAGATAGGCTACCGCGGCGTTTTTGACGGTGCGGCGCTTGAGTATACCCTCGGCGGCGGAATGGTCAAGGAGGATATAATCATCGCGGAGCGTGCCGACAGCTATGTATACAGCTTCGAGCTTGATACCGCGCTTACACTTGAGCGCGACGGCGACGGTCTTGTTCTGCGCGACGGCGAGCAGACGGTATTCGTGCTTCCCGCACCGTATATGACCGATGCAGCGGGCAGCCGCAGCGATGCTGTCAGCTATTCGTTCGAGCGCAGAGAGGGAGGCTATACCCTTACCGTTACGGCTGACGGTCGGTGGATAGATTCGGATGAGCGCATTTTCCCGGTTACGGTAGACCCGACTGTGTCTACATCGCCGAGCTATACTGCGGGCAATATTACGACCGAGTATATTTGCGATAACGATACATCCGAGCCGCACACCAACTCCGATTGGTTTATGACGGGCAGATCGCCCGCCGATATAGGAACCTACTATTCCTATATTAAATTTAACAGCATCCCCGATGTGCCGTATAACAATCGCATAACAGGCGCGTCGATATATTTCCTCGGATATCAGAAGGGCGATGCGGGCGCGACCGTCAATGATTTTAATATATTCATTCAGAAAGCACTTCCGAATTGGCGCGAGCAGATAACGGCATCAAAGAGCAATCCGAATCCCATACTCGATTATTATAACTTCAAGAATGCCGATCTTGAACGTTGGTTTTCTCTTGATGTTTCGGGTGCACTCGGTGACCTCGGCTCATCCGGCACGGGCTTTATCATCTATCCCCGTCAGTCAAACGGCGCGGAGATGACGAACAGCTCGTATTACGAGCTCATGATATGCGGCGCATCGACGAATATGGTAAATACCCCGATGCTCGTGCTTTATTATCGCAATATAATGGGCATAGAGAGCTACTATACCACCCGTTCGGCATCTGCGGGCAGAGCGGGAGCGGCTTATATCGGCGATTACAGCGGTAATCTCGTGCTTGAGCGTACGCTTGCATCCGAGGTAGGCGTTGATATTTCCTATGTTTATAACTCGCGCTACGGCGATTGGGTGCTTGATTCATCGGCAGATGTATTTCATACCGTCGACTATTCAAACATGCGTTCTGCGGCGGGCTGGCGGCTGAATATTCAGCAGAGTATAGTATCAAAGAAGGTCACGCTGTTCGGCGGCGAAAAGGAATATCTTATCTATTCCGATGCCGACGGTACCGAGCATTGGCTCGCTCCCGACGGCAGCTCATGGAAGGATGAAGACGGTCTCGGGCTGACCGCGACACGCTCCTCTGACGTTGTTACGATAAAAGATAAGAAGGATAACAAAAAGGTCTTTCGTTACGGCTATCTCTGGTATACCGAGGATGCTAACGGCAACAGAACTATTCTCCTTTACGGTTCAAAGACCTATAATACCGCTTCCTACCCCGCGCGCAGCGGAAACCGCCTTTCCCGTGTGATATACCGCCCCAAGAGCGGCGCGGACATTACGGTAGCGGATTTTGAATATACAAATTCGGTGCTGACCGCTGTTGTCGACCGTTCGGGCAGCCGCGTTACGCTCTCTCAGTCTACGAGCGATATGCTGCTCACAAAGATAACCGACCCGGACGGAAAGGGCGCGATATATCGTTATCGCGAATTCCCGTACCGCATATCCGCGGCATATGATACCGAAACCTCACTCGGTCTCGGATTTTCGTATTACCTTACGGGTGATGACTACCTTACAGCGTATTCATCGTTCCATTCGAGCGATATTTACGGCAATTCCCGTACGTATTTCTCCGAGGTGGGTATATCGCGCAGCGCGGGAAATGTAACGTATACCGATAAGGGACATAAATTTTCGGATACGACCGATGATATTATTACTACCGTATCCTTTGATACCTTCGGCAGAACGGTATCTACCCGCTCTGTGGATTGTAACGGAATATTGCTCAGCTCTGCTGGTGCAGGATATACGGCAAATGTCGGAACATCGGCAAAGAATAATAAGCTTACCCGTGAGGGCTCATCGGGTGCGGTAGGGCAGAATCTTCTGACCGACGGCGGCTTTGAAAAGTCCTCCTCTCGTTGGAGCAATACATCGGTAACGCATGCAAACTGCACCGCCGCAGTCTCCTCCGACGCGGCATATACGGGTACAAAGTCCATGAAGCTTGTATGCAACAGTACAAGCGGAACGAACATCGCTACAAAGTATCAGGCAATGTCCCTGCCTGCGGGAACCTATACGCTTTCCGCACGTGTAAAGGTCGAATCAATGGATGATGTCGGCGGTAAGGTCGGCGCAAGGATCCTGCTCGGCGATGTCTATGCTAACCCGTATACGGATGCTGAGAGCGTGTATCTCAATAAGGTAACGAGTGAATCTGTAGACGACGGATGGGTGCTTCTCCATTGCAGCTATACTTTTTCTGAAACCACCTATGCATACATATATCTTACGATGCGCGGTGTAAAGGGCGTATCCTATTTCGATAATGTAATGCTGCAGCGCGGCGATACCGTCAGCACCTGTAATCTGCTTGATAACAGCGATTTTTCAAACGGTCTTACATCATGGACGAGGTCGGGTACGACTGTTTCCGATATATCGGTTAAGTCCGTGACGGGCATTTCGGGCAGCTCCGATAAGGTTCTGAGCGTCCCGTCTGCTGCACACAAGACTGCGGGCGCATATCAGACGGTAAATCTTAACCTTCCCGCGACGGAAACGCTCATGCTCTCTGCATTCGCAAAGGCATGCTCCGCGCCGCTTGACGGTGATGATGACGATTCGATATTTGAGCTCGGCGCTGTTCTGACATACAGCGACGGAACTACCGATACCTTTAAGCAAGCTTTTAACCCGCGCCTGTTTGACTCATGGCAGCATGTTGCCGTGCCGATAGTACCGCGACGTCCTAAGCTTACTATAAAGACTGCGCGTATCTATGTGCGCTATGATTATAATCTCAATACGGCGTACTTTGATAATTTTGCGCTTACCCTTGACGGCGCGCAGTGCTATACGTACGACGATGACGGAAACGTTGTTGCCGTTAACCGCACAAATACCGATGAGATATCAAATGTCTACAGCGGCGGAGACCTGATTTCAAGTACCGGCGGCGCAAACGGAATGTTTGAGTACGAGTACGACAGCAAGCATAATGTTACGAAGGTGACGACCGCAAATCTTACGATGTCCCTTTCGTACGATGCGAACGGAAACGCAACCTCTACGCGCCTTGAAGGCGGCGGAAAGTATGCGACTACCTCCGCTACATACGTAGACAGCGGTACAAAGGTCGGCACGATAACCGACGATTCCGGCGCAAAGACTACAAATACGTATGTCGCAAATACCGATCTGCTTAAGTCGGTATCGACCGCCGTCTCCCAAACGGGCAGTACGACCTCGGGAAGCCTGTCAACGTCTTATGCCTACGATTCTGTCGACCGTATGTCGACCGTAACGCAGGATCTTGTAAACGTTGCATATTCGTATGCAAGCGGAAATCTCTCGCTTATCAAACGCAGCTATACTAACGGGGATTGCAATCAGAATTACAGCTTTACCTATAACCGATACGGTCAGCGCCTGACCGTTTCGGTGGGGGATAGGGTGCTTGCCGCCTATTCATACGATACTACTACGCACAATCTTTCGGATATGACCTACGGAAACGATACGGAAGGCGTGACCTCGTATCAGTATACATATGACCGCCTTGACCGCATGATAAGAAAGGCCATGCCGTATACCGGCGAGTATTTCGCATATGTATACGACTACCTCGGAAACGTGGTTGAGGAGAGATATTCGCGCCTCGGCTCGGAGGTACGGACATACCACTTTGAGTATGACCGGCTCGGGCGGTCGGTATCCCGCTACGAGACCGAGAACGGGGTTATAGTAGAGCAGAAGGAGAGTACATTTGACGCTAAGGGACGTGATTTAAAATACACATATGACGGTGACTACTTGTACACACGCGATTACAGGTACTTTGACGAAACGGGATGGCTCGGCTCTGTCACGCAGGATTACAACGGTGAGCGCGAG
>URDX01000017.1 GCA_900546695.1 uncultured Eubacteriales bacterium | reverse complement strand
TTCGGCGGTAGAAAAAGCGGATAATCATTCCTTCGGAGAAATCCGATAGGATTTCATCAGTTTTCTCTGTATTCGTGCCGTATAAAAGCCCAAATCATACTTTTATCCGCTTTTTCGGTCTGCGCTTTTTTAGCCTCACCGAGAGCTTTTTCGGGCCGGACGATTTTAGCCTCACCGAACACCGTAGAGAAGGTCGCCGTACGTCGGATACGGCCAAAGACTGCGGTCGGTGAGTGCTTCTGCGGAATCCGCAGCGCTGCGGAGGACATCCATCTCGTCGAGGATATCGCGCTTGAAGAACATTGCGCGCTCCGCGATGCTTGCTATTCCCACCGACTCCGAGAGCTGCGATTCGAGCTTTGCGCATGCCGCGCGCATATCGGATACGAGCGACGAGAGGGTCGCGACCGTTTCCGCTTCGCAGCCGAGTGCGTCGGGGCTGACTGCGGCACGTGCCGCCGCCACCGTCTCGGCGAGTGTCTTTATCTGCCGCGTTACTGCGGGTATGATGTCGCGCTTAGCCATCTCAAGCATGGTGCGCGCTTCTATCGTTATCTTTGAGCAGTAGTTGCCGAGCATAACGTCATGGCGTGAGCGCAGCTCGGATTCGCTGTACACCTTATGGCGGGTGAGCAGGTCGATATTCTCGCGGTCGAGCAGATGCGGTACGCAGTCTGCGGTCGTCGGGAAGTTGCGCAGCCCGCGGCGCATCGCCTCCGCCTTCCATGCGCCGTCGTAGCCGTTGCCGTTGAATATTATCCTGTCGTGCTCCTTTATGGTGCGCTTTATCAGGTCGTGAACGATGGTCGAGAGCTCCTCGCGTCCCAAACGTGCTTCTATCTCATCGGCGTAGACGCGCAGCGACTCGGCTACCGAGGTGTTAATTATCGTATTTGTGAGCGAGATGGAGCTCGATGCGCCGAGCATGCGGAACTCGAACTTGTTGCCCGTGAATGCAAACGGAGATGTGCGGTTGCGGTCGGTGGTGTCCTTCGGCAGCTTAGGAAGCACGTGAACGCCGAGACGCAGCACCGATTTTTCCTCCGCGAGATACGGGGTATCGTTCTTTATTGCCTCGAGAATGGCGGTGAGCTCATCGCCGAGAAACACGGAAACGATGGCGGGCGGTGCCTCACTTGCACCGAGACGGTGGTCATTTCCCGCGTCTGCGACCGATATGCGCAGCAGCACCTGATAATCGTCTACTGCCTTTATTACGGCGCAGAGAAAGAGCAGGAACTGCGCGTTCTCATGCGGGGTCTCTCCGGGGGAGAGCAGGTTAACGCCCGTATTTGTCGAGAGTGACCAGTTATTGTGCTTGCCCGAGCCGTTGACCCCCTCAAAGGGCTTTTCGTGCAGCAGGCAGACGAGCCCGTGACGCTTTGCGACCTCCTGCATCATCTCCATGGTGAGCTGATTGTCGTCGGTCGCCTTGTTTGTCATGCGGTAGATGGGCGCGAGCTCGTGCTGTGCGGGAGCGGTCTCGTTGTGCTCGGTCTTTGCGAGCACGCCGAGCTTCCACAGCTCCTCGTCAAGCTCGGTCATGAACGCCTTTACCCTCGGCTGTATGGCGCCGAAATAATGGTCGTCGAGCTCCTGCCCCTTGACCGCGCGGGTGCCGTAGAGCGTTCTGCCCGTAAAGACGAGGTCGGGGCGGCGGTCGTACATCTCCTTTTCGACAAGGAAGTACTCCTGCTCGGGTCCCGCAGAGGTGAATACGCGGGTGGCATCAGAGCCGAACAGGCGGATGACGCGCAGCGCCTGACGTCCGAGCGTTTCCATCGAACGCATGAGCGGCGTTTTCTGGTCAAGCGCCTCTCCGCTGTACGAGCAGAAAACGGTGGGGATGTACAGCGTCGTTCCCTTTATAAAGGCGTATGCGGTGGGGTCCCATGCGGTGTAGCCGCGCGCCTCAAAGGTAGCGCGCAGTCCGCCCGACGGCAGACTCGATGCATCGGGCTCGCCGCGTACGAGCTCCTTACCCGAGAATTCCATTATTACCCGCCCGTCTCCCGCTGGGGAGATAAAGCTGTCGTGCTTCTCGGCGGTGATGCCCGTCATGGGCTGAAACCAGTGGGTATAGTGTGTGGCACCGTGCTCGACCGCCCAATCCTTCATCGCGTTAGCGACGACGTGAGCGACACCGAGGTCGAGATGCCGACCGTCCTCCATGGTACGCTTGAGCGAGGCGTATGTTTCGCTCGGCAGGCGTGCCTTCATGGTGGCGGCATTAAAAACAAGTGAGCCGAAGGTCTCGGGTACGTAATTCATAGTCTTTTACTGAATCCTTTCGCAGCGCGCATTGTGTCGATAAAGAAATTATACCGCCTGCGGCATCGGATGTCAACATTTTTGCGCCGCGCGGAGCTTATTTTTACAATATGGGTGGAATTCGGCGCAAAAATGTGGTACAATAGCCTTGTTATGTTGATTTTTACCGATGGACATGAGAGAGGAGGGTTGATCGGATGATACTCATAATTGCAGAGAAGCCGAGCCTTGCGCGCAACATCGTCGCGGGCATCGGCAGGATGAATAAGTGCAGCGGCTACTACGAGGGCTGCGGATATATCGTCACATGGGCGTTCGGTCATCTCTTTTCGCTCTGCGATATAGAGGATTACAACCCGTCCCCCGAGCCCGTGCAGGAGGGCAAGCGCCCGCGTTGGACTATGGCGAATCTGCCCTGTTTTCCGACCGAGTTCCGTTTTCGTCTGCGCGCGGGCGAGAACGGCAGGCCCGACGCGGGCATTCAGCGGCAGTTTTCGGTCATTGAGACGCTGTGCAACCGCGAGGATGTCGACCGCATCGTCAACGCGGGAGACTCCGACCGCGAGGGTGAGATAATTGTCCGTCTGTGCGTGAGTCACGCGCTGCACGGCGAAAAGCCGTTTGACCGTCTGTGGCTGCCCGATCAGACCCCCGAGACGGTCGCGGCGGCGCTGCGCAGCATGAAGAGCGAGGACGAATATCAGCAGCTCGCCGACGAGGGCTTTGCACGTACATACATCGACTGGCTGTACGGAGTCAATCTCACCCGCTACGCGACGCTGCGCACGGGAACGCTGCTGCGGGTCGGGCGTGTCATCGTTCCGATAGTCAAGGCTGTCTACGACCGCGATATGGAGATACGGAATTTCGTTCCGTCGACCTACTATGTCGCCGCGAGCCGCGCAGAGACCGACGGAACGCCCGTGGAGCTGGTCAGCAAGGTAAAGTTTGAGTCTGGCGACCGCGCGGGTGCGATTGCTCTGTGCGATAAGTATAACGCGAGCGAGGCAATCGTCACCTCGAGAAAAACCAAAAAGGATACGGTAAAGCCGGGCAAGCTCTATTCACTCTCAAAGCTGCAGAACGTTCTCGGAAAGAAATATAAAATGTCGATGGACGACAGCCTGCGCATAGTGCAGAAGCTGTACGAGGAGGGCTATCTGACATATCCCCGTACAAACTCCGAGTACCTTGCAACGGCGGAAAAGGATAGGGTAAAGAGCATTCTTTCGGGCGTTTCGGCGCTCGGATACCCCGTCGAATTCAAGGATAAAAAGACGATATTCGACGATTCGAAGATAGAATCTCATTCGGCTTTGACCCCGACCGTCAAGATACCGAAGCCCGGCGCGCTCACCGATGAGGAAAAAAAGGTCTATCAGACGGTGTTCCGCCGCTTTGTCGCCGTTTTCTGCTCCGCACCGTGTCAGGCGGAGCGCACCGAGATAACGATATCGGTCGGCGGCTACGAGGACTTTACATTGAAGGGCATGGTCATCACCGAGCCCGGATGGACGAAATATGACGACTACTCATCAAAGGATAAGCTGCTTCCGCAGCTGAAAAAGGGCGACCGTGTGAATATCCTGTTCGAGCCGAAGGAGAAGGAGACCTCTCCGCCCAAGCACTATACGATAGAAACGCTTAATAACTACCTGAAAAACCCCTTTCGTGAGGAAAAGGCGGCTATGAAGAACGGCGATGCCGCGGATGAGGATGACAGCGAGGATTACCGCGCGATATTTGAGGGACTTGAGCTCGGCACGGAGGCGACGCGCACGGGCATAATCGGCAACGCGCGCGCATCGGGCTATATCGAGCTGAAAAAGGATGTCTACACCATTCTGCCGGGCGGCGAATTTCTCATAGAATCGCTCTCGGGCATGGATATCTCGATGGATAAATATAAGACAAGCACGCTCGGCGTAGCGCTGAAAAAGGTCTTTCACGGTGAGTACACCGTTCGCGACAGCGTAGAGCTCGCGGAGCGGGAGATTGCGGAGATAATGACGCGGCGCGACCCGCTCCCGCCCGAGACCGACCGCGATACGGGCTTTTACGGCGATGTCGTCGGTGTCTGTCCCGTCTGCGGCAAAAATGTCGTGCGCGGAAAGTTCAGCTACGGCTGCTCGGGCTATAAGGAGGGCTGTACCTTTAAGGTCGGTTTGCGCATCTGCTCGCGCCCGATATCGGTCTCTAATATCCGTCTGCTGCTCGAGCGGGGAAGAACCGCCGTTATAGACGGTTTTGTCTCAAAAAAGACGGGCAGGAGCTTTTCAGCCGCACTGCGGCTTGACGGCGATAAGGCGGTGTTTGATTTTTCGGGCAGCCCGCGCAGAACGACGGTGCCGGATGTGCCCGTCTGCTCTTCGCGCTATGCGGGAGCCGACCCGCGCGGCGACGGCGAGCTGATATGAGATGCTTTTCCGAAAAGTCGGATTGAGTCGGACGGCTTTCACGTGCTGAATCCAAGCCTTACATTATCGGCTTGATTTTGATATGACTCAAGGTGCGGTTCGTCTCGTGTTAATTCCGATATGACCCGAAACACTGTCAGGCTTATGTCAGTCTCGTGAGTGTAATTTCGCGGCACAGCAAGGCAGAATTAATAATATCGGCGGGGCTGTTAAAACCGAGTTTTAACAGCCCCGCCGATTTGTTATGTTTCATTGCCGCAGCTGCGGCAATGTGCATCCGTATTCCGCGCGGGTTTTGCCGCGTGCGGAAAATCAGTGGATGGTATTTATACCGACGGTCATAAGCTGCTCTACGCGCGCTCTCAGCGCGGGATGCCCCGCGAGCACCGGATCGGAATCGAGCAGCACCTTTGCCGTGCGCGATGCCGCTTCGACCGACTGCTCGTCCGCGCCTGCGGAGAACAGCTGCGAATCTACCGCGCCGTGCTGCCGTGCTCCGCCGCCCGCGCGCGGGAAAAAGTCACCCGGTCCGCGCAGCTGCAGATCGCGCTGTGCTATGGCAAAGCCGTCGTTTGACTTAACCATTATCCCGAGCCGCGAGCGCGCCTCGCTGCTGCGATTGTCCGATATCAGAACGCAGTACGACTTTTCGCTGCCGCGCCCGACCCTGCCGCGCAGCTGATGCAGCTGCGATAGCCCGAACCGGTCGGCATCCTCTATGACTATCAGCGTCGCCTCGGGAACGTTCACACCGACCTCTATAACGGTGGTGGAAACAAGAATGCTTGTCCTGCCCGCGGCAAAATCCGACATAGCCCGCTCCTTATCGGCGGAATTCATCTTTCCGTAGACGAGCCCTACGGGAATATCGGGAAACAGTGCGGCGAGCCGCTGCGCCGTCTCGGTCGCAGTATGCAGTCTGCGCGGTTCATCACCGTCGCCGAGCTCTTCTTCATCTTCCTTTGCTTCGGCGGGGCTGACGGCGGGGCAGACGACGTATGCGCGATGCCCTGCGAGCACGTTCTTACGTATAAACGCATCTATGCGTTCACGGTAGCTCTCGTCTACCGTAAAGGTGTCTACCTTCTGCCTGCCGGGCGGGAGCTCGTCAAGAGTCGAGATAGCAAGGTCGCCGTATAATATGAAGGAAAGCGTGCGCGGTATCGGCGTTGCGCTCATTACGAGCACGTGCGGTGAGGGCGCCGCCGTACCGCTTTTTTCTGACAGCGCGGTGCGCTGCATTACGCCGAAGCGGTGCTGCTCATCGGTGATAACGAGTCCGAGCCTGTCAAACACAACGTCGTCCGAGAGCAGGGCGTGCGTGCCGATAACGACATCGAGCTCGCCCGTGCGCAGCTGCTCCTCGGTCGCGGCTCTGCGCTTTTTCGGGGTCGAGCCTGTTATCAGACCGACCATTATTCCTGCCTGACCGAGCAGCGGCTCAAGCTCGCGGTAATGCTGCTCCGCGAGTATTTCGGTCGGCACCATCATGGCTGTCTGTATGCATGACTGCGCCGCAATGAACATCGCCGCCGCAGCAACCGCGGTTTTTCCGCTGCCGACGTCTCCCGTCAGTATTCGGCTCATCGGCGGGCTGTCGGGGTCGGTGCACATGTCGCGGGCGATATCGTCTATCGCGCGGCGCTGCGCGCCCGTCGGCTCAAACGACAGCAGCGAATAGAAGGGCTCAAGATTCGCATGGCTTACGGGATAATGCCGTCTGCCGTCTATCGACTGCTTTGACAGCCCCGCGCACAGAGCGAATATCAGCATCCGCTCGAATGTGAACCGCCGCATCGCCGTTTTTACCTCGTCGCCGCTCTGCGGCAGATGCAGCATGCGCAGCGCATCACGCAGTCCAGCAAGACCGAGCTCGCGCCGAACATCGGCGGGGATAACGTCGTCACGCTCGCCGACGCAGCCCGAATCGAGCAGCCTTTTGACAAGTCCCGATATCAGCTTGCTCGATATTCCCGCGGTGAGCGGATAGACGGGAACGAGCGCGGGCAGAGCTTTTCCCGGCAGCACGGGCTCGAACAGCGGCGACAGCAGCTGCGATCTGCCGCCCGAATGGCTGAGCCGCCCCCAGAAACGGAAGGTCGCACCGACCTTGAAGATGTCCCGCACATACGGCTGATTGAAATATACTATGCTCACCGATGCGGAATCGTCGTATGCCGAGAATTTCGTGAGGTAACGCCCGCCGCTGATGCGCGCGCTCGTCGGCGGGGTCGATACGGTCAGGATAAAAGCGCCTACCGTCCCGTCGGGGCAGCCGAGCAGCGGGAGAATGTCCCCGCGATTCTGATAGCCGCGCGGGAAGTGATAGAGCAGGTCGCGCGCAGTGAATATCCCGAGCTTTTCAAGAGCCGCCGCGCGTGTCCGACCGACACCGGGCAGCTCTGCCGTGCCGTCGCTTAAGCTTATCATACCGTTACCGCCTTTCTTTTTTACCCCATGCAGCGCTTGTGCAGGGGTTCGTTCCGCCGTGCGCCGCAGCGCATACAGCTGCCGCACCCCGCACATAAGACGCAGACCGCCGCAATGCCGCACCATCGCACCGTCACACCGTGCTGTCGCACCGCCGCGCCATGCACATCACCGCGTCCTGCAAACAAACCTCCCGCGGAGCAACGCTCCGCGGGAGGTTTTGTTATTGCGAGCTACCGCCGCCGCACCGAACGTTTTTTCTCCTTAATTATAACACGTCCGCGCCGCGCTTGTCAATCCGCCGTATCCCGCGCCGCTCCGATATCGGATATGTACGCGGGCGGGGAGGCTGTGTATGTGTGCATTGCGGCCGTCACACACCCGCCTTTTCGACTATCTTGACCGATGCGGCGGGCAGCGAGGTCTCCGAGCAGATGATCTCGGTTATCTGTGCGACCTCGCTCGGCAGCAGACCGTCGCTCTGAACTATAACGGTGGCACTGTCGTCGGAGACGAGGGCGATGCAATTTTCAAAGCCCTTTGCGACGATAAGCGACTCGATGTTTGACTCCTGCTCTATCTGTGAGGCTATCTTTGAAATGCTCGCGAGCGCACTGTCCTTTGATTCCTGCAATGCATCCTCGCTGTCGGCTACGAGCTGCAGCACCTCGAGCGATTCGTCGCGCGCACGGCGGCGGCTGACCGATGCACTCTGGAAGTATTCTGCGTCGGCATCTCCCGCAGCTGTACCGCTGTCGACCTTTTCAACGCTTTCTGTGCTCGCGTCGGCACCCGCCTCTGTTGACGGGTCATCGCCGGCATTTGCCGAGATGTCGGCGTCGCCGAGTGCATAATTCACTACGAGCGCACCGCATATGAGCGCGAGCGAGGCTATCACCGCAATGCTGCGCTTGTTTATGCCGACCGAGCCGAGCTTTGTCAGCAGCTTGCGTGCACCGCCCGCAGTCTCGGGCTGCTCGGTCTGTACGGCTGCGGCGGCATCATCGACCGCCTCGGATTTTTCTGCGGGCGAGTCCGCCTTTTCGTCGGGCAGACCGACCTTTATCTCGGAGTAGCCCGCAGCACCCTTGCGCATTATCGGAGACAGCGGCATTATCCGCTCAAGCTCAGGGATAGTACCGTCCGTTTTGTCGCCGTCGCGACCTATCGGCAGCGCCGTTTTTTCCTTGGCGGGAACCGAATTTTTTGCAGTTGCCTTTATAACAGTCATACCGTTATTCCTTTCTCTCTTGTGCATTTTCTGTTTGATGCGGGCTGTGCAGCCCGATTGCGGCGGGTAGCTGCGCCGTTCGCTAAATATATATTCGCCGCAACCGCGCATTATGACTCGGCGGAAACATTTTTGCTCCCGCAGCATATAATTATTCAGCCATGCGTGGGGCCGCTCCGACAATGCCGTCGGAGGGCTGCCGCAAATGCGGATCGGCTCTGCCGAGGGGGTATAATAATGAGAAAACGCCCGTTGATCGCCGTCGCACCGCGATACGAATGCGGTACGGATAAGCTGTGGCTGCGCGAGAGGTGTATGAGGTTTCTGTCGGCGGTCGGTCTGATGCCTGTCATGCCCTTGCCGCCCGATACCGCAGAGCAGGCTGCCGAGCTGCTTTCGCTCGTCTCCGGCGTGATGCTCGTAGGCGGCGGAGATGTCCGCCCGTTCCGCTACGGCGAGGAGGACGACGGGCTCGGACGCGGCATCTGCGACGCACGCGATTGGAGCGAGCTGCTGCTCGCACACGGCGCGATAAGAAATGATATCCCGCTGCTCGGCATCTGCCGCGGCGCGCAGGTGATGGCTGTCGCACTCGGAGGTAAGCTGCGCCGGGACGTTCCCGCGCATGACTCGCGGGAGCATCGGATATATGTCTCGCCGTATAGCCTGATGCGCACGGGACTTCCCGATGATTCGGAGATGTATAATAATGTTGACAGCTCCGAATCGGACCGAATTTCCGCCGGTATCATTGATAATAAAAGTGAAAATGACGGAATCTCACGTACCCTTGACACAACCTCTGAATTCTTCGCTTGCGGCGACCGCGTCCCGCCCGAGCTTTCCGACCCGGACGGAATGATTGTAAATAGCTATCACCGTCAGTCGATCTCCGACCCGGGCGACGGCGCTGTAACGGCTATGGCAGAGGACGGCGTTGCCGAGATGATAGAGCTGTCGGGACATCCGTTCTGCCTCGGTGTTCAGTGGCATCCCGAGATAGATAGAACCGACCCCGTCTCTCTCAGAATCGCCCGGCTCTTCGCGGAAAGTGCATACCGCTGCGGAAAAAGAAACCTCGGGTTTTGACGCCGGCGCTGCACGGCGGTTGTAAATGTGGGGGCAATAGATATCGGGTGTTATGGATATGGGGTACTATAGATATGGCGGGTGTCTAAAGATACGGGTGTACACGCTATCGCAGCGGAAAAACAAATTTCTCAACAATAATCAAAGAATCGGGTGTACACGCTCGGTGAGTGGGGAAAACCAAGGCAGTGGGCGTGCATTCTCTCGATAAGAAACGGGAGTCGTAGTGCCTGACGACCGTTTCGGACGACGGCTTGCCTTTGCGCTATCGGCTGAGCAGTCCAAAGGGGGATACATAAGGGGGAAACTGCGCCGAATAGGAGCGCAGCGTATCGCGGCGCAATCCCCCTTATGCCTGCTTTTCTTTCCTACGCTTTCGCTTTTCGCAGAAAAGGCGTTCAGGTAAAAAGAAAGCGTAAAAAAACGAACAATTGAATCACTTTTCCAAATCCCCTGCAATCGCCGAAGGCGCGATTTGACTCATTCAACACAAACATATTTTATTTGCAGCAGCCACGCCGCGGCAGCGCGGTACACACCAAAGCTCCGCATAAAACCGAAAAGCTTTTTCAGAGGTCTTTCACGAAAAAACTCACCGCCCCGCGCTTTGACATGACCGAAAAAATATGTTATAATCAACCCACCAACCCAAAACAAAGGAACCCGCGGCTGTCGCCGCGCAGGAAAAACATAATGAACATTATTTCAACGCTGTCTGCCGAGCTCGGCATAAGTCAGTCTCAAATCGAAAAGACCGTTGCGCTCATCGACGACGGCAATACCATCCCCTTTATCGCGCGTTACCGCAAGGAGGTAACGGGCTCGCTCGATGATACCGTTCTTCGCCGTCTGTACGACCGCCTGACATATCTGCGCAGCTTTGAGCAGCGCAAGGGCGAGATAAGCGCACTGATAGACGGGCAGGGTAAGCTCACCCCCGAGATAACCGCGGCGCTCGAGGCTGCGTCGACGCTGACCGAGCTCGAGGATATCTACCGCCCGTATAAGGGGCATCGCCGCACACGCGCGTCGGTCGCAAGAGAGCGCGGGCTTGAACCGCTCGCGGAGCTGATTTTCGCGCAGCGGCGCAGCTATGACCGACCTCTCGGCGACATTGCAGCCGACTATATCGACAGCGAAAAGGGCGTTGAAACGGCGGAGGATGCACTTGCGGGCGCACGCGACATAATCGCCGAGAATATTTCGGATAACGCGGCATACCGTAAAAAGGTGCGCGACATAACCTACCGCAGCGGAATACTCGAGACAAAGCAGGCAAAGGAGGGCGATTCGCCGTACGAGATGTACTACGAGCACACGGAAAAGCTGTCTGCCGTGCCGAATCACCGCGTTCTTGCAATAAACCGCGCCGAAAAAGAGGGCTATATCAGGGTGAGCATCAGGGTCGACGAGGCACTTCCGTTGAATTACCTTGCATCCGAATGCCTCGGTGACCGCGAGAGCCCCGCATACCCCGAGGTGATTTCCGCACTCTCCGACGGCTACGACCGACTGATAGCACCGTCTATCGAGCGCGAACTGCGCTCCGACCTTACCGACCGCGCGGGAGAGGGCGCTATCATCACCTTCTCGGATAATCTGCGCAATCTGCTGCTTCAGCCGCCCGTTCGCGGCTTCACCGTGATGGGCTACGACCCCGGCTATCGAACGGGCTGTAAGCTCGCGGTGGTTGACCCGACGGGAAAGGTGCTTGACACCGCCGTTATCTATCCCACAAAGCCGCAGGAGCGGATAGAGGAGTCGCGCAGAAAGGTGATATCGCTCATCCGCCGCTACGGTGTCGGCGCAATTGCCATCGGAAACGGAACGGCATCGCGCGAGAGTGAGGCGTTCATTGCAGACACGCTGCGCGAGATAGGCGAGGGCTGCGGCTATGTTATCGTCAGCGAGGCGGGCGCGTCGGTCTACTCGGCCTCCGAGCTCGGGGCGGAGGAGTTCCCGGATTTCGACGTAACGCAGCGCAGCGCGGTATCCATCGCGCGCAGGCTGCAGGATCCGCTCGCGGAGCTTGTCAAGATAGACCCGCGCTCGATAGGCGTAGGTCAGTATCAGCATGATATGAAGCAGTCGCGGCTCGGCGAGGCGCTGTCGGGCGTTGTCGAATACTGCGTAAATCACGTCGGCGTTGACATTAACACCGCCTCGTATTCGCTGCTCTCGCATGTCGCGGGCATCAATGCGGCGTCGGCAAAGAACATCGTAAAATACCGAGAGGAGAACGGCGCGTTTACCTCACGTGCGCAGATTAAGAAGGTCCCGCGTATCGGCGCACGTGCCTTTGAGCAGTGCGCAGGCTTCCTTCGCGTTTCGGGCGGGCGCGAGATACTTGACGAGACGGGGGTACACCCTGAGTCGTACGCTGCCGCACGGGCGCTGCTCGACCGTTTCTCGCTGCACGAGGAGGATGTGCGCCGCGGAAATGTCATCGGTCTCGATAAGGCGGTGCGCGAGGCGGGAGAAGCACAAATTGCGGACGAGCTCGGGGTGGGCATTCCGACACTGCGTGATATCGTTGCGGAGCTGTCAAAACCGGGGCGCGACGCGCGTGACGAGCTCCCCGCGCCGATACTCCGCACCGACGTGCTTACGCTTGAAGATCTGTGCGAGGGCATGGAGCTGACGGGAACGGTCAGAAACGTTGTCGATTTCGGCGCTTTTGTCGATATAGGAGTTCATCAGGACGGACTCGTTCACATCAGTCAGATATCAAAGAAGCGCATTGCACACCCGAGCGAGGTGCTTGCGATAGGCGATATCGTGAAGGTAAAGATAATCTCGCTTGACCGTGCAAAGGGCAGGATAGGTCTTACCATGAAATTCTGATGTGCGGCGGGGATGCGCGACGGCTGCATATCGGCTGCACATCGGCGGTACGTTCGTGCTGCGCCGTGCGCGCATCGCGGGGCTGAAAAAGATCCCGCGAATGCAAAACTTTAATATATTAAAAAGATGAATGCCGTCGAAAGCGCTCATCTTCATAATTTATTATATATTTTTGTGCAACACTCACAAGCTGCGCGGCGCAATTTCGTTGATTTGCCCCTTTTCAAAAGCGATTTTTTTTGGTACAATATTTATCGTCAACTATTGTCGGGCTCTGCCCGAGTATATCATACTTTTTCGATACGGAACCGCATCACGCGGAATACAAAAAACAAGGTTTTCACAGGAGGAAACGCAAAAATGGCAAGTCTTTCGCTCAAGCATATCTACAAAAAGTACCCGGGCGGCTTCACCGCTGTCTCCGACTTCTCGCTCGAGATCAAGGATAAGGAGTTCCTTATTCTCGTCGGTCCTTCCGGATGCGGAAAGTCTACGACGCTGCGTATGATCGCCGGACTTGAGGAGATTACCGAGGGCGAGCTGTTCATCGGCGACCGCCTGGTAAACGATATAGCACCTAAGGACAGAGATATAGCGATGGTGTTCCAGAACTACGCTCTGTACCCGCACATGACCGTATTTGACAACATGGCATTCGGTCTGAAGCTCCGCAAGACTCCTAAGGAGGAGATCAAGCGCCGCGTTGAGGAGGCTGCGCGCATCCTCGATATCACTCACCTGCTCGATCGCCGTCCTAAGGCTCTTTCGGGCGGTCAGAAGCAGCGTGTTGCGCTCGGACGTGCAATCGTCCGTGAACCTAAGGTATTCCTTCTCGACGAGCCTCTCTCGAACCTCGATGCTAAGCTTCGTGCAGCCATGAGAACCGAGATAACCAAGATTCATAAGAAGATAGGTACAACCTTTGTATACGTAACGCACGACCAGGTCGAGGCTATGACCATGGCTACCCGTATCGTCGTTATGAAAGACGGTATCATTCAGCAGGTCGACACTCCTCAGAACCTGTACGATCTGCCGGTCAACATCTTCGTTGCAGGCTTTATCGGCACACCTCAGATGAACTTCATCAACTCCACCCTGCGCAAGAAGGGCGACGATTTCTACGTAGAGTTCGGAAGCATTTCGCTCAAGCTGCCTAAGGAGAAGAGCGAGGGTACGGCACTTGCGGATTACGCTGACCAGGAGGTCATCATGGGTATCCGTCCCGAGTGCATCTACGAGGATCCGGAGCAGGTTGCGGACCATGCCGACACATCGTTCGACGCTTATGTTGAGGTAACCGAGCTTATGGGCGCGGAGATCTACCTCTATCTCGTAGTCGATGAGCAGAACCTCATCGCCCGCGTACCCCCCCGTTCCACCGCGAGAGCAGGTGACACCGTTAAGGTTGCCGTTGATATCTCGAGAGCACACATCTTCGATAAGAATACAGAAAGGTGCATCTGCCACTGATAGGCGGCATACACGTATAGCTTAATTATTGTAATCGAAGACCGCACCGCGCATGGGAGCAGAGTCTTTCGTGCACGGGGCGGTCTTTTTATATCAAACATTCCCAAAAGGAGCAATTTATCATGAACAAGATCAGAGTAACTATCTGGAACGAATTCAGACACGAAAAGATGGACGAAGAATGCAACAAGATTTATCCCGGCGGACTTCACAACGTTCTTAAGAAATACCTCGAGGTAAACGAGGACTTTGAGATTACCCTTGCAGCTCTCGACGACCCCGATCAGGGTCTGCCCGACGAGGTACTCAACAATACCGACGTACTTATGTGGTGGGGTCATATGTCGCACCATGAGGTCGACGATGCACTTGTAGCACGTATTCTTGATCGTGTTCGCCGTGAGGGCATGGGCTTTATTGCAATGCACTCCTCACACGCTTCTAAGCCCTTTGATCAGCTTGTCGGTTCTACCGGCTCGCTCTCTTGGGGTGAGAATGTAAACGAGATTATGTGGACTCTGCTTCCTTCTCATCCGATCGCCAAGGGCATTCCCGCAAACTTCCATCTTGAGAGCGAGGAGCTCTACTCCGAGCCATTCTGCATCGGTAACCCCGATGATGTTGTGTTTGCAGGTTGGTACGAGACCGGTAACGTTATGCGTTCCGGAGTTACCTTCCAGCGCGGACTCGGCAAGATATTCTACTTCCAGCCCGGTCATGAGTACTGCCACTCCTTCCATAACAAGTATGTCATCCAGATTCTCGCAAACGCTATTCGTTGGGCTGCTCCTACCGCGGGCTTTACCGATCCCGGCATGCCTATGATAGGCAACCTCGCTCAGGATCTCGGCATCTTCCCGAAGCCTGAGAATAAGTAATTAACAGGTTACGTTTGATCGGTGCGGATGCAGGGGATGAACCCGTTATTGCATCCCACCCTGATAATTAAAAACACTGCCCTGCCTTTCGTATATCCGTCGAACGGCAGGGCAGTGCTTGTACAGACTGCCTACCGGATATTCCGAAGATATGAGAAAACATAAATGGAAAAGAAAAAACTCAGAGTAACTATATGGCATGAGTACGGCGCCGAAAAGCTGCATGAGGTCGTGTCGCGGCTTTACCCCGAGGGGCAGCACAAGGCGCTTGCCGACATGCTGATGCAGGAGACCGGCGATTTTGATATAACCGCAGCCGAGCTGAGTCAGCCTGAGCTCGGTCTGCCCGACAGTCTGCTCGAAAATACCGATGTGCTCATATGGTGGAGCCATTTCAGACACGACATGGTACCCGATGAGCTATGTGATAAGATAATGGACCGCGTGCTGTGCGAAGGAATGGGCTTTATTGCCCTGCATTCGTCGCATGGAGCAAAGCCCTTTGACCGCCTTGTCGGCTCGACGGGCTCGATGAGCTGGGGTGCAGAGGTCAATGAGGTGCTTTGGACGCTGCTGCCCTCGCATCCCATCGCAAAGGACGTGCCGCTGTATATCCACCTGCCGAGCGAAGAGATATATACCGAGCCCTTCTGCATCGGGCACCCCGATGATGTGGTTTTCGGCGGATGGTATGAGTCGGGACATTTCCTGCGCGCGGGCGTGACCTTCCGGCGCGGACTCGGAAAGATATTCTATTTTCAGCCGGGTCATGAAACCTGCGAGAGCTACTACAATAAGGATATCGTAAAGATAATAGCTAACGCTGTCCGTTGGGCTGCACCCACTGCGGGCTATACCGACCCCGGCATGCCCATGATAGGAAATCTCGCGCAGGAGCTCGGAATAATGCCGAAGCCCGCCGCTGCCGAATAAGCGCCGTCATACATAAACACTTGCTGTACGCAAGAGCTCACGGTGTACGCGGATGCACGTAAGCACACCTCTTTATATGCCGTCAGCCCCCGTCACGCAATATCTGTGTGACGGGGGCTGCTTGCTTTGTTTACTGAATTGTCGTATGCTGTCGGGGCTGCGCTTATTTATCGAGCTTGGGAACAAGCCAGTCGCGCTTATTGTGCTTAATCGAGATATAGCCGACCGTCGACGAAATAAACGCGCCTACCGAGTCGACGATGATATCCTTCATCGTGTCGCGCAGCGCTTCGCGCCCTGAGAGCATGGTGCCGTCTGCGAGCATGAATTTCTGCATATTGAGTCCGAGCAGACCGTCAAAGGAAAACTCGTATATCTCCCATAGCGAGCCGATAGTTACGGCAAAGCAGAAGGCAAAGAAGGCGACAAAAAAGGGCGAGAGATTAAATATCGTATGCTCGTTGCGATTGAGAATGGTGATTACCATAAAGCCGAAGAAACCGAGCATCAGACTGCTGAAGCAGTGCAGGATGGAATCCCAATACGGTATAACGTAGTAGAAGGAACGTACCTCGCCGAGGAATATCGCGCAGTAGAGGAATACCGTAAACAGCGCATAGAGCACGACGGGGAGCTCGAACCTGAATCTCTTTGCGAGCAGCGACGGGAGGTTGATGGAGATGATACCGAGCACGCACTGCACTATCATCAGCGCATAATCTGCCTTCGAGTGGTAGCCTGCGTCGGACATGCCTCCCTTATCGAATATCATCATCAACACTATAAAGATAATGGGCACGATAAAACTCAGCATTACTCCGATGTAGAGTATGACGCTTATCCGCTTTGCGCGGCTCTCGGGAGTCCTCGGCTTCTTTTCACTTCTTTTCATTGTCATTTCCTTTCGGTATATCGGGGTCGCACGGGTCGGATATGCGGTGCTTGATGCGCTCCATACGCAGGTCGAGCGCGGCGCTTATCTCCGCACACTCGAACAGCTCATGCTCGAGCTGTCGGTTCAGCTCCTCGGGCAGATCCTTCTTGTAGCACAGCTTGTGCTCGAGACTCGCCCAGAAGTCCATCGCTATCGTTCTCAGCTGCACCTCGACCTTCATCTGCCTCGTTTCACTGCGCAGGAATATCGGCACCTCTACGATGAGATGCAGACTGCGGTAACCGTTGGCTTTGGGTGTTGCTATGTAATCCTTGCGTTCGAGCAGGGTGATGTCATTCTGCCGCAGCAGACAGTCCGCGAGAAGATATATGTCCTCGGGAAACGAGCATATCACCCGCACTCCCGCGATGTCCGATATGTTCCGCTCGATGGATGCAAGGCTGAACGGCAGACCTCTGTCGCGCAGCTTGCGGACGATGCCGTCGGTTGATTTTATGCGGCTCTTGATAGCTTCTATGGGGTTGCGGTCGTATTGAAGCGAGAATTCCTCGTTCAGTACGTTGAATTTCGTCTCTATCTCCATGATGGCGCAGCGGTAGTATGCCATCATTTCGTCGAACGGTGCCTTGTCGCTTGCAATGAGCTCGAGAAATTCGTCGCTCATCATCCGCTCGCGGATAAGCTCGCCAACGCGATTTCGTACATTCATGCCTGTTTCTCCTGTGGGTATGCGATGATGACCCGAAACGGGAACGGTGCTCGCAGGTCGGTGCGCAGGTCGGTGCGCGGGTCGACGCGCGGTCGGTCTATGCTGCGTGTGTCAGTCTGTGCCTCACAGAGCGCGGTCTATGCTGCGTGTATCAGTCTACGCCGCGCAGCTCGGTCTCCGGTACGTATTTTTTTGCCGTTTCGAGAAAGCCCTCAAGCTCATCCTTTGAATACGCACTGAGCTCGGCTGTGCCGACGGCATCCCGCTCGTATTCGGCAGCCGTCGCATCCGACTCGATAAGAATGTCGCCCGAATCCTTGTAGCACTGAATGAAATAGCGCTTTGCTCCGCGAATGAGCCGACCGATGCCGTCAAAATCATCGGCGGTGTGCAGGGGCCTTACGACGGTGGTGCGAAACTCGTAATCCACCGCACCGCCGAGCAGCAGAGCGATGCTCTCTTTTACTTTATCCATGCGCGTGTCGGCGTGCCCCGCAACGATGTGATAGCGCTCCTCCGAGCTCTTTATGTCCATCGCGACGTAATCGACGCCTGCGGCGATGCACTCGCGCAGTACGTCGGGATTTGTGCCGTTTGTGTCGAGCTTAACGAGCATATCGGTCTGAGCCTTTATCTCGCGTATGAACGAAACAAGCTGCTCGCCCCACAGCGTTGGCTCGCCGCCCGTTATCGCAACGCCCTCAAGAATGCCCTCCCGCCGACGGAGAAAGCGTATGACCTCATCACCGTCGATGGTCTGACCGCCGCAAAGCCGTTCCGCTTCGACAAGCGATGAGTTGTGGCAGAACGGGCAGCGGTAGTTGCAGCCGCCCGTAAATACGGTGGCGCACATCCTGCCGGGAAAATCGAGCAGAGAGAGCTTCTGCATTCCGTAGAATTTCATATGGATGCCCTTTCTTTAGTGCGGGTGCGGCGGCGCTGTATCTCGCGTTTTTTGCGTATCTTTCGCGCTGTGCCTTGCATTTTGGGCGCATTCTGCGCATTGTCTACCCCGCGTTTTTTGTGATGCTTCGGCGCGTTCGACTTTTATCGACACGCTTTGCTTAAAACAGCATCCCGTGCTCCGCTGCAGTGTACGGAGCGGTCGGGATGCCGAATCATTTCAGCCTATCACTTCTTCAGCTTAACAGCCTCACGTGCCTTAGCGGCGATGTTCGCGGGGGTTATGCCGTACATCTCAAGCAGCGGCGGAACCTTGCCGGAGCGGCCGAAGCGGTCCTCGATGCCGACTCTGAGAACGGGAACGGGATATGCCTCGGCGGTAGCCGCACAAACAGCCTCTCCGAGACCGCCGATGATATTGTGCTCCTCTGCGGTGACGATAGCACCTGTCTTGCGAGCCTCTGCGATAACGAGCTCGCGGTCAAGCGGCTTAATGGTATGGATGTTGACAACGGCTGCGTCGATGCCCTCTGCCGCGAGCGTTGCGCGCGCCTCGAGTGCCATTGCAACGGTAATGCCCGTCGCGATTATGGTAACATCGCTGCCGTCAGCCATCTTTATTCCGCGGCCGATCTCCATCTTGTAGCTTGCCTCATCGTAGATTACCGGTACGGCAAGTCTGCCGAAGCGCAGATAAACGGGACCGGTGAAATTAATAGCAGCCTCAACAGCCGCGCGTGCCTCAACGGCGTCTGCGGGGTTGATTATCGTCATACCGGGGATGGTGCGCATCGTGCCGATGTCCTCGAGACACTGATGCGTTGCGCCGTCCTCACCGACGGTTATGCCTGCATGGGTCGCGCCTATCTTAACGTTCAGATGCGGGTAGCCGACCGCGTTGCGTATCTGCTCGAATGCTCTGCCTGCCGTGAACATGGCAAAGGAGCTGCAGAACGGTATCTTGCCCGTCGTTGCGATGCCCGCCGCGATAGCAACCATGTTGCCCTCCGCGATACCGCAGTCAAAGAAGCGGTCGGGAAATGCCTTTTTGAATTTTACCGTTTTTGTCGCCTCTGCAAGGTCTGCATCGAGAACGACCACGTTTTCGTATTTAGCGCCGAACTCGGCAAGTGCGTTGCCGTACGCTTCGCGTGTTGCGATCTTTTCACCAATTGCTGCCATTATATTGACCTGACCTTTCTCTCGTTATCAGAGCGACTCGATATAGGAATTGATTTCGGAAACAGCCTGCTTATACTGCTCCTCGTTCGGAGCGGAGCCGTGCCACTTCACGGAGTTCTCCATGAAGGAAACGCCCTTGCCCTTTACGGTGCGGCAGATGATGGCGGTGGGCTTGCCCTTGCATGCCTTTGCTGCCTTTGCCGCGCCGTCGATAGCCTCGATGTCGTGACCGTCTATCATGAGGACGTTCCAGCCGAATGCCGCAAACTTCTCGTCAAGCGGAGAGGGATCGTTAACCTCTGCGATGGGACCGTCTATCTGGAGACCGTTGTAGTCAAGGAAGATACAGAGATTGTCGAGCTTCTTGTGAGCGGCGAACATAGCCGCCTCCCATACCTGCCCCTCCTCGGATTCGCCGTCGCCGAGCACCGCATATACGCGGTAGCTGTCGCCCGAGATCTTTGCGGAGAGTGCCATTCCGCATGCTGCGGAGAAGCCGAGACCGAGCGAGCCGGTCGTCATATCAACACCGGGTGTGCCCTTCATATCGGGGTGGCCCTGGAGAAAGCTGTCTATGCGGCGGAAGGTCTTAAGATCCTCACGCGGGAAGTATCCTCTCTCCGCAAGTGCTGCATAGAGAGCGGGAGCGGTGTGTCCCTTGGAGAGGACAAAGCGGTCGCGATTCGCCTTCTTCGGGTCGCGGGGATCAATATTCATCTCCTCAAAGTAAAGATATGAGAGAATGTCGGAGATGGAGAGCGAGCCGCCGGGATGCCCGGAGCTTGCACTGAATACCGCCTCAAGCGCGCCCAGCTTGATGTTTGCGGATATTCTTTTGAGTTCCTTGATTCTTGCCTGTTCCATATCGGAATAGTCCTCCTTATTATTCGCGTAGTAGATACTGTGTTATTAACAATAGTAATTAACAATAATCGCATATATTTTACTGCATTTTTGGTCTAATGTCAATAGATAGCGGCGAGTTTAAGACGCGCTGCGGATGATTTTACCCGAATTTTTCAATCCTGCTCCCGCACCGCCGCCTCCGCGGCTCGTCCGAGCGGCTGTCCGAGCAGTACGGGTGTTTCCGTGCCCGCAACGGTCGCCTCAAAAAAACGCCCGTCGAGCTCGACTCTGCCGCCCTCGAGCAGCACTATTACGGTGCTGCCGCCGTACAGAAACATGCCCTTTTCCTCGCCGCGTGAAAAGCTCCCGCTTTCCATGCGGTTTTTTATCTTACCGACGAGCATCGCGCCGACCTCGACCTCGGTCACGGTGCCGAAATGCTCGGTCTCCATGACGGTGTATTCGCGGCAATTCTCGGTAAATACGGGTACGCTGCGCAGCGCTATCGGACGAACGGTGTGCAGCCTTCCGCGGATAAATACGTTCCCCGACTGTCTTCCCGCGTCGATGTAGTGATAGCGGTGATAGTTGTCGACGCACAGACGGAATACAAGGCAGATGCCGCCGCGATATCGGTCGGCGAGCTCGCCGTCGCGCAAAAGATCGGCGATAGAATACCGACTTTGCTTTATCGGCAGCACGATCCCGTCGCGGATGCGATAGGCGCTGAGCCTGCCGTCGCACGGGGAGGGAAGAAGATCGGGCACAGTCGTTATCGGGCGCAGCTCGGGTCTTATGCGCCGCGTAAAAAATTCGTTAAAGGATGAAAAGCTGCTGTCGAGATAATCCTCCATACGTATGCCGCTGCGCTCCGCAAAGCCCTTTATCATCGGCACCGAGAGACGCGAATCGAGAAACGCCCCGCATACCCGAGATACCCACCGCGCACTGAGCAGCCGCAGCAGCACCCTACCCGCCGCAGTTTCGTATAGAATGTGCAGCGCACGACCGTCGCCCGCATCGGCGGTGTCGCACCGCCCGCGGCTGCACTCGACCTTTGAAATATTCTGTTCTTCTGTTGCTTTTCTTTGTTCTTTCATTATCTGCCGCTGTTTGTTTCCGTATTTTTAAAAATCCCCTCGCGTGTTTGCGGCGAGGGGAAGCTTGTTATAGAAATGTTTTGTGTGAATTATTTCTGTAGAATGGTTGTTCCGCTTTTTGCACTCTTTATGTCTGTTTTTTTCAGCCTTTCCGAAACGGGGGAAGGGCAACACTGTCTGTCGGTCTTTGTTTTTTCGGTCCGGACGGTTTTATCCGATTCCCTTAAATGCGAGAGCGGATGAGAAAGAATGTCACCATTATTATTGCTTCAACAAGTCCGATTCCGACCATTATGAGTATCCCGCGCGTACCCGGCTTTTTTACGCTGAAATTCGATATAAACGCTATAGAGGTCAGCATCACGATGCCGACAAAAACGATCGTCAGGTCAAAGGGAATTATGTAGTTGAGCAGCAGTGCGAACGGGATTATGAGCGAAGCGCTCGTCACGGGAAGTCCCGTATAGCTGCGGCGGACCTCTGTTTCGGTCTCCTGTCTTTCCTCCTCCGTGACGTTGTAATACGCGAGGCGTATCATTGCGGCGAGAACGTAGAACATCAGGATGGCGTACAGCACGTATCTGACGGCGGAGCCGAGAAATTTGTCCGCAAAAACGTCCTGAATGCGGTGCATGAACGGGGAGACGCGGATGAGCGCGGTGCCGATGCATGCGGGCAGAACGCCGAAAGCGACGAGGTCGGAGAGCGAGTCTATCTGAATGCCGAACTTCCTTGAGATGTCGGTGCGGTCGACCTTTCTGCGCGCTATCTTGCCGTCAAATGCGTCGCACAGACCGCAGAAGAGCAGAAAGAAGCTGCCGATATAGGGGTGACCGGTGCCGCTGAGTGTGGTGATGATGCCGGTGCTTGCCGACAGCAGCGACAGAAATGTAAGTATGACAGTATAGTCGTAAACGCCAATCATTATGTTGTATGACCGTTGCCCGCGACGGGGCTACCTTTCAATTTTAGTGGTTAGACGGGAGACAGCGGTGTCTCATATGGATGTTCGACGGGAGACAGCGGTGTCTCATATGGATGTTCGACGGGAGATATCAGTGCCTCCTTGGAATTTGTTACGGGAGGCCGGTGTATCGCCGGGGTGTTCGGTCGGAGACGGTGTGTTCCGTCCCGTGTCATGCGCGGTACTGCTTTATGCGGCGACGCGACAGACATTCCGTCTTTCGCGCGTATGACCGATGCGAGGTGTCGGCGAAATGTTACCTCGCGTTACTTTCCCGTCGTCTGTCGGCGAGATATTTGCACATGATGGAGATGCCGCATACGATGATGCAGATGTAAAATGAGACCGAGCGGCTGAGTAGGTCGAGACTGACAGCGGCTTCGGGCGGCATGCCTATCGAGCCGAGCCCGCAGAGCATGATATAATCGGATACGCCCATCGCACCCGGCACGGGGATGCAGTTCGACCCGAGCACGACATAGCATTGCAGTGAAAAGATAGTGCCTACCCGCTCGGGTGCGCCGCCCGTTGCGAGAAATGCAAAGACGGTGACGGCTATCTGTGAGAGACGCTGCAGCACATTGAAGCCGAGCGCGGGCAGCAGCGGGCGCAGATTGCCGCGTAGCATTGACGCGCATTCGCCGTAATGCTCGATGTAACCGTCGAGCTTTTTCAGCTTTGCTTCGGGACGTGAGAGCAGATGCATGCGGCTCAGCAGACCGATAAGACCGCCGCCTACGCGGCGTATAATCATGCCGTGCCGCAGCAGCATAATAAACATTACGGAGAGAAATATCTGCGCGATAATGCCGAAGATTATCAGCGCTTTGGGCGGCGTGCCGAGTCCGAAAAACAGCCGCGGCGAGACCGCCGCACCGACGATGCCTATGATGAGTATCGACATCGCGTACAGCGCGAGATTAAGTATGAGCGAGACGGTCGTTACCGTGCCCGATATGCCGTCGCGCATCATAAAGAACGCGCTCGCGGGCTGCCCGCCCGTCGCAGACGGCGTTATGGCGGAGAAGAATATATCCGCCGTAGAGTAGACGTAGCCGCTGCGCAGACGGCTGCGGCGACCGAAATATTTAAGCAGCGAATTTATCGCAAACGCCTCCGAAAAGATAAAGCAGAGCATGCACAGCGCGGCACAGCCGAGCCAGACGGGGTTTGCGTTTTTCAGATAGATAAAAAAGCCCTCCGCCGTGAAATGACGGCTTTGGGAGACCACCGCCCAGACGGTCAGCGCCGCAAGAATGACCGAGGTAAGCGCCCAGAATATCTTGGAGCGTCCCTTTTTGCCGATCTCCGCGACGCTTGATGCGCTGCTGTTTAACGCGCTGCCGACGGAAGTACCGATACCCGGTGTGCCATTGCCCGACGCGCTGTCGACGGGGGTGCTGTCGACGGCCCCGCACATGTCGCGGCTTCCGTCGGCGGTCTCGCTCGTGTCGTGAGTACCGTCCCCACGGCGGATATCCTCCGCGCTGCGGGTCTCATCCCGACGGATGTCGCGCCCGACCTGTCTTTCCTGCTTATTCTGCATTATATAAACCGCAGCTTTGCCTCGGCAAAAGCTCCCTTTCATTGTTCACTGCCGCGTGCGGCACGGGCATTCCCCGATATGCGGCGCGGCGTCGACAGAGTATGCGTATGAAAAACAAAGGTGAAACGGCGATATGAATACATAATATAATGAGGCATACGCAAAAAGCCATGATAATCATACCCTTTTTGAGCGTGTTTGTCAATAGCTTTACGGCTTTTTCGGCATTGTGACGGACGGGATGAGCGCCGTTTTTGCATCGTCGGTGTCATTGCCGACGGCCCGCCGTGCGGAGGTGCGCGGGCGATGCGAAAAAAGTTTACAATTATTATACCGTTTTTTTGAAAAAGGTCTTGATTTGCACCCGTCACTTTGATATCATTCTCTCGAAAATACTGCATGCCGACGCATCGAGCAGACCGACGACACCGTTTACCGCTCGGCGCAGAAAATCGACGGAGCAGAGCGTACAACGCCCTCTCCGCATAATACGGGGGCTGAAATACGATATGCCCCGACGATCGGAGAAAGAATCATGCAACACGAACGCAACAACACCTATGCAAATTATTTTGACCATGCACTCAGCATTGATCCCATCACAAGACGGCTGAAATTCTACTACGAGGGAAGGGGCGTCATCGGCGACGACGTATACGTGCGTTTTCTCGACAGAGACGGGAATATGCTCGGCGACCTCTGCTCCTTCGGCGCGATAAAATACGTGTGGGATCAGCCGCTGCACGAGACCTACGCGATGGTGCGTCTCGATCTGCGCGAGGGTCCCGCGCCGTTCGGCGAGCTGACGCAGGTCACCTTCCGCGCTAAGCGCGACCGCGTTGAGGCGGATGCCGACGGACTTCCCGAAGGCGTGCGCATCGAGTTTTCGGGCAACCTCTACTGGGGCGAGCTCGACGACAGCTTTGCGATGTGTCTCGACCGCGACGGCTCGGAGGACGATCTCCGCGCTGCGTACGGACATGCCGTCTCGACCATCGACGATTGCCTCTTTGACCGAAAGACCGACATGGCGCTCCGTCTCAGCGGCAGAGACCGCAGCGTGCTCGACTTCTCGCATGAGCGCGGCTGCTATACCTTCCTGACCGAGGGAACGCTGTCGCTCGAATCCATTCTTTATGTTTATCGAACACGCTTCCGCACCAACTATTCCTGCATCAACAAGAATACGGCCTTCAAGACTGCGCATACGGGCTGGATGACATGGTATTCGGTCAAGTTTGAGGCAAACGAGGAGGTCGTGCTGAAGAATGCGCGCTTCCAGCGTCAGTTCCTCTACGACTACGGCGCAAAGTCGATATGGATAGACTGGGACTGGTATCATGAGGAGTTCGGACTCGAGAACGCGCCGAGCGACATCGGCTTTTTCCAGCCCAACAAGCAGAAATATCCGCACGGTCTCGGCTACATCGCGCAGCAGATAAAGGAGCTTGGATTTATACCCGTGCTCTGGGTCGCGCCGACCGTTGAGCCGGGTGAAACCGAGATAGTTAAGGAATTCCGCGATTCGCTGCTCACCGACTGCACGACATGGTGCGGAAAGTATTTCTTTGATATTTCCGACGAGCGTGTGGTTGACGAGCTTATTCCCCGCGCCTTCGAGCAGGTCAAGGAGTGGGGCTTCGAGGCGGTAAAATGGGACTGCCTTCCCAACACCGTCGGCTATGCCGATGAGTGGCACGAGTGCATGAAGCACCCCGAGATAACCTCTACCGAGTCGCTTCGTCGTCTCTGTAAAAAGGCGCGCGAGGTGGTCGGAGACGACTTTTACATGATGTCCTGCGCGGGCGGAAACGACCGCGAGGTGCTTATGCTCTCCGACGTGTTCGACACCGCGCGCATAGGAAACGATATCTTCCACTGGCGCGATTTTATCGGCGACTTCGTCGAGCGCATTCTCCGCTTCTATTCCTTCCATAACGTTTCGTTCTACTGCGACCCCGACAACGTGGTCATTCGCCCCGAATACAGCGACTTCGAGCAGGCGCGCTCCCGCGTTTCCGCCGTCTCGCTGCTCGGACTGCCCGTTACCTTCGGCGATGAGCTGACCGAGCTTCCCGCCGACCGTATAGAGATGCTTCGCCGCGCACTGCCTACCCTCGATATCCATCCGATGGATGTACGCGAGCTGACGCACGACGGCAAGCGCTTCTTCGTGACCCTCGCGGTCGATACGCCGTACGAGCGCTGGAATGTGTTCGATATTCTTAACATGCAGGAGCACACCGACAGCTTTACGATAAATCTGCCGCGTCAGCTGCACATAGAGCAGGGCGAGTACCTTGTGTTTGATTTCTGGCATCAGAAGCTGCTCGGCATCTATGACGGCGATCTGACGCTCGAGCTCGAGGCGAATCAGTCCGCAGTCTGCGCCGTTCGCCGCCTTACCGGCAGACCGCAGATAGCTTCGACAAGTCGCCACCTCTCGCAGGGCGCAGCCGAGCTCTCCGATGTCCGTTGGGACGAGGAAACTATGACCCTCTCGGGCAGCTCCGAGGTCGTTCGCGGCGACGGATACAAGATATTTGTTTACGTTCCGCAGGGCTTTGTTCCTACCGACGGCGAGGTGCGCGACGGTATTCTTACTCTTACGCCCGACGACAGCGAGAACCGAAAGGTCGACTGGAGCGTTTCCTTCCGCCGCGCATAACGGGTATGCGGTGGGGGATACGCTTGGGGGAGACTTTCGTGAAAGTCTCCCCCAAACCCCTGCCAAAGCTATAAAACTGAGGGGATTTTCTGTTGTGCAGACAAAAGCCTCGGCAGGTGCGGAGCACATTTTTATATTGAATTGTGCAGCGGTAATACCGAGGTCGGAGTTTCTTTTCGGGGATGCTAAAAACCGAGTTTTTAGCATCCCCGATTTTTTTGCGTGGGGCTTGCAAAAGCAATAACATAGTGATATACTATGTTTATACGGATGATATTATTTATACCCGTGCGGCGGCTGTTTTCGTTACAGCAGCGGCGCGGTTTCGGGCGCAAATGCGGGTGGTCGGGTGTTATCGGCTGCTGCGATATACGGTTTTTCGGAGGAAATTATGCTTGTATCGACAAAGGGAAGATATGCTCTGCGGATAATGCTTGAGCTCGGCAAATACGGGCGCGACTGCTGCATACCGCTGCCGCAGATAGCGCAGGCGCAGGAGGTATCGGAGAAGTATCTCGAGAGCATTATTGCGATGCTCGTACGCGGCGGTCTCGTTGAAGGGCAGCGCGGAAAGGGCGGCGGCTACCGCTTGACCCGTGAGCTTGGGGAGTATTCGGTCGGCGAGGTGCTGCGGCTGACAGAAGGCTCGCTCGCGCCCGTCGCGTGCCTTGAGGAGGAGCAGTGCAGCTGCCCGCGGGCGGGACAATGTGTCACGCTTCCGATGTGGCGGCGGCTCGAGAATATGATAGACGAATATCTCGACGGTATCGACCTGCGCTCGCTTGCGAGCGGGGAGCTCGACTGCTGTTCGGCTGCCGAGAAGGGCGGCGCTGCCGCAGAGGATGCGGGAAAACAGCTGCGGTTTTGAAAAAGCTGCGGGCTTGGTTGAACGTCGTGTGCTCGGAAGAAGGTCGTGTACTCGGAAGAAGGTCGTGTACTCGGGAGGACGTTGCGTGCTTGTGTGGCGGATTCGCGCCCGAAAAGCCGCTTTGTTTTCGGAAAAACGAATTCGCGCGAAGGGATTTTTGCACGGCTCGCAAAAATTACTGAAAAACCTATTGACAAGGTATGTTTATACGGATATAATAAAACATACCGAGTGGGTATGTTTAAAACATCGGGAGCAAAGCGGCGTGATACATGTCGAGATGAATATTTCATGCCGCTCGGGAAAAGAATAAATACCTGATTTCCGCAGGCTTTCCGCATGACGGTGAAGCCGTGCGGCGGAGAGGAGCAGATATAATGATATATGCAGATAATGCTGCAACTACAAGCACGAGTGAGATTGCGCTGAAGGCGATGATGCCGTATTTTTCGGAGATTTACGCAAACCCGTCGAGTCTGCATTCGGCGGGACAGTGCGCGGCGGAGGCGCTGCTTGACGCGCGTGAGCGCATCGCGGCGTGTCTCGGCGCATCGCCGAAGGAGATTTATTTTACGTCCGGCGGAAGCGAGTCGGACAACCAGGCGCTGATATCGGCTGCAAAGATAGGCGAGCGGCGCGGAAAGAAGCACATCATTTCGACCGCCTTTGAGCATCATGCGGTGCTCCACACGCTCGAAAAGCTGAAAAAGCAGGGGTTTGAGGTGACGTTGCTTCCCGTCGGAACGCTCGGAACGGTCACGGCGCAGCAGGTCGCGGATGCGATAAGAGAGGATACCTGCCTTGTCAGCGTCATGTACGCGAACAACGAGATAGGCTCGGTCATGCCCGTCGCCGAGATAGGCAAGGTGTGCAGGGAGCGCGGAGTGCTCTTTCATACCGACGCGGTTCAGGCTGCGGGGCATCTGCCCATCAACGTTGTCGAGCAGAATATCGACCTTGCGGCGATATCGTCGCACAAGTTTCACGGTCCTAAGGGCGTAGGCGTTCTGTATGCCCGCCGCAGCATTGCGCTGACTAATATCATCGAGGGCGGCGCGCAGGAGCGCGGAAAGCGTGCGGGTACCGAGAACATGCCCGCCATCGTCGGTATGGCGGCAGCGCTTGAGTATGCGTGTGAGCATATGGAGCAGGATTCGGCATACGTTACCGCTCTGCGTGACAAGCTCATCGCGGGGCTGTCGCGCATACCGCATTCGGCATTGAACGGCGACCCCGTTAACCGTCTGCCGGGTAATGTTAGCTTTTGCTTTGAGGGCATTGAGGGCGAGAGCCTGCTGCTTCTGCTTGATGCAAGCGGCATCTGCGCTTCTTCGGGCAGCGCGTGCACATCCGGCTCACTTGACCCGAGCCATGTTCTGCTCGCGATAGGCAGACCGCACGAGGTGGCGCACGGTTCGCTCCGTCTTACGATTGACGCGGGCAACACCGAGGAGGAGATAGACAAGATAATCGAGGCTGTTCCCGCCGTCGTTGAGCGGCTTAGGAATATGTCCCCCGTATGGTCGGATCTCGTCAGCGGCAAAAAGAGCTTTATTCTGTGAAATAGATAAGGAGATAAATGATATGGCACTGTATACCGAAACCGTAATGGATCATTTTATGCACCCCCGCAACGTAGGAACGCTTGAGCATCCCGACGCAGAGGGAGAGGTCGGCAACGCAAAATGCGGCGACATAATGAAGATGCAGCTGCAGATAGAAAACGGAGTTATAACCGATGTTCGCTTCGAGACCTTCGGCTGCGGCAGCGCGATAGCTTCGTCCTCCATCGCCACCGAGATGATAAAGGGAAAGACGGTCGAGGAGGCGCTTGCACTGACTAACAAGGAGGTCGTTGACGCGCTCGGCGGTCTGCCCGCGCACAAGCTGCACTGTTCGGTGCTCGCGGAGGAGGCTATAAAGTCGGCGATAAAGGATTACTACGACAAGAACGGCATCGAGTACGACAAAAAGCTGTTCCCCGACTGCGACAGCTGTGAGGCTTGTCGGATGGTCTGAGCGCACGGTGTGTCGGCATGCCGAATCGGCGCAAATGCGTATGTATGAGTGCGCATGCGCGTGAGCGGATACATTTTCGGAGCTGTGAGGGCGATGTGCTCTTTCAGCTCCTTTATTATTTTCAGCCTTTGTTCCGCGCGCGGTAACGGTGAACTCTTCGCCTGCATAGAATATAGGTGACCGATTACGGATGATCGGCGATGCGTACACGGCGTGCCTATTTGGTGCGGTGGTGCCGCCTGCGGCAATCGCGCCGCATGTGTCGCCGCAAAACGGAAGGGAAAGGCTGAAAATATGAAAGAAGTGCTTTGGGGGATAATAATCCCCTTTATCGGAACGTCGCTCGGTGCGGCGTGCGTTTTTCTGCTCGCGCGTGAGCCGGGGGAGCGGGTGCGTGAGGTGCTGTCGGGGCTGTCGGCGGGGGTCATGACGGCGGCGTCGGTGTGGAGTCTACTGCTGCCGTCTATCGCGGATTCCGAGCAGCTCGGTGCGCTTGCGTTTATGCCCGCAGCGGTCGGCTTTGTGCTCGGCGCGCTGTTTATCTGCGTCATAGGCAAGGTCGCACCGATGCTGTCGCGGCGCGGCAGCGCGGGAATGACCGCCTTTGCCGTAACGCTGCACAACATACCCGAGGGCATGGCGGTCGGCGTGGCGTATGCCGGCTTTCTCATGCACGGTACCGAGCTGTCACTCATGGGTGCATTTTCGCTTGCGCTCGGCATAGCGATACAGAACTTTCCCGAGGGGGCTATCGTCTCGATGCCGCTGTGCGAACGCGGACGGCTGCGCGCGTTTCTCGTCGGTGTGCTCTCGGGCATTGTCGAGCCCATCGCTGCCGCGCTCCCGCTGCTTGCGCTCGCCTTCGTCGCGCCGCTGATGCCGTATCTGCTCAGCTTTGCTGCGGGGGCGATGATGTGCGTGGTGGTCGAGGAGCTTGTGCCCGATCTGCGCAGCGCCGTCGGAACGCTCTCGTTCACCCTCGGCTTTGTCCTGATGATGGCACTCGATGTGGCGCTGGGGTGAAGTCCGCAGCGGCACCGAGATGAATATACCGAGCTGCGGCATGCCGCACGGATGATATTTACGCGACGCGGCTATCACACCATCAAGCGTAAATCGGATGAAAAACGGCAGACGAACTATCGGTCCGTCTGCCGTTACTGTTTATTGCGGCGGTGCTTCATGCAGCTGTTCGTGACTTACGCTTCTCATGAACCTGCATTTAGGGTAATTGCTGCAGCCGTAGAATGTCTCGCCTGCGTGCGTGCCCCTTGCTGCGGTTCGCATTACGAGTCTGCCGCCGCAGCGCGGGTAGATAGGCTCAGGGCGGGCGTGCGGGTCGCTGCTTTGAATCTGTTCGCTGCTCTGTGCCTGTACCTCATTGTGCGCACCATCGCTGTCTGCCGTGTACTGCAAATCCTCTTGCGTACGGAATTTTTCGACCTGTGCGGCAGTATGTTTATGTACCTCTTTGCCGTATCCTGCTTTATGTGCGGCATGCCTATGCTTTATGCTGTTTACGTGCTCTTCTTTGACCTCGCTGCTTGCGTTCATGTATTTCGACAGCTTTTTGTACAAGTCTGCAATTTCGCCTTTGCCGAGAGAACTGCCTTTTGAACGGAGACATATATCCGATACAAGGATGGGTAGGTCGTTCCGCTTTCTGACGTATGTGTCAGCACTGTTTACCGTGATTTTTTTCAGCGTGCATCGCTGCGAAAAAACTATCACGGAATATACGGGTATATCGTCTCGAACATATTGCCTGAGATATTTGATGTGGTTGCGGTTTTGCGCGACGGGATTATAGAAGGAGTTTTTTCGGCTCTTTCCGTTGCCGACCGAAAGTGTTTGATACCACATCGGTTTGCCTTCATCTCCGAATATCCATCCGCTGTAATTCTTGCTTTCAAAAACAAAGATGCCTTTCTCGCATATCATAACGACATCAACTTCCGATGTCCCGCCGTCGGGTTTCGGCAGATATAAATTGAATAGAAATTCTGCACCGCGATTTTCTAAATATCGCAGCTTTTTATATATCCGATACTCGCCGTAGTAGCCGAGCGATTCGGAATCGTCTTCGTCGCCTATTATGCTGAGGCGAAAAAGCGAAAAAAACGGCAGTCTCGTTCGCTTGTAATAGGTAGAATTATTGTATTTGGATATAAGGAATAAAAGCAGCGCTGTTCCCGCAGCAAGCAGGATGACAGAAAGAATGACGGAAAAGAGAAGCGCACTGAAAAATGTGTCCTTCATTGTGTTCAGCGTATCGGGGGAGTTTTCCATGACATATTACGCTCCTTGTGTGATTGTCCGACTGTATATATTAATTATATCATATGTGTGAATAAATATCAACTGTATGCACATGGAATAAAGAATACGGTAATGAGAAATGCTAAGAATGCGGCGCTGCTCCCGTCGCATTCTTTTTTTGAAAAAATGTGTTTTGCCTATTGACATATACCCTATAGGGGTATATAATCAAGATACCCCGAGGGGGTATAAGGAGCGATGATATGACATATGAAAAGGCATGCCCCCACTGCGGTGGGGAGGAGTATACCGAGAAAAATGAAAATATAGCGGCTGCTGTCGGTCGCGAAGCGGAAGCGTGCGGATGTGCGGATAGCGGTGATGCCGTCGAGCACAGCACGGGAGGCTCTGCTTGCTGCGGTGATGCTGTCGAGAGCGGCGCGGGCGGTTCCGACTGCTGCGGCGATACCGAGCATAGCTGCTGCGGGAAAAAGACCGAGCGGTCTGAGCGTGAGCGGCAGAAGCTGATACACCGACTGAATCGAATCGAAGGGCAGATACGCGGCATCCGCGGAATGGTAGAGAACAACGCCTACTGCGCGGACATTCTCATTCAGTCTGCGGCGGTAAATGCGGCGGTTAGCGCGTTCAACCGCGAGCTGCTTTCAAGCCACATACACGGCTGCGTCGCCCGCGATATACGCGCGGGAAAAGACGAGGTCATAGACGAGCTGATGCAGACGCTCGGCAGACTCATGAAGTGAAAAACACGGCGGCGGGCGATCTGAGCCGACAGCCGCGGACAACTGCCTCCGCATTTTTCGTGGGGCAAGAGGAGAGGAGACGATAAATTTGGAGCAATATACGGTAACGGGAATGAGCTGCGCGGCGTGCAGCGCGCGGGTCGAAAAGGCGGTCTCCGCCGTTCCCGGGGTAACGTCCTGCTCGGTCAGTCTGCTGACGGGCTCGATGGGCGTTGAGGGCACGGCGAGCGCCGATGCGATAGTTGCGGCGGTGCGTGACGCGGGCTACGGAGCAGAGCCGAAGCGGCGCGGCGAGTCGGGCGTGACGGTCGGTGCGTCTGCCGCGGCGGGCGACGACGCGCTGAAGGACAGAGAAACGCCCGTTCTCAAACGGCGGCTGATAGCATCGCTCGGCTTTCTTGCGGTGCTGATGTACGTTTCCATGGGACACACGATGTGGGGCTGGCCGCTGCCGTCGTTCTTTGACGGGAATCATGTGGCGATGGGACTTTTGCAGCTGCTGCTCACGGTGGCGGTAATGGTCATCAATCAGAAATTCTTTATCAGCGGCTATCGCGCTCTGTGGCATCGCGCGCCGAATATGGACACGCTTGTCGCGCTCGGCTCGACTGCGGCGTTCGGCTACAGCACGGTTGTGCTGTTCGCAATGACCGCCGCTCAGGTGCGCGGCGACGCGGACGCGGTCATGTCGTATATGCACGAATTCTATTTCGAGTCGGCGGCGATGATACTCGCACTGATAACGGTCGGAAAGATGCTCGAGGCGCGTTCAAAGGGCAAGACCACCGACGCGCTGCGCGGGCTGATGCAACTTGCGCCGCAGACCGCGACGGTCGAGCGTGACGGCGCTGAAAAGACCGTTCCGATAGCGGAGGTCGTGCGGGGAGACGTGTTCGTCGTCCGCCCGGGTGAGAGTATCCCGGTTGACGGCGTCGTGCTCAGCGGAAGCAGTGCGGTGGACGAATCGTCGCTTACGGGCGAGAGCATCCCCGTAGATAAGTCGGAGGGCAGCGCCGTTTCGGCGGGAACGCTGAATCAGTCGGGCTTTATCCGCTGCGAGGCGCGCAGAGTAGGCGAGGATACGACTCTGTCGCAGATAATCGCAATGGTCAGCGACGCTGCGGCGACAAAAGCACCGATAGCAAAGGTCGCGGATAAGGTCTCGGGCGTTTTCGTGCCGACCGTTATCACGATAGCGGCGATAACCGTCGCTGCGTGGCTCATCGCTGGTCAGTCGGTCGGATATGCGCTTGCGCGCGGAATTTCGGTGCTCGTTATCAGCTGTCCGTGCGCGCTCGGACTCGCAACACCCGTTGCGATAATGGTCGGAAACGGCGTCGGCGCAAGACACGGAATACTGTTCAAGACCGCCGTTTCGCTTGAAAATACGGGCAAGACGCGGACGGTCGCGCTCGATAAGACCGGCACGATAACGCGCGGCGAGCCGACCGTGACCGATATCATCCCCGCAGAGGGAGTCGGCGAGGATGAACTGCTTGCACTCGCATATACGCTTGAGCGGCGCAGCGAGCATCCGCTTGCGCGTGCGGTGAGCAGCCGTGCGGCGGAGCGCGGTATTGAGGCGGCGGAGCTTGATAGCTTCAGCGCGCTGCCCGGTAACGGACTGACGGGCGAGCTCGGCGGTCAGACGTTTGTCGGCGGCAGCGGCAGATTTATTTCGGATAATGTTGAGGTGCCCGATGAGCTTCGCGCATGCGCCGACAGACTTTCGGGCGAGGGCAAGACCCCGCTGTTCTTCGCTCGCGGCGGCAGACTGTGCGGCATCATCGCGGTCGCGGATACGGTCAAGGAGGACAGTGCTCAGGCTATATCCGAGATGCGCGGAATGGGTATCCGCGTTGTCATGCTGACGGGCGATAACGAGCGCACCGCAAAGGCTGTGGGCGCTATGGCGGGCGTCGACGAGGTCATCGCGGGAGTGCTGCCCGGCGGAAAGGCGGACGCTGTCCGCGAGCTGCAAAAGACGGGCAGGGTCGCAATGGTCGGCGACGGCATAAACGACGCTCCCGCACTGACTGCGGCGGATATCGGCATAGCCATCGGCGCGGGCGCGGATGTCGCGATAGATGCAGCGGATGTGGTGCTTATGAAGAGTAGACTCTCAGATGTTCCCGCGGCAATAAGACTCAGCCGCGCGACGCTGAGAAATATTCACGAGAATCTGTTCTGGGCGTTTATCTATAATATTATCGGTATACCGCTCGCGGCGGGTGTGTTTATTCACCTGCTCGGACTGCAGCTTAACCCCATGTTCGGCGCGGCTGCAATGAGCCTTTCGAGCTTCAGCGTTGTTTCAAACGCACTGCGGCTCAACCTGTTCAAGCTGTATGACCCGCGCCGCGACCGTAATATCCGCGGCTCGGATGCAGATAAAAATTCGACGGAAATCAAAACAGAAACAAAGGAGAACAAAACTATGAAAAAGACTGTTACAATTGAAGGTATGATGTGCGGGCACTGCGAGATGCACGTAAAGAATGCACTTGAAGCACTCGACGGCGTGACCTCCGCTGAGGTCAGCCATGAGGCGGGCACCGCTGTCGTGACACTCGCGGGCGACGTGTCCGACGATACGATGAAAAAGGCGGTCGAGGATCAGGGATATAAGGTCACCGCTATAAACTGAGCCCGCATGGGAGGAGTACGCGGGGAAGGGGAACGCGGCCTTTTGAAAAAGGCCTGGCGAAAACTTTGTAACTGTGGACTGTTTTCTCTGGCAGAGCAGCGGAACGATTGCAGAGTAAAGGTCTTACCCGCCATTGCGTATGGACTAAGGCAGCAAGCAGATTGAAGTTTTCGTCCGCCTTTTTTAAAAGGCGGCGGGGTCAAGGGCGCGTAGCCCTTGTATCGGCGTTTCTTTTTGTTAACTTTTTCTTTGCGCCCTGCTCGCACAAAGAAAAAGTGGCTAAGGCTTTGATTTACTTGAATTTGCAGTGATAACGTCGTTTCTATTTGTTAACTTTTGAACAATGCTCCGCATTGTTCGTTGCGCCCTGCATGGTCAAAGAAAAAGCGACTGACGCTCTGATTAGACGATATTCGCAGTGTCGGCATTCCCCCGCACAACAAAATCCCCGTGCTTTATCGCTCAGACGGCGGTAAAGCACGGGGATTTCAATTTTCTTATTTACTTATCACGCGCGATCTCACGCTCTGCGCGGTTCGGGCAGAGCCGCATGCTTCGCATCCTCTTCATGGAGCAGGTCGGTCATTCTGCGCAGACTGATGCCGAGCGTAGAGGCGTTATGCAGCAGTGCCGAGAGGGTAGGCTGTATAAGACCCGTAACGCCGCAGACGATGAGAATAAGATTGAATCCGAGAATAAATCGGTAGTTTCCTCTTATTCTTCCCATCAGCGCGGTGCTGAGTCGGCGCATCGTGACGGCGCGGGCATTGATAAAAAGCGGCTGTTCTATACGCAGGGGGATATCGCAGATATTTTGAACAGACTCTGACCGCACTCGGAAACGCCGAGGTGCAGCGAGCCATTTTACGGGCATACCGTTTGATTAAATCTCATCATCTCGTCATTTGTTTGAGGAGATATTGATGAGATTTTGAGGAGATTCGGGCGAGATTGACGAGATTCCGATGAGAATCGGGCGAGATATGTCGGTGATTTTGCGAATATCGCCGATATTTTACTATTGCTTCAGCGGTTGAAAGCCGTGCTGCTTTGTGATATAATAGTCGCGGCGGTCATGCGGCGGATGCTTTTCCGCGCGGCCGCGATACAGACACGGTGAAGGGGATGCAGCATATGAATATAACGGTATATCTCGGCGCGAGTGAGGGCAACGACCCCGCGCTCGGCAGGGCGGTCAAGTCGCTCGGCAGATGGATTGGTGAGAGCGGCAATACTCTCGTGTACGGCGGCTCGCGCACGGGGCTGATGGGAGAGCTTGCGGACAGTGTTCTGTCGGCGGGCGGCAGGGTCATCGGTGTGGAGACGCGGTTTTTCGTAGAGGAGGATGTGCAGCATAACGGGCTCAGCGAGCTCATCGTCACATCGGATATGTCCGAGCGAAAGGCGAAGATGCTTGAGCTGGGCGATGCTTTTATCGCTTTCCCCGGCGGAACGGGCACGCTTGAAGAGATATCCGAGATAATGGCGCGCGTCTGCATGGGAAAGCTCGACGCACCCTGCATTCTCTATAATCTCGACGGCTACTACGAGAGCCTGAGAGCGCTGCTCGGGCACATGACCGAAAAGGGGCTTTCCTCGGCGGAGCGTCAGTCGGGTATATCCTTTGCCGATTCGCTTGACGAGATAAATCACATATTGTCGGCAAAATAAGAGCACGCTGTCGGCGCACGCTGTCAGCGGACTAAAGCTGCCGTCGGCAGAATAAAGCACGCGCCGCAGGCGCAGGAAAGCGTATATTTCAGACGTGACAAAGCGCTGTGCACAGCCGCTGCAAACGGCACCCTCTTTGCGGGGCGCGTGACGGCGACAACAGAATAGGCAAAGGACCCGTATGCCGCATGAAAGCCGTGCAGTGTACGGGTCCTTTTTTATTTGTCTGTTATTTTCGGTTTCCGAATTCGTTGTAGATAGCGGCGATGGTCTTTTGCAGCTCAGCTTCCTTGACGCCGAGAATGATATTCAGCTCGCTCGAGCCCTGGTCTATCATTACAAGGTTGATGCCCGCGCCCGCGACCGCGTCGAGTGTTCTCGCCGCAGTACCCTTGGTGCTTCTCATTCCGCGTCCGACGACCGCAATCAGCGCAATGCTGTCCTCGACAAAAACGCTGTCGGGGCTTACCGCGTCGCAGACGGCGCGCAGGATGCGCTCCTTTTTGCCTTCAAGCACGGGGGTGGCAAGAATGATGCTGAGCGTGTCTATTCCCGACGGCATGTGCTCGAACGAGATGCCCTCACTCTCAAGTACCGACAGCACCTTGCGTGTAAAGCCGACCTCGGAGTTCATCATGTCCTTTTCGATGGTGATGGATGAGAAGCCGGGCTTGCCCGCGATACCCGTAATGACGTTCTTGCCCGCGCCCTCTGCGGTCGCGACGATCATCGTGCCGGGGTCCTCGGGCTTGTTGGTGTTTCTGATATTGATCGGGATGCCCATCAGACGTACGGGGAAGATAGCGTCCTCGTGCAGCACGGTCGCACCCATGTACGAGAGCTCGCGCAGCTCGTTGTAGGTGATGGTGTCTATTACCTTGGGGTCGTCAACGATGCGCGGGTCTGCCATCAGCACGCCCGAAACATCGGTCCAGTTCTCATAGAGGTCCGAGCAGGTAGCGCGGGCGACGATAGCGCCCGTGATGTCCGAGCCGCCGCGGCTGAAGGTTCTTATCGTGTCGTTCGGCATCGAGCCGTAGAAGCCCGGAATGACCGCACGCTCTACGCCGCGCAGCCGCTCTGCCATGGTGGCGTAGGTGCGCTCGGTATCGAGCGTTCCGTTCTCATGGAAGAAGATGACCTCGCGCGCGTCGATAAACTCGTATCCGAGATATTCCGCGAGTATCTTCGCGTTCAGATACTCTCCGCGGCTCGCTGCATAGTCGCGCCCCGCATTGTGAATGACCGACATCTTTATGCGCTTGAACTCCTCGTCGAGCGAATAGTCCATTCCGAGACCCTCAACGATGTCGCGGTATCTGTTCTCGAACTGATGGTATACCTCGTCTATGTTGTTGCCGCGCGAAGCGAGCTCGTAGCACTCGTAAAGCTTGTCGGTTACCTTAAAGTCGCCGCTGTAGCGCTTACCGGGCGCGGAAGCGACGATATATCGCCGCGACGGGTCTGCCCTGATTATATCAATTACCTTGCGGAACTGTCCCGCTTCTGCGAGCGAGCTGCCTCCGAATTTTGCCGTTTTCAGATTTTCTGACATGCCTTTGCCTCTTTATCCTGATATTTGTACGTTGACCGAGGAAATCGCTCCCCGACCCGAATAGATACTAATAGATACTGCCGCACGGAAAGCTGCACCGTGCCGCTCTCGCGCAGGCGCATACCAATGCCGTCATACCTTAATATTATATTCAATTCGCTTCGGCGTGTCAATTGCTTTTTTGTAAAGAGGGTATTCGACGTTGTAGCGTTACAATAGATGTGAGACCAAAAGAATAGAAAAAGTGATTGAGTTCT
>URDX01000016.1 GCA_900546695.1 uncultured Eubacteriales bacterium | reverse complement strand
AGGCGTACAATTGTACGTCGTGCGGCGAAATCGGGCGCAGAAAAAGCGAAAACATAAAATTATAAGCAGGAATCCGTCAGGATTCCGACCCCTTTTTGTCTTAGCGAATACACTAAAGACCGATAAGCTTAACTTGTTTTCGCTTTTTCGATCCGGACGATTTTAGCCTCCCCGAGAGCTTTTTCGGTCTGCGCTTTTTTAGCCTCGCCGAGGGGTTAGTCGATGGTGGCGAGGTAATACATCCCGGGGTGCTGAGTTCCGAGCGTAAACGTCAAAACCCCATCCTCATAGCTCGTCTCAATCTCGCCCGTCATCTGCGCCTCAGGCCCTATCGAGCGCACACGCATGCGTGCCGCCGTATGTATACTGACCTTTGCCTCCATGACCTTAACGAGCACGGGCGCATGACCGTATGAGAGCATATGGTCCTCATCCCACTGCATATCGCTGTTGACGGCGTCGCAGAGCGCGGTTATCAGCAGATTATCCGATTCCGCTATAGGCGCGTCGCTGAGCGAGGATATAGCGATAACGCCCTCTTTGCTCGTCGCGCTGACGGTCATTCCGTCGAGCTTTATCTCGCCTGCGCCCGCAAGTCTGCCGTAGACCGCCTTTGTGCGCGGAGAGTTGATATATCCGTAGTGCTTTGCCCAGCTGCGGTAGAGCTGACCGTCCGACGAGCGTATCTCTCCGCCCGAGAGGTCGGTGAGCGGCTTATCGGCGGGTGCACCGTTCTCAAAGCTTATGCCTACCCGCTTGTATTCCGCGGCGCAGCGGTAAGCCTCTGCAGAGCCCGTTCCCGCATGAACGGTAACACTCTCGACGCAGGGCGCTATGTCGGCGCGGCGGGTGATGAGCGCGCTGTGCAAGAACAGTCCGAACTTTGCGGGGTCGTTCCATACCGAGAAAACGCCCTCGCGGTAGCCTACTCCGTCGATGGTCGGCGGGAGGATCTCCTTGCCGAGTATATCGAGACGGTCGAGCCGTGTCGTATATGCATAGGTATGTATCGCGTAGCCCGACCAGCGCTGAAACGAGCCGACGGCGGCATAGAGCAGCGGACTCTCCGCGCGGCAGGGGTTGGGCCACGGCATATCCCACTCGGAGACAAAGAAGGGCTTATCCTGAATGCGCTCGTTTATGATGTTCGGATAGAAGCAATCCTCCTGATCGGTGAGCGAATTCAGCATGGTGCAATGGTCGTTCCACCGCCAGTCGTAGAAGTAGGTGTGTGTGTCCATAAAGTCCATGTCGACGTGCGCGCGGGTAAGGGAATCGTTGAAGAACCAGTTTGTGCCCGTTATCGGTATCTTTACTCCGATGGAGATCATGTAGTCGCGCATCTCGGCGAAATATTCGCGCTCGAGCTCGGTCTTGAACTCCGCGAGAACACCGTCCTTTGCCGTAAGGTCGCAGCCCTCCGCGTCGAACTCGATGCCGCGGCGGTCGAGCCATGCGCGGAAGAGACGGCGAAAATCGGAGGTGTAGGGCTCGACGGTGAAATTCGGCTTACTGAAAAGGTCGTTCTCGTTGATTATCTCGGTCATGACGAACACGGGATCATCCTTGTAGCAGAGCCCCGTGTACGGGTTCATATGGTTCCAGAGCTGACTCATGAACTCCTTTTGCAGCTCCTTCATACGCTCATCGAAGCAGTTGAAGGGATATTTTGTCGAGTCAATCATGTCTGCGGCAGCCGCAACACCGTCCGCGGTCTTATAGCGTCGGTAGGTGAGCATGTCGAGATACGAATATATCCCGCGCTCCTTCAGACAGTATATGAGGTAGTCGAGCCGTTCCATGCTGCACGGGTCGAGCTCGCGTGTGCTGCCGAGCCGCTTTCCGCGTGAAAATGAGAAGATGTTCGGGCTGTCCCATTCAGCATCGAGCTGATGGAAACGGACGATGTTGCAGCCTGCCTTAGCGAGACGGTCGGCGACGGTCTCTGCGTATTCATGCGAGGGGAAGCATGCTCCGCCGTTGAAATTGACTCCCCAGAAGCGAGCCTCGGTGCCGTCCTCAAACTCAAAATGATCGCCCGCTGCACGCATGAAGCCGTGCTTGCCGGCGGGACGTTCGTTCTCGAATACAAACGAGATGTCGATGGGCATATCATCGTGAAACAGGGGGTAGGGTACGAATTTTGACATTTTCAGTTCCTCATGTATAGCTTTATATTCAGAGGGGCGAAAAAGACCCGAGCGATGCCGTCCGTTTCTTTTCCGCCTCTCCGTGATGCGATGATTAATTAGATTTCTGTGCGGATGCTGCGGTGCTGAGATAGCTCTGCAGATATTCCTCGAGGCAGAGCCCGCCGTCGTGTATCTTCTGTGCGTGATATCTGCCGACGTAGCGGTAGTGCCACGGCTCGAAGCTGTAGCCCGTTATCTCGGTCTTATCCTCGGGAAAGCGCAGGATGAATCCGAACTTCCATGCGTTCTCGCCCAACCACTTGTACGCCTCTTTATTTGCAAACGAAACGTCCGCGCCCGGGAGGTTGTGCATGTCGCAGCAGAGTCCCGTCTGATGCTCGCTCGTGCCGGGGCGTGCGGAATAGGTCTCGACCTCCGCTTCCGCCTGTTCCTGCGTCCAGCCCGAATGGCTCTTAAGCTCCTTTGACACGTAGCCCGTGAACAGCTGCTCCTGATAGTTATAGCTGCGGAATGCGCTCGTTACCGAAACATCGGTATATCCGTATGCGCGCATCTCGATGAAAAGTGCCTCGAGCGCCTTTGCAGCATAAAGGCGCATCTGCTGCGTCGCTCTGCCGTCCTGACGGGTGTCGGTCACGTCGATGAGGTCGGTGGGTTCGTCGGAGGCGTTTATCGTAGAGGTCTTGTTGACGAGGATGAGATAATCGTCACGCTCTGCGGGGTCCATATACTGCTCGTAATCGGCAAGGTCGGAGATAAAGGTTATCCCGTATGCCTCGGGTCCCGCAGCCTCTACGGTTTCGGGTGTCGTCGCTTCGGTGCTCAGGACGGTGTCCTGCGCCGTAGTGGTTACAGCGGTCGTTTCGGAAAGCTTATCCTCGCCCGTCGGGTCGCTGATAAACCATATCGCAACGACGGCGCACGCCGCAACGACGAGTATCAGCAGCAGACAGACGAGCAGGGTGATGTTCCTTCTGCGTCTGCGTCTGCGCTCGCGCAGTCTCGCGCGCTCGATACGCTGTCTCGAACCGGCGCTCTGCCCGTTCTGTCCGCCCCCTGTCGGCGCTCTTCCGCCGCTCTGTGTCGGTCTCATTTCACTCATATCGGTTATTCCCGCCCGTCTGTGCCGCGCCCCGCACGGGGAACGCCGCATAGGGCTTTTCCTTTCGTTTATGTCGGTGAACTCGGTTGACTTGCCATAGTCCGTTGCAGTATATGTCATAAATTGCCGCTTGCCGTCATCGGCAGTCGGTCGTCAACCTGCGGTACTTGTTGTGCCCGCAGTACCTGTCGCCCCTGCGGTGCCCGTCGTGCCGTCGCCGTTCTCAGGAGGCGGGGGATTGGGGTCAGTCGCCGCAGCGATGGCTTCGGGCAGCGAATCCTCGGCGATGCTTGCGGCGTCGGGAGATTCGCGATAGCTGAATCCGAGATCGGCATATATCGGCTGCTTTCCGTCGGAGACGGAGACGGTGAAATCCGCTATTTCGCGGGTGACCGTGAGTCTGCCGATGCCCTTTTTCTCGTCTATTCCGTATTCCGTGCTCACTCCCGTGAGATAATCTCCGAGCAGCTCGACGGGGATGTAAACCTCGTCGCCGCGTGCAATTATCTGGGAGGAGAGCCGTGCTTCGTATGAGCCGAGCGTCACGGCGCCTGAGTTTACGGTCAGCTTTATGATGTCGCCGCTCTGCGTTATCAGCTTGTAGCGCTTGCCGTCGCCCGCGACCGTCAGGTCAAAGTCGGATGCAAGGTCTGACATTTTCAGGTACGGCGAGCCTGAGATAAAGACGGCATTGTATTCCGTTGTGCGCTTGGATACCTCTCTTTTGTCGGCGTCGGTCAGCAGATATTCGACCTTATCGGGGTGTGTCGATGAGCCGAGTCGAAGGTCGAGCGAAATTATTGCGCCTGCGACCGCTGCGAGCAGAACGGTCATTCCGATAAGGGCAAACAGCCACGGTATTCCGCGCAGTATCCCGCGCAGCAGCTCCGACGCGATGAATTTTATCGCCGCGCGCCGTCTGCGTCTGCGGTCGACCGTGCGCTGACGCTTCCGTTCTGCGCGGCGCTCGGCGCGCTGACGCGCCATCTCGCGCTCCGCCTGCTCCTGCGCCTGCTTTGCGGCTGCGAGCAGCCGTTTATCCTCTTCGCTCATCGGCGGTCTGCTTCTTCTGCGGCGGTCGCGCTGCGCGCCGCCCTGCGGTGAGGAATAGCCTCGTCCGTCGGTGGGATAGCTCCGTCCGTTTGCGGGATAGCCTCGTCCGTCTGCGGGATGACTCCGACCGTCTGCGGGATGACCTTGATTGCTTGTGTGATAGCCTTGATTGCCGTAGGTACGACTGTGCCCGCCCGCAGAGTGACCTTGATTGTTTGCGGAGTAGCCTTGACCGTATGTGGGATAACTTCGCACGTCGGTGGAATAAACCCTGTCGATAGGCGCGGAGTTTGTCGGCGCGCCCTCGGACAGCCTTCCCGTCTCGGTCATACTGCCGCTGAGCACCCTGCGCGGCTCGGCTTCACCGCGTGTCTGCCGACGGTCGCTTAGCTGCTGCCCGTTCTGCCGCCTCTGTTCATTCTGCTGCCGCTCATTTTGCTGCCGCTTGTTTTGCTGCCGTTCGTTCGGTCGCTGCCCGTTCGGCGCTTTCTGCCGACCGCCGCGCGTCCCGTCCGAAGCCGTCCGCCGCCCGCTCTGCGCGCGCTGCTCATTCTGTGTGCGCGGGTCGTTCTGCTTGCGTTGCTCGCTCTGCGTGCGCGGACCGCTTTGCATGTGCTGACTGCCGCGTGCGGACTGTCCGTCGCGTGAGCGCCGTCCCGCCGACTTCGGCTCGGGCTGTGCTCTGCCGTATCCTTCGCGGTCGGCTCCGCCCGGCTGCGGAGAGGACGTATCCGGCAGCCTGATAAGTCTCGTGCCGTCGTACAGCGTAGTTCTGCCCTCGTATCCCTTGGGAGTTTTTCTGAGGCTGAATACCTGAGTTCTGTTCAGTTTTACTCCCTCCCTCCGTAGGTGTACTGCGGCTCGCCGCCGATGCCCGTGCGCTTTGTCCGTACCGCCGCGGCGCGTGCAGCCGACCGCCGTGCGGACACAATCATCTCATTATATCAAGTATTATAGCACATATTCGGTCGCTTTTCAATAGCAATTTGCAGCTCGCCCGTGCCCGTCTGTGTCTGTGCGCCGTCTCCGTCTCCCCGCACCGTCCGCCGCCGCGTGCTGCCGTTGTTGCTCTGCACCGTCTGCTGCCGTGCGTCGCCGCTGTTGTCATGCGCCGTCCGCCGCCGCGTGCTGCCGCTATTGTCCTGCACCGTTGCTGCGATTTCGCGAGCGAGAGGCCGTGCAGGGCGCACATGATTGCGCGGGGTGGCTGCGGCGGAAATTTTTGAAAATTATTTTCTGCAGCTATTGACAAAGCGCGCCGTATGTGTTAGAATGCTGCAGTAAAGCAAGCAGAGCACTCCGCTCTCACCTGACGCAGCCCGGTGCATGGGTCACGGTCGATAAAGGATTTGTGGATTACCTGCGGGTTTCCCGTGATCGCGGAGAGTTGCTGTGCTGCCTTTACGAGCATGCAACATACACCGTGATTTTTTTATTTTGAGCGGAGGTGCTTTAGCCATCAGAAACAACAATAACAATTCAAGGGAGCATTACATCAACGATGAGATAAAAGCCGTTCTCGGCGCTCCTTCGAAGATTGTACGTGTCATCGGACCGGAGGGAGAGCAGATGGGTCTGCTCACCGTTACCGCAGCGCAGAATCATGCATATGACAAGGGACTTGATCTCGTAATGATCGCAGCTCAGGCTGACCCGCCCGTATGCAAGATCATTGATTACGGAAAATTTCGTTTCGAGCGCGATAAGAGGGAAAAGGAAGCGAAGAAGAAGCAGCAGATCATGGACATCAAGGAGATAAGACTTTCCTGCGCCATTGATACAAACGACTTCAAGACCAAGGTAAATCACGCTCGCCGTTTCCTTACCGGCGGAGACAAGGTCAAGGTTATTGTAAAGTTCAAGGGTCGTGAGATGAGTCATCTCGATGTGGGCAGAGAGCTGCTCGAGAGATTCCGTGAGGCATGTGCCGACCTCGGCGGTTCGGATAAGGCTCCGAGCCTCGACGGACGCTTCATGTCGATATTTATCACCCCGAACAGCAAGAGAGAGGGCGCTTCCGCGCAGTCGAAGGGCAAGGGCAAAAAGCCCGCAGCGACTGCCGCAGCAGCTGCTCCTGAGGAAAAGAGCGCAGAGGAGTAATTCCCGCACGCCTCGGAATATAACTCGGAATATAAAAAGATCATAAGTATCACGATTCGCCGGGCGGCTGTGCCGACTCGGCAGATCAGGAAAAAATCAGCAGCTTGAAAGGAGCTCTATCATGGGAAAGATCAAGACACACAGCGCAACCGCCAAGAGATTCGGCGTTACCAAGAGCGGTCTCGTTAAGATGAACCATTCGCACCACCGCCACAATCTCGGTATCAAGGCACAGAAGAGAAAGAGACATCTCCGCTCCGGTACATACCTGAGCCCGTCTTTCGCAGCAACTGTCAAGTCGCTTATGCCCAGCAAGTAATCGGGCGATAGGTTTTAGAGGAGGATAATAAAATGGCAAGAATTAAAAGAGCTATGATGACCCGCAAGAGACGCAATAAGGTTCTTAAGTGCGCGAAGGGTTATTGGGGCGCCAAGAGTAAACACTTTAAGATGGCCAAGCAGGCCGTAATGAAGAGCGGTAACTATGCATTCGTCGGCAGAAAGCTCAAGAAGAGAGATTTCCGCAGACTTTGGATCACCAGAATCTCCGCTCAGGCTAAGGCTTGCGGCATGAACTATTCTACCTTTATGCACGGACTTAAGAACGCAGGCATCGACCTCAACCGTAAGATGCTCTCCGAGATCGCCGTTGCTGATAAGGAAGCATTTGCAGCTCTCGCAGCTCAGGCAAAGGCTGCTCTCTGACAGAGATAATTATTTCGGCAGAACCCGGGACCATCCGCCTTGCGCGTGGGTGTGTCCGCGGGTTTTTCGCGTCAAAAAGGGAGCGGCGAACGCGGCAAGCGCGGCTTTGTGCGCGACGTGCCTCTTGTTTGACGTGCGATGAATGGATCGTGACATGCGAATGCGCCGAATATCGGGCATATCGAAAAACGAACACATCGGGACATGCGAGCGCACCGAATAACGGGCATATCGAATGACGGAACATAAAAACGGGAGGCAGAGATGGGAAGAAACACAAACGGACGCGGGTCTGACACCGCGCTCGGGCGGTTTGCGCACTGCGCACGGATAACCTCGCGGTCAAATCCCGCGGCGGTAGCCGCATCCGCGCTCGGCGAGCGAAAATATCGCGACCGCGACGGTCTGTTCGCCTTTGAAGGGGTAAAGCTGCTGCGCGATGCGCTTTCCGCGGACATATCGCTCGAGCGGGTGTTCGTCCGCGAGGATGCGCTCTGCCGCCTGCCCGCAGAGCTGTCGCCCGAGCTTGTGACGGTCGTCTCCCCGCCTGTCTACGACAAGCTGTCGTTCGACCGCTCGCCCGAGGGCATTATGTGCATAGCGAAGCATATTGACTTTTTGCATAAAAAAGTTACAATATATGAGGATAGCAATTTTTCGGGTACCGCGTTTATGGCGTGCTCGATACGTGACCCGGGCAATCTCGGCACGGTAATCAGAGACGCGAACGCCCTCGGAATAGATGAGCTGATACTGTCGTCCGACTGCGCGGACCTCTACAATCCGCGTACGGTCAGGGCTGCGATGGGGGCGCTCTTCCGCCAGCACATAACGCTGTGCGAGGACCCCGTCGGCAGCATAGGCGCGCTGCGCGGGCTCGGCTACCGTGTGCATGCGGCTGCGCTGCACCGTGATGCCGTTCCGCTGAGCAGGCTGCGGGTCGACAGCCGAGACTGCTTTCTCGTCGGAAACGAGGGCAGGGGACTTTCGGAGGAGCTTATCGGCGCGGCGAGCGACTGCGTGATTATCCCGATGCGTGAGGGTACCGAATCGCTGAATGCTGCGGCTGCGGCGGCTATACTTATTTGGGAAACGGGAAAGGGCTCGTGGATAAGGTGAGAGACACATTTGAAACGAACGTAGGCGCGGAGGAAAGCGCCGATCTTGTATACTGGATATGGCTCAGTCTCGCGATAGGTGCGGGAAGCTCTGCTGCGGGAAAGCTGTTTTCCCGTCTCGGGCACAACGTAAGAACGATATACGACGCAGACCCCTCCGAGTATTCGGGTCTGCCGAAGGGCACGGCGGAGCGCCTTGAGGATAAAAGCCTGAAAGCTGCCGTCGGAATATACAACTGGTGCGCGGATAACGGAGTCGGAATGCTGCCGTACGACAGCGAATATTTTCCGCCGCAGCTGCGCAGGATACCGTCTCCGCCCGTTATGCTGTACTATCTCGGCATGCTGCCGAATATAAAGAACCGTCTCTCCGTCGCCGTCGTCGGCACGCGGAGGATAACGCAGTACGGCGCAAGAAACGCATATACGATATCGGGTGACCTTGCATCCGCGGGTACGGTCATCGTCTCGGGTATGGCGCTCGGAGTCGACGGCGTTGCGCACCGCGCGGCGCTTGATGCGGACGGATATACCATCGCGGTGCTCGGCTGCGGCATCGACCGCATCTACCCGCGCGAGCATAAGAATCTGCACGGCGAGATTGTCCGCCGCGGCACGGTGCTGACCGAGTTTTGCCCGGGCACTGCTCCGATAGCGCATAATTTTCCGATACGCAACCGTATCATCAGCGGCATGAGCACCGCAACGGTGGTCATCGAAGCGGATGAGAGGAGCGGCGCGCTGATAACCGCAAAGGATGCAAAGCGTCAGGGACGGGCGGTTTACGCCCTGCCCGGAAACGTCGGAACGCTCGGCAGCGCCGGCACGAACAAGCTGTTGCTCGAGGGTGCAAAGATGGTGACGAGCGCGCTCGACATACTTGACGACTACAAAAAGGAGTACGCAAAGGTCCTCAATATCGACAACGTCACGGGAAAGCTCGCGAGGTTCAAGGAGGGCTTTAATCTCCGAAATACCTACGGCAGAAGCGCAGTACCGTGTTATCCGAGGCTCGGACCGAGCGGTGAGAGCAAGGGCGGCTCACGCAGACGGCAGACCGAGGACAGACTTCCGAGACCGTACACGCCAGAGCCTGCCGAAGCCGGCCGCGCCGATCATGCCGAGCATGCCGCCGCGCAGCGCATTGAAAATGCGATGGAAAATGCGACGGAAGGTGCGGCAGAGCTGTACCCCGCACAGGCGGAATATGCAGGAGCAGCGACGGCTGCGGCATCCGCAATACCCGCAGGGTCAGCAACATTCGCAGAGAATGCAGCATCCGAAATACCCGCATTTCCCACGGCAGAGCACGGTATGGGTACTGCTGAGCAGAGCATCTACGGCGAATACACTGCAGACATGATGTCGGGTCACGGCAGTATAGAGCAGAGTTTGTACGGCGAGCATATGAAGAAGCCTGACGGCGCAAAAACAAAGAATGTCGGGCGGGCATCCGACCGTGACGGGAAAGCGCGCAGCACCGTTTCGGCAAGTGCGAACTTTGCCCGCAGGGATGTGCAGCGCGATGCGGCGGACGCATCGCAGACGGACGAGGAGCGGGTCGCACGCATGCTCGCCGAAACGAGCGAGTGCGGACGTAAGATATATTCGCTCATCCCCGAAACGGGAACGACCACGATAGACGAGATCGTACGCAATAAGCTGAGCTTTCCGTTTGTAATGGCGGGGCTCACCGAGCTCGAGATATCGGGGCTTGCGGTGCTCGGACCGGGCGGAGAATACCGCCGCGGAACGGGACATTGAGCACACGGCGGGTCGAACACCGCAGCATCATTATCATCCCGCAGCGAGCATATCATATTGACGCCGCATGCGGGGCAGACTGAGTATAAACGGTTATTATCGAATAACGAAAGGATATATTGAGAAGCAATGGCACATCTTGTTATAGTTGAGTCTCCGTCGAAGGCGGGAACGGTCAAGAATTATCTCGGTTCCGGCTACAAGGTGGTAGCGTCGATAGGTCATGTACGCGACCTGCCGAAGAGCACGCTCGGAGTTGACATAGAGAACGGCTTCAAAGCCAAATATATAAACATTCGCGGCAAGGGACCGCTCATCGCAGAGCTGAAAAAAGAGGCAAAGAACGCCGACAAGGTCTATCTCGCAGCCGACCCCGACCGCGAGGGAGAGGCTATTTCATGGCACCTTGTAACGGCGCTTGCCATCCCGCCGGAAAAGGTCTGCCGTGTCACCTTCAACGAGGTCACAAAGAGCGCGGTGCGCGACGCGATAAAGCACCCGCGCAAGATAGATGAGGACCTTGTCAACTCGCAGCAGGCGCGCCGCATACTCGACCGTATCGTCGGCTATAAGCTCAGCCCGCTGTTTTGGAAGGCGATACACGGCGGACTTTCCGCAGGGCGCGTTCAGTCGGTCGCGACACGTGTAATCGTCGACCGCGAGGCGGAGATAAACGCATTTGTGCCCGAGGAATACTGGACGATAGATGCCGACCTCGGTACCGCGAGCGGCGAGCTTCTCCATACAAAATACTACGGCAAGGGCGGCACTAAGGGCGAGCTGCACAGCGAGGCGGATGTAAATGCCGTGCTCGACGGGATAAAGGGCGGAGATTTCACCGTTGCCTCTGTTCGCCGCTCGACAAGAGCAAAGAACCCGCAGCCGCCTTTCACCACCTCTACGCTGCAGCAGGATGCATCGCGCAAGCTAGGCTTCCGCTCGACCCGCATCATGCAGGTCGCGCAGGAGCTGTACGAGGGTGTTAACGTCGGCTCGGAAAACGGCGGCACGCAGGGTCTTATCACATACATGCGTACCGACTCGCTGCGCGTCGCCGATGAGGCGCGTGCAAGAGCTGCGGAGTATATCGAGAGCACCTACGGTAAGGAATACGTACCCGCATCCCCCCGCACCTATAAATCCAAGGCGGGCGCTCAGGATGCGCACGAAGCCATCCGCCCCGCAAACCCCACTCTCGAGCCCGATAAGATAAAGAAGTATCTCACCGCCGACCAGTATAAGCTGTATAAGCTCATCTTCAACCGCTTTACCGCGAGCCAGATGGCGTCTGCGGAGCTCGATACCGTTATTGCGGATGCCGAGTGCGGCGGATATACCTTCCGCGCATCCGGCTACACCGTTCGCTTCCGCGGCTGCCTCGCGGTTTACGGCTCAGCGGACGAGGGAGAGAACAACGGCACGCAGGGCGCGATACCTAACATCTCGGAGGGCGAGCATATCAGCGCCGAGAAAATTACCCCCGCGCGCCACTTTACCGAGCCGCCCGCAAGATACAACGAGGGCTCGCTCGTCAAGTTCCTTGAGGAAAAGGGCGTAGGCAGACCGAGTACCTACGCTACGATAATCACCACCATCATCTCGCGCGGTTATGTCGAGCGTGACGGAAAGATGCTGCGCCCGACCAGACTCGGCGAGGTCACAACCGACCTGATGAAGCAGTATTTTCCCGAGATAGTGGATTACGAATTCACCGCGCAGATGGAGTCGTCACTCGATGATATCGAGCACGGAAACGTCGATATACAGAGCGTTCTCGGCTCGTTCTATACCGAGTTTGCAAAGCAGCTCGAGGTTGCGGAGGAAACGGTCGCAAAGGAAAAGGTCAAGCTCCCCGACGAGCAAACCGACATCATATGCGACAAGTGCGGCGCTACGATGATAGTAAAGAACGGCAGATACGGAAAATTCGCCGCCTGCCCGAATTATCCCACCTGTCGCAACACCCGCCCGCTCGAACGCAAGGCACCCGCGGGTGACGGCGCGGCGACCGAAAAGGCGGTACCCGCGCCCGACGGTATGAAGTGCGAGAAGTGCGGCGCGGATATGGTACTGCGCAGCGGACGCTACGGCAGCTTTTATGCCTGCTCGAACTACCCGCAGTGCAAGAATACAAAGCAGATAGCGCGCAAAATAGGCGTAAAGTGCCCCGACTGCGGCGGCGAGATAGTCGCAAAGCACGGGCGCAACCGCTCGTATTTCTACTCCTGCGAGAACTATCCTAAGTGCAAGTTCTCGTCATGGGAGCTCCCGCTGCCCGACAAGTGTCCGCAGTGCGGGGGAATGCTGTTTAAGAATAAGGGCAAGAATATTGCCGTCTGCCGCACCGAGGGCTGCGGCTACAAACGCGAGCTCAAGCCGACGCATGAAGGCGACGAAAAGAGCGGCGGAGAGAGCGCAAAGTAAGCTCTCTCGGAGGGATAAAGGATGAAGATAATAATCGATGTAATGGGTGGAGACAACGCGCCAGAGGCAGGCGTTATCGGTGTGCTTGATGCCGCTGCAGCAATGCCTGAGCACAGCTATATCGTTGTCGGACGCGAGGGCGAGATACGCGAGACAGCCCGCAGCGCGGGCAGGGAGGCTGAGCTCGACGGCGTGCGCATCGTCCATACGGACAGCGTTATAACAATGGAGGATCAGCCGCTGAGCGTCGTCCGCGAAAAGAGCGACTCGTCGATGGCGGTAGGTCTGAGGATGCTGCGCGACGGCGAGGGAGAAGCGTTCGTCAGCTCGGGTAACACGGGCGCACTGCACGCGGGCTCATCGCTTATAGTGCGCAGGATAAAGGGCATCAGGCGCTCCGCGATAGCATCGGTGCTGCCGTTTGCGCGCCCCATGCTGCTCATTGATTCGGGCGCGAATATCGACGTTCAGCCCGAGTATCTGCGGCAGTTTGCGGTAATGGGCTCGATATATATGAAGAATGTTTTCGGCATCGACTCGCCGCAGGTCGGACTGCTCAACAACGGCACCGAGGAGTGTAAGGGCGGTGCAATGATGGTAGACACGTATAAGCTGCTGCGCGGCGAGCCGACGATAAATTTCGTAGGCAACGTTGAGGCAAAGGCGGCACCGCTCGGCGCGTGCGATGTGCTCGTTACCGACGGCTTTACGGGAAATGTTTTTCTCAAGCTCAGCGAGGGCGTAGGTCAGTATCTGCTCTCATGTCTTAAGGATTGCTTTACCGAGAATCTTGTCACAAAGGCATCTGCGCTCGCAATGCGCGGCAGTCTCAGACGGCTGAAGCACTCGGTGGATGCCTCCGAGTTCGGCGGCGCTCCGCTGCTCGGTCTCTCAAGACCCGTGCTCAAAACGCACGGCAGCTCGGATTCGCGCGCGTTTGTCAGCACGATAAGACGCGCGGCGGACTTTGCGGGCACGGGCGTTCATGTCGAAATAGCAAAGTGGGTCGAGCAGGACGCGGCAAGGGCAGCAGAGGCGGAAGCGGCAGAGACCGCAGCGGATACGGCATCCGCGACCCCGAACGCATAACAGGTCGGAAAGGAAAGAAAGATGCATGCATCGGATATTCGTCCGGCTCCGATAGCCGGACTCGAAAAGACCATAGGTCACATATTTGAAAATAAAGAGCTTGTCCGCACCGCGCTCACGCATTCGTCCTACTCGAACGAGCAGCGGGCACACGGCGTCGGAATGAAGTGCAACGAGCGTCTTGAATTTCTCGGCGACTCGGTGCTGTCCATCATCGTCAGCGACTATCTGTTCGCGACCCATCCCGATATGCCCGAGGGCGAGCTGTCGAAGGTCCGCGCCGGCACGATATGCGAGAGGGCGCTTGCGGGCTTTGCGCGCGAGATAAGGCTCGGCGATTACCTCTATCTCGGCAGGGGCGAGGAAAAGCTCGAGGGCAGGAGCCGCCCGTCCATCCTTGCGGATGCGTTCGAGGCGCTTCTCGCGGCTATCTATCTCGACTCAAATATAGAGGAGGTCTCGCGTTTTCTGCTCCCGTTTGCAGAGGATGAGATCTCGCGTATACTCTCGAGCGGACATACCGCCGACTATAAGACCATTCTACAGCAGCTCGTTCAGCAGGAGCACGGCGAGATACTTGAGTATGTACCCGTCAGCGAAACGGGACCCGCACATAAGCGTGTATTCACCGTCGAGGCGCGACTCAACAGCAACGTTATCGGCGTAGGCACGGCGGGCAGTAAGCGCGCGGCTGAGCAGATAGCTGCGCAGAAGGCTCTCGAGCTGTTCGGCGATAAGATATAAGCCGCGTCGATACGGGCGGCGCAAACGGCACAGGCTTTATCTGACAGAACCACACCGCGCGGGCGGTACGGCATGAATGGGGTGAGCGAATGAGACATATTAATATTCCTATCTTTATCCCGCATCTCGGCTGTCCGCACACCTGCGTTTTCTGCAATCAGCGGAAGATATCGGGCGTCGGCTGTGTCGACATCGGCGCGGTGCGCGAGCAGATTGATGCGACGCTTGACGGCATCCGCGGCAGAGAGGGCGAGTACGAGTGCGAGATAGCGTTTTTCGGCGGCAGCTTTACGGGCATTCCGAGGGACGAGCTTACGGAGCTGCTCGAGCTTGCGCGCCCGTACGTTGATGACGGCAGGGTGGCGAGTCTGCGCTGCTCGACAAGACCCGATTACATTGATGAAGAGATCATAGACCTTCTTCTCCGCTACCGTATGACTACGGTCGAGCTCGGGGTGCAGAGCACATCGGAAGAGGTGCTGCGCCGCTGCGAGCGCGGTCATACGGCAGAGCAGTCGATGGCTGCGCTGCGGATGATAAGGGAGAGCGGGATGCATGCGATCGGTCAGATGATGACGGGACTGCCCGGCTCGACCCGCGAGAGCGACCTGCAGACGGGGCGCGATATAATAGGCGCGGGCGCCGACGGCGCGAGGATATATCCCACAATGACATTTGCGGGCACCGCGCTTGAGGGTATGCTGCGGCGCGGCGAGTACACACCGCCGTCTGCCGAGGAGACGGTCGAGCGGGTCGCCGATCTGTGCGAGCTGTTCTCGGCGGCTGGCGTGCCCGTGATACGGATAGGCCTCTGCTACGGTGAGGGGCTGACGGGCGATGACGGCATCGTCGCGGGCGATTATGAGTGCGCCGTCGGCGAGATGGCGCAGAGCCGCGTTTTTTTGCGCCGTCTGCGCGCGCTGCTTGCCGACGCGGGAATTCGTGAGCTCGGCTCGGATGCGGGCAACACACCCGCACCGTGTATGACTGCACAGTGTATGTCTGCATCGGATGCCGTCGTGTCGGATGCCGCTGCGTCGGGTGCTGCTGCGTCGGATGCTGTGTCGGGTGCTGCTGCATCGGATGCTGACGCATCCGATAATAACGGGTGCGCCGATTCGGTGCGCGCGGGGGCTGATGCACCGACGCGAAATGAGCGGATATTGACGGTCGTTTGCCCGAGGGGCAGGACTTCTCAGGTGATAGGACACAGACGCGCGAATGCCGAGGCGCTGCGGCGCGAGTACGGCATCAGTCGGCTGTGTGTGCGTGAGGATGATTCGCTCTGCGGCTGCGAGCTGCGCGTGCAATCTTGATCTGATTGGCGGCTGTGAGCGGCGGCGCTTACCTGCTTTGCGGCGATGAACTGCGGCGGGCTTTCACTCCCCCGAATTGTGCACAGGGCTTTAGTGCCTTGCTGCGCGGTGCGCGAATTTTCGGTTATCGGCGCGCTTTATGTCATGCGCGCATGCTGCGTAATTGCTTTGCGGCAGCGCTTTTCTCGGCATATGTCGAGCTACGAAACAAAAGAAACGGACGGTCTGAAAATTGAAAATCAAATCACTCGAGCTTCTCGGCTTTAAATCGTTTCCGGACAGAACGGTGCTTAACTTCAACGACGGTGCGACAATCGTCGTCGGTCCTAACGGAAGCGGAAAATCAAATATATCTGATGCCATCCGCTGGGTACTCGGCGAGACGTCGGCAAAGGGCGTTCGCGGTTCAAAGATGGAGGATGTCATCTTTGCGGGTGCGGCATCCCGCCGTGCGATGACCACTGCGGAGGTCTCTCTTATCCTCGACAATACCGAGGAGGAGGGAAAGATAGTCGACCGCGGGGACGAGATAATCATCACCCGACGCTGCGTGCGCGGCGGAGAGAGCGAATATCTTATCGACCGCAAGCCCGCAAGGCTGCGCGACATTACCGAGCTGTTCATGAATACGGGTGTCGGTCGCTCGGGCTATTCGATAATCGGTCAGGGCAAGATTGCCGAGATAGTATCGCAGAAGAGCGACGAGCGCCGCGCAATATTCGAGGATGCGGCGGGCATATCGAAATACCGCTTCCGCAAAAACGAGGCAGAGCGGCATCTGCAGGGCGCTGTCGATAACATGGTGCGCGCAGAGGACATTCTCCGCGAGCTTGAGGCACGTGTTGCACCGCTGCAGCGCGATGCCGAAAAGGCGAAAAAGTATCTCGAGCTGTTCGAGGAAAAGAAGCGGCTGGATGTCTCGCTGTGGCTGTATGACGTTGAGGATGTGCGCCGCAGGGTAGGCTGTCTCGGAGATGAGACTGCAGCGGCTAAGCGCATGCTCGATGAGGCTGACGGCGAGCTCGAAGCGCTCGAGGCAAGGAACGAGCGGCTGTTCGACGAGGCTCAGCAGACGAAGCAGCGCGCTGCGGAGGCGCAGAAGAATCTGCGCGATAACAGCGCCGCGTCGTTCGAGCTTGAGGGCAGCGTCAAGGTAATGAAGAACGAGCTCGAGCACATTGCGGAGCGCAGAGCGGAGGCGGAGTCTGCACTTGCCGTACGCCGCGCCGCGCTCGAGGAGGCGAACGGAAGCGGCGCGGAGCTGCTTTCAAGGCTTGAGGAGCAGACCGCAGCGCTCGGCGCACTGCGTGAGGAGCATGCTGCGCTTGACGGCAATGCCGAGGCGCTTAAGGCGCAGCGCATAGATAACGAGTCGCGCGAGAGCATACTCGAAAAGCAGCTGCGCGAGATAGAGGACGGCGCGGTAGAGCGCCGACTGAGGCTTTCCGAGATAAGCGGTTCGCACGAGAACCGTGAGCTGCGTTTGTCTGAGATAGAGGAGAGTATGGAGGAGATACGCGAGCGCGAAAAGCTGCTCGGCGACCGCCTTGCAAAATCCGAGCGGACGATAGCGGACTATACCGCACGCCGCGAGCAGACGGAAACGGAGGCGGCGGAGCTCGAGCGCAGACTCGGCGAGCTGACAGCGCAGACCGAGGAGTTGCGGTCTGAGCAGGCGCGCATAGGCTCGGAGCTTGCGGCTAAGAAGCAGCGCGCGGATACGCTCAGGCGTATGGAGGAGCACTTCGAGGGCTATAACGGCAGCGTCCGCTTTGTGATGGACGCGGTCGGCAGAGGGCGGCTCGGCGGCGTGCTCGGCCCCGTATCGAGGCTGATAACCGTACCCGATAAATATTCCACCGCCGTAGAGACGGCGCTCGGCGCGAATATCCAGAATATCGTCGTAGAGGACGAGTCGACCGCAAAGCGTGCCATCGCACTGCTGCGCGACGGCGGTGCGGGCAGAGCGACCTTTTATCCGATATCGTCGGTTAAGGCGCAGCCGCTGAATATCGATACGGGCAGACTCTCACAATACAAGGGCTATATAGGGGTCGCATCGGAGCTTATCGGATGCGACGAGCGCTGCGCAAATGTCATTTCGTACATGCTCGGCAGAACGCTCATCTTCCGCGATCTTGACAGCGCCACCGACTATGCGCGCGCAAGCGGCTATCGCGTGAAGATTGTTACTCTCGACGGTCAGGTCATCAATGCGGGCGGCTCTTTTACGGGCGGCTCGAACAAGCGCAACAGCGGAATGCTCACCCGCGCACAGGAGATTCAGCGCTTTGCCGAGGAGGCTGCGGCGCTCGAGGTCAAGCTGCGTGCGTCGGACGAGCGGGCGGAAAAGATAGCAGCGGAGAGCGCGGAACTGCGCGACCGTCTCGGCGAGCTTAAACAGAATCTCTCGGTGCTTGACACCATGCTCGGCGCGGAGAATACGCAGAATGCTCTTCTTCGTTCGCAGATAGATGCGGATAAGAAAAATTACGAGAAGCAGCGCGAATCGCTCGACGCACTCAGCGCGGAGAGCAAGCGCGACGACGACGAGTGCGAGGCTATCAAGCGCGAGCTCTCGGAATCAGATACGGCGGCGGGGCAGTGCCGCGAGGCGCTTGCCGCGTCGGCAGAGGAGCACGAGCGGCTGAACCGTGATATCGCGCGTGCGCTCGAGCGTGTTTCGGCGCAGCTGATAAAGATAAATTCCGCCGAGAAGGACATCGAGGCGACCGAGAACAGCATATCGCTCGGACAGGCTGCGGTGACGCGGTTAGGCGAGCAGATAGCGGAGTCGGAGGCGGCGATAAGCTCCTGCGACGAGCGGGCTGCGCAGTGCCGCGAAAGACTCGCATCCGCGGATACCGATCTTGATGGCTTGCGCGGACGTGCCGCAGAACTCGAGAGCAAGCACAGCGCACTGATTGACGAGGGGCTGCGCAGCGATGCGGCACTCTCAAGGCTGCGCGAGCAGATAAAGGAGGAGGGTCACCGCCGCGAGACGCTGTTCCGCACGTATACCGAGCTTGAGTCAAAGCTCGAATCGGCAAAGGCGGAGCAGGATAAGCTCGCATCGCGTCTGTGGGATGAATACGAGCTGACGTACGCGACCGCCGCCGCGCTCGATTATCCGAAGGTGACCGAGGAGACGAAAACGGCAAGCGCCGCAAGGCAGACCGAGCTGAGGTCGAGGATACGCTCGCTCGGACCCGTCAACGTCGGCGCGATAGACGAATATAAGGAGGTCAGCGAGCGTGCGGGCTTCATGCGTACGCAGTACGACGATCTCTGCCGCTCAAAGCAGGAGCTCGAGGAGATAATCACAGGGCTCGAAAAGGAGATGCGCGAGCGCTTTATTTCGGTAATGCAACAGCTCGACGCGGGCTTTAAGCGGACCTTCCGCGAGCTTTTTGGCGGCGGAACGGCGGAGCTGTGTCTCACCGACCCGACCGACCCGCTCGGCTGCGGCATCGAGATAAACGTCGCACCGCCCGGAAAGATAGTCAAGAGCATGTCGCTGCTCTCGGGCGGCGAGCAGTCGTTTGTCGCGATAGCGCTTTTCTTCGCGATACTCGATGTCAACCCGACGCCGTTTGCGGTGCTCGACGAGATAGAGGCGGCGCTTGATGATGTGAACGTCGCTCGCTTTGCCGATTATATCAAGCGCTATTCGGGCTCAACGCAGTTTGTCGTTATCACGCACAGACGCGGTACGATGGAGATAGCCGATACGCTGTACGGCGTGACGATGCCCGAGCGCGGTATCTCAAGGGTGCTCACGCTCAACATCACCGAGGTCGAGGACCGTCTCGGGGTCAAGATAAAGTAGCCGCGGTGCGCGCAAAATAAAACGTCCGCAGCACGGACAGGACGAATACAGCGCAGTCGCTGCGCGTGCAGACGAAAGCAAAGCAGTCGCTGCGCGTGCAGACGGAAGATAAAACAGACACGGTGCGGGTAAGCGGCGAAAATTAACCTCGTATTAATGACACCGAAACATATAGTATATATACTTGCTTTTAATGGGCGCAGTATGCGGCATCGTCCGCCCGCCCGACTGCGAGTGTGCTGCCGCAGATCAAAGAAGGGATGCTCCCGCAGTGCGGGACCGAGATAAAAATGTCATTTTTTGAAAAGCTGAAAAAGGGTCTGACCAAGACAAAGGACGGACTGCTGAAGCAGATAGACGGTATATTCCGCTCGTTTGTACGGGTGGATGAGGATATGCTCGAGGAGCTTGAGGAGCTTCTGATAACCGCCGATGTCGGCGTGGGTCCGACAGAGAAGATAATCGACGCTCTGCGCGAGCGGATAAGGGACGACCGCATAAGCGAGCCCGAGGATGCAAAGGCTGCACTGTGCGACATTCTCCGTGGCGAGATAGGCGAGGGCGAGCCGCTCTGTCTTGATACAAAGCCTGCGGTAGTGCTCATTATCGGCGTTAACGGCGTAGGCAAGACCACAAGCATAGCTAAAATAGCCGCGAGCCTCAAGAGCGAGGGTAAGCGTGTTATCCTTGCCGCAGCGGACACCTTCCGCGCGGCTGCCATCGACCAGCTCGGTATATGGGCGGAGCGCGTCGGTGTGGATATCATCTGCCATGAGGAGGGCTCCGACCCCGCAGCGGTCGTGTTCGATGCCGCCGCTGCTGCAAAGAAGCGCGGAGCGGATGTTCTGATAATCGACACGGCGGGCAGACTGCACAATAAGAAGAATCTCATGGATGAGCTCGCAAAGATAGACCGCGTAATCGACCGCGAGCTGCCGGGCTGCAGCCGCGAAACGCTGCTTGTCGTCGATGCAACGACGGGTCAGAACGCCATCAGTCAGGCAAAGGAATTCAAGAACTCCGCGAACATCACGGGGCTTGTACTGACAAAGCTCGACGGCACCGCGAAGGGCGGCATAGTCTTTTCCATCAAGGAAGAACTCGGCATACCCGTCAAGTATATAGGCGTAGGCGAGCAGATGGACGATCTCCAGCCGTTCCGCGCAGATGAGTTTGTCCGCGCGCTGTTTGAATGAGGCGGAAAAATGGTCGAATTTGTACTTGCTACACACAATAAAAACAAGGTCAGGGAGATGGAGAGGCTGCTCGGGCAGACTCTCGGCGGCAGGGTCGAATTTTCCGTTAAAACGGCGGAGCAGGTCGGCGTGACCGACGAGATAGAGGAAAACGGCACTACGTTTGATGAAAACGCCCGAATAAAGGCGCGTGCGCTCGCTTCCGACCGTTATATCTCGATAGCGGACGACTCCGGGCTTTCGGTCGACGCGCTCGGCGGTGCGCCGGGGGTGTATTCGGCGCGCTGGTCGGGCGAGGGCGATGCGGGCAATAACAAAAAGCTGCTCCGCGAGCTCGAGGGCAGGCACGGCGAGGAGCGCAAAGCGCGCTTTGTCACCGCCGTATGCTGCATTCTGCCGTCGGGCAGGGAGCTGATGCTGCACGGCGAGTGCGAGGGGCTGATACTCGACGCACCGCGCGGCGACGGCGGCTTCGGCTACGACCCGCTTTTTCTGTACGAGCCGCTCGGGCGCAGCTTTGCCGAGCTCAGCGGCGACGAGAAAAACGCCGTAAGCCATAGGGGCAGGGCGATGCGCGCACTTGCCGACCGCCTTGCCGATATTCTTCTTTCGGAGCATGACGGACAGACGCACGGCGGGTATGACGGTGAGGCTTGCGGCAATGAAAAAAAATCGTGCTGCGGGCGCAGCGCAGATAAGGCAGATGCGCACGGCGCACATGACGGCGGAGCGTGCTGCTGCGGACACCGCACGGGCGGTGCGGAGAATAAATGATGGAAGCATCCGAGAGGGGCGGCAGGATAATAGGTCTGTACGGCGGAACATTTGCACCGCCGCATGCAGGTCATGTTCATGCCGCGCGCGCGTTTTCGCGTGCGATAGACCCCGATATCTTTTACATCATGCCGGCGTTTATCCCGCCGCACAAGAACATAGACCCCGCCGATTCGCCGCTTGACCGACTCGAGATGGCACGGCTTGCTTTCGGCGGAATTCCGCAGGCTGTCGTCTCGGATTACGAGATACGGGAGGGCGGAAGGAGCTATACCGTCAATACCCTGCGCCATCTTTGGAGCGAGGGTGATATATACATGCTCGTCGGCACCGATATGTTTCTTTCGCTGCCCGCATGGCGTGAGCCCGAGGAGATATTCCGTCTGGCACACATAGTGCTTATGCGGCGCGAAAGCAACCCCGATGAGGCGGCTCGCATCGAGCAGGCACATGTGTGCTACGAGCGCGATTTTTCCGCACGAATTACACAGATAGACGAGCGCGCACTTGAGCTGTCGTCGACGGAGCTGCGCGGTCGGCTCGCAAGAGGCGAGCGGATAGACGGACTTGTTCCGCCGCGCGTCGAGGAATATATCAGGCTGCACGGTCTGTACGGCTACGGCAGCGGCGCAAGCAACGGTTGAATTCCTGCGTTTTGCGATGCTTCGCGAAAATTTTCGCCGCAGCCGAATTTGCTGCATATGAATAGGATAAACCGAGAAAAAACGGGAATAACTAACAGAGCAATGAACGAAAAAAATACAGAATACACACCCGAGCTGCTTTCGAGTCTGCAGAGCAGGATTGAGAGCGCGGGGCTGATGGATGAGCGGAGGCTCAGACATACGCTTGGTGTGAGCGTGGAGTGCGGCGCGCTGGCGCGGCTGTTCGGCTTTTCCGAGGGCGATGCGCTGCGGCTGTCGGCTGCGGGACTGCTGCATGATATAACAAAGCAGCGCAGTCTCTCCGAGCAGCTTGAGCTCTGCCGCCGTTACGGAATAAGCTATCCTGCGGGTGCGGAGCATTCGCCGAAGGTCTTTCACGGCTGGACGGCATCTGCGCTTGCGCTCGACAAATACGCCGAATACTGCGATGCGGAGATGGCACAGGCGATATATGAGCACACAACGGGCGGCGAAAATATGAGTCTGTTTTCCATGCTGCTCTATCTTGCCGATTATATCGAGCCGGGCAGGACATTTCCCGACTGCGTGCGGCTGCGCGAGTATTTCTACGCGGGCGTGCAGGGGCTCAGCGGCGATGCAGCGAAGGTCGACGCGCCGAACGGCGATGTGCCGAACGGTGACGCGTTGTGTGGGGGTGCGACGAACGGTGACGCGCTTTATATGCATCTGCTGCGCACGCTGCTGATGTCGTTCGATATGACCGTACGCGGTCTGCTCGACGACGGCGAGGAGCTTTTCCCGATGACCGCTGTCGCGCGTAATTCGGTGCTGCGCCGCATTCGCGGCGAGGCGTGATACCGCGCATTATGTGACGGCGCATCTGCATGCTGCTTTGACGGCTCGGATAAATTGATAAACTCGAATATAACAGATAAAGATAACGACGAGAAGGTCGACATACCACTCGGATGAGAGGTCGGCGCATTCTCGGGTAAGAAAGCAAACACATCTCCCGTACGGGACTGAAAAACAGGGGATTTAAATGGATAATAACAACAGAAACCAAAACCGCGGCACATCCCGCGACAATATCGAGCGCCGAACGGGCAGCTCGTCAGGACAGAACGGAATGCATAGCGGAAGACCGCAGGGCGGTGCAGTCCGTCCGTCGGGTCAGCGTACCGATGCACAACGCAGCGTGCAGCTGACAGGCGCACAGAACGACGTACAGCGCAGCGATGCACGGCGTGCAGGTGTTCAGGGTAATCCGCAACGTGATGTTCAGCGTGTGAACGCACGGTGCGGAGGTGTCGGCGGCGATGCGCAGAGACACAGTGCCGCCGCAAGCGGCGCGGGACACAGCCGTGACGCGGAACAGCAAAACAGGACCGCTGACCCGAGATCGGCCGGCTCGAGAGCTGCTGACCCGAGAGCGGTGCAAAACGGTGCTCGCCCGGCAGACGGACGCACGGCACGCAGCTTAGACCGCTCGGGCAGACCGCAGCAGTCGCGCACAAAGGACGGCAAAGCACCTGCAGACAAGACGGTGCGCCGTCGCCGCCGCAGAAACACAGTTCTTATCAGCATCGCGGCATTCGTCGCAGTGCTTACGGTCGTTGTGCTTGTGCTGTGGAAGGTAGTCGACGACTACACCCCCGATCAGGACCCCGGTCCGTCTCCCGACGAGACCACCGCGCCTGTCAGCGAGACGGTCGACGATAACGGCACGCCCCCCGTGCCTGCAGCGAGCAGCATTGAGCGCAAGCCGGGCTACTATACGATGCTTGCGGTGGGGCACGATCAGGTTGCGGTGAACACCGACGTTATCATGCTCGCGTCTTATGACGTTACAAACAAGAAGATATCGGTACTGCAGATTCCGCGCGACACCTACTTTGAGCTGCACGGCAAGGCGCGTAAGATAAACAGTCTGTTCGCCCTTGAGCGCGACACGACGGTCAAGGATGCCGACGCGCGCATACGCAGCGGCATGGAGGGCATGGCAGACGAGCTAGAGCGCGGACTCGGAATACCGATTGACTTTTGGGCTATGGTTGATCTCGATCAGTTCGGAAATCTTGTCGATGCCGTAGGCGGAGTTCCGATAGATCTGCCGTGTGACATGGATTACGAGGATCCCGAGCAGAATCTGTATATCCATCTCAAGAAGGGTCAGCAGATATTGAACGGCGACAGCGCCGAGCAGTATATCCGTTTCCGTAAGGGCAACAACGGCTACGCGCAGGGCGATATCGGACGTGTCGATGCTATGAAGGTGTTCATGAGCGCGCTGTTCCGTCAGGTAAAGAACAACCTCTCTATCTCGACGGTGCCGAAGCTCGCTGAGACGGCTATAAACATGGTCGATACCGATATGAAGGTGCTCGACTGCGTATACTTCGGAAAGAACTTTATGAAGAGCGTCGATATGTCGAACGTCAACTTTGCCACCCTGCCCGGTGAAGCGGTCAACTCGGGAACCTCCTACTATGTTATGAACAAGGCGGGAATGCTCGAGCTGATGAACGAGTATTTCAACCCCTATAAGGTGGATATAACCGAGGCTATGCTCGACCCGACGGGAATGTTCGGCAGGAATGCCGAGGATAGCGTCTCCGCGGTATATGCGGCACCCGCATCCGAAACGCTGGGCAGCAGCGTTCACAGCGCGGGCGACATCAACGACAACGGACTCAATATCGCACGCACGGGCGGCGGTAATTGAGATAGGTCGACAGGTCGGTGAGGCTGCAAGACATCAAGGGTGCAGATATCAAGACTGCAAGTCGACAGGTTAGCAGGCGATAAGGCGATACGTGCGGGCTCTGCCCGTGCGGTCGCGATACATACGAAAGGATGCTCTATCGAGCGAGTGCAGGATAACACGATGGAAAACAAAAAAATGAATGAAGGGCTCGCGCCGGACAGCGGTGAGTATGATGAGATATACGTCGGCGACGAGTCGGCATATGGTGAGCCCATCGACGATGAGGATTACACCGAGATAGGCTACGAGACGCTTGTCATGACCGATCGCGACAGTCACCGCGCGATAATCCCCGACGAGCTGAGCAAGCCCGAGGACATGCTGCGTGCGGTCGTTCGCGTGCTCGATTCAAAGAAGGCACGCGGGCTCAAGGTGCTGCGCGTTGCGGATAAGACGGTCATTGCCGACTATTTCGTAATGTGCACGGGTACATCGAATACTCAGCTGCGCGCACTGTCGGGTGAGCTCGAGGAGCGGCTTGCGGAGGTCGGCGTTCATCCCGGTCACATCGAGGGCTATAACGAGGCGAGTTGGATAATCATGGACTATGCCTCGGTCATCGTCCACATCTTCGACCGCGAAACGCGGAATTTCTACAATCTCGAAAAGCTCTGGGGCGATGCCGAGGAGATAGACATCGACTCACTTCTCGTCGACTGAGCATCGGCGTATCAATACATAAAGAGGGACGGCTGTATGAAATACGATTTTACGACATCGGACAAAAAGTGGCAGGACAAATGGGAGGAGGCAGGCATCTTTCATGCCTCCGACGACAGGTCAAAGCCTAAGTTTTACGGGCTTGTCGAGTTTCCGTACCCGTCGGGTGCGGGAATGCACGTCGGGCATATCAAGGCATATTCGGGACTTGAGGTGGTCAGCCGCAAGCGCCGTATGCAGGGCTATAACGTTCTTTTCCCCATCGGCTTTGATGCGTTCGGTCTGCCTACCGAGAACTATGCGATAAAGAACAATATGCACCCACGCGTGGTTACCGATAGGAATATCCATCATTTTATCGAGCAGCTTAAGCGCGTAGGCTTCTCGTTCGACTGGACGAGAACGGTGGATACCACCGATGAAAACTATTATAAGTGGACGCAGTGGATATTCCGCAAGATGTTCGATGCGGGGCTTGTTTTCCGCGATAAAACGCTTGTAAACTACTGCCCGTCCTGCAAGTGCGTCCTTTCAAACGAGGATTCTCAGGGCGGAAGGTGCGATATCTGCCACAGCGAGGTGGTACAGCGTTCAAAGGATGTTTGGTATCTCCGCATAACCGCATATGCGGATAAGCTGCTCGACGGTCTTAAGCACGTCGATTATCCCGCAAATATCCGCATGCAGCAGGAGAACTGGATCGGTCGTTCGACCGGCGCGTTCGTCAATTTTGCACTTGCGGGGCTCGACGAGAGTCTGCGCATCTATACCACCCGCCCCGATACGCTGTTCGGCGTTACCTTCATGGTAATAGCGCCCGAGCATCCCGTTATCGACCGCTATGCCGACCGCATCGCGAATATGGACGAGGTGGGCGCATACCGCGAGGAATGCGCTAAAAAGACCGAGTTTGAGCGCACTCAGCTCGTCAAGGATAAGACGGGCGTTCGCCTTGACGGTATCAGCGCGATAAATCCCATCAACGGCGCCGAGATACCGATATACATCTCCGACTACGTTATGATGGGCTACGGAACGGGCGCTATCATGGCTGTTCCCGCACACGATGAGCGCGACTACGACTTTGCTCGTAAGTTCGGCATCGACATCATCCCCGTTATCGAGGGCGGCAACATCGAGGAGGGCGCGTATACCGGCGACGGTCGCATGATAAACTCCGACTTCCTCAACGGCTATACTAACAAGAAGGATTCTATCGAGCGCATGCTCGACTGTCTCGAGGAGAAGGGCATCGGCGAGCGCGGCGTTCAGTACAAGATGAAGGACTGGGCGTTCAACCGTCAGCGCTATTGGGGCGAGCCTATTCCGATCGTGCACTGCCCGAAGTGCGGCATGGTCGGCGTTCCCTACGAGGAGCTTCCGCTGCGCCTGCCCGACGTTGAGAATTTCGAGCCCGGCGAGGGCGGCGAATCACCGCTTGCTAAGATAGATTCGTTCGTCAACTGCACCTGCCCTAAGTGCGGCGGGCCCGCAAAGCGCGAGACCGATACCATGCCGCAGTGGGCGGGCTCGTCCTGGTACTTTATCCGCTATGTCGACCCGCACAACGATAAAGCGCTCGCGGATTCCGAGGCTATGAAGTACTGGCTCCCCGTCGATTGGTATAACGGCGGAATGGAGCACGTTACCCGCCATCTTATCTATTCGCGCTTCTGGTACCGCTTCCTCTACGATATCGGCGTTGTGCCTACCGCAGAGCCCTATGCAAAGCGTACCGCGCAGGGTATGATACTCGGTGCGAACGGCGTTAAGATGTCAAAGTCGCTCGGCAACGTCGTAGACCCAAACGACGTCGTTGACAAGTTCGGCGCGGATACCCTCCGTACCTACGTACTCTTTATGGGTGATTACGGCTCTGCAGCACCGTGGAACGACAACTCCGTCCGCGGCTGTAAGCGCTTCCTTGACCGCGTCGCCGCTCTTACCGATATCGCGTCGGGCAGGGGCGAAACGCCCGAGCTTTCAAGCGCGTTCCATAAGACGGTCAAGAAGGTCACCGAGGATATCGAGTCGATGAAGTTCAACACCGCGATAGCGGCTATGATGACCCTGCTTAACGATATCTGCGATCACGGCTCGCTCACCCTTGACGAGCTGTCGTTATTCGTCCGTATACTCAGCCCGTTTGCACCGCACGTGTGCGAGGAGCTGTGGGCGGCTATCGGCGGAGAGGGCTTTGCCTCCGTAGCACCGTGGCCGGATTACGATGAGTCCAAGACCGTTGACGATACCGTGGAGATAGCCGTTCAGGTATGCGGAAAGCTGCGCGGAACGGTCACCGTCCCCGTTTCCGCATCGAGCGATGAGGCTGTTGCCGCCGCTAAGGCGGATGCGCGCGTCGCTGCAAACCTTGAGGGCAAGACTGTAATCAAGGAGATATACGTTCCCGGCAAGCTCGTGAACATCGTAGCAAAGTGAGTGGACGGCATATCGCAGGGGTACGCCTGCACTGCTTTTAGCTTCAATCCCTTGCCGCATTTCTCGTTCCCATTCTTTGATATAAATAATCCCCATAGTGTAGACTTGATTTCTGTTTTTCGTGTATCTACTCTATGGGGATTATATTATTACTATAAGCCATTGTGTTTTTGCAGGAAATATGATATTATATTCTAAACAGCCAAGGACGGCTGTTCCTATTTTCTGAGCAAATCCTGCTTGAATCAAGACTGACGGCATGGATATAAGCTATAAAAAGTTTCGGTAATTGCCGATTGACAGGGATATAAAAAAGAAAGACCTTGAAAGGGCTGCAGTCATCAGCAGCCGGGTCATTTTCAAAATGACCGGAAATGAAAACATCGCGGTTGAAGCCGTGGGAAAGATCTGCAAAGCATTGAATTGTACTCCGAATGATATGATGAAATTCGTGTCCGACAATGAGCTTTGATGATGCCTTAGTATACTGTCTTTGGTAAATACACATCCGGAATCGCCCTGCCGAAAAACACATAAAATCGCCAAGGGACCGATCCTTGTCTGCGAGAGAGAAAGCGAGAGATTCACCCAATGAAACGGAAAACGAAACGGCTGCTCCCGATGATCCTTGTTTTTACGATTATTGCGGCGGCCTATTCCTGCCGGATGCTGGCTATGCTCGACATCGGCGGCGATTGGATGAGTTATATCCGCGCGTCACTATATTTGCTGCTGTTTTTCCTGTGGGGCTTTTCCCTCGACCGGCGTATTATACAGAAGCAGGCGCTGCACTGTCTGCGTCTGACAGCGGCGCTGATGCTGGTATGGCTTATTTTGCGCACGCTGAAATATGAGTTTGTCACTGACCTGACAGTGGCGCGGTACATCTGGTATCTCTACTATTTACCCATGCTTTTTATACCGCTGCTGGGAGTGTATATTGCGCTGTCTCTGGGAAAATCGGAGGAATACCGTTTGGCCGGAAGGATCGGCGCTTTGACAATCATTCCGGCTGCGCTGTTTTTGCTGGTGATCACCAACGACCTGCACCAGCAGGCATTTGCATTCGGCAGCGGCGTGCCGGGAGTGCCGGACAATTATTCCTATTCCCACGGTCCCGTTTATTTCTGCTGCCTCGGTTGGATGGTGACCTGCATGTTTTTTTCGCTTATCCTCCTTTTGAAGAAAAGCCGTGTTACGTGCAGCAAAAAAAAGAGGCTTGCACCGTTTGTTATAGGCTGCGCAACGGTTCTGTACGGGATCTTGTATCTGTTGGGGCTGCCGGCTGTACGCCGGTGGCTCGGGGATATGAATGTGACATTTTGCCTTTTATATGCGGCGATTTATGAAAGCTGTATACGCTGCAGGATGATACAGTCCAATACAGGCTATGTCGAACTGTTCGAGGCAACGACACTGGCAGCCTGTATCGCAGACCGCAACGGAAATATCGTTCTCCGGTCCCAGGCTGCAGATGAAGATATGGTTTGCCCGAAGAGCGGACTTCAGATCATCCGTCCCGACGGAATACGCATTTCTTCGGCACCGATCAGCGGAGGATATGCCGTCTGGCAGGATAATGTGCGCCCGCTGACCGAGCTTCGTGCAAGGTTAAGCGAAAACAAAGCCAAAATAAAAAACAACAAAGAGAAATTGCAGGAAGCTTATCTCATACAGAAAAAGCTGAATGAGTTGACCGAAAAAAATCGTATTTATAACGAATTGGAGACAAAGTACGGAAAGCAGATAGCCAGGATCGGGCAACTGCTGAAGCAATGTGAGGGTGCAGAGCCTGTCGAAATACAAAACCTGCTGAAGAGAATTCTTCTGCTCGGCACTTACATCAAGCGCGGTGCCAATCTGTATTTTCTCGGCTTGGAATATGAGCTTCTGCCGCAGCAGGAGCTCCGGCTGACTGTAGATGAGGCGGTGAGGGTCATGACCGTTTGCGGATCGGAATGCAGTGTGGCTTATCATACAACAAAACCGATGCTCACGGCTGAGGTGGCGCGCTTGTTCGATCTTTTGAAGATCGTTGCGGAAGCAACGATAAACGGGCTGCATTCTCTGTTTATTTTCGTGTCCGACAACGAGATGGATCTGTCGGTGGAATGCGTCGCGGATCTGTCTTTCCTCGTTTCTTCAAATGTAACCGTTAAACGGGAGGACGGATTGTGGCTTATTCGCACGTTGATAGGAGGCGTGAACGGTGCATAGAATGAAACGCTTAGGCTTTAATGCTATCAAAGAGAGCTTTGACCGACTTCCCACTGCCGCATGTTTTTTTGATCGCACGGGTAGTATCGTCCTCTGCAACCGGCAGATGTATCAGCTGAGCCGACAGCTGCTTGACAGCGATATGCAGTATTTAGGCGAGGTGGAGGAAGCACTGTCTGACCTTCCGAATGGCATTGTACAGATCCCGGATGTAGAGAATACTTACCGGTTTCCGGACAAAAAGGTATGGAGATTTGAAAAAACCGAGGTCACCGATCGATATGGGGAGAGCTATATACAGCTCACCGCTGCCGACGTTACCGAGCTGCAGCGTGCTTTGGTGCAGCTTACCGATGACAGCAGAAAACTGGAGGATGATTCGGAGAAATTGAAGCGGCTTTCCGGTAATGTCGGGGCATTAGCGCGGGAGAAGGAGCGACTTGACGCAAAATCTTCCATGCACGACAACCTTGCCGCCTGCATTACACTTACGAAGCAGTACATAACAGGAGAATTTGACGGTATTGATGCGGATGTTGTGTGTCGTGAGTGGGAGAAAGTCATTGCCTTTCGGAATGCAATCGGTCTGTCGGCAAAGGAAAAACTGCTTGACAGTGCAAAGACAGGCGGCGTGACCGTGCGGATAAGAGGCAGTGAGCCGACGGACGGTGAGGCGGAGCTGCTGTACACCGCCATGCAGGTCTGTTTAACCAACGCCGTTCAGTATGCCAATGCGACCGAGGTTTCTGCGAATATTTGGGAAAACGAATGCAGCTATACCGTCATGATACGCAATAACGGCAAGCCGCCGGAAAAGGAGATCACCGAGGGCGGCGGTCTTACCAATCTGCGCCGCAGGATAGAAAACTCGGGCGGAAAGATGACGGTACAGAGCTTACCGGAGTTTTCTTTGGTGATTGAAATGCCGAAACATGGCAATTTGGGAGGCGTGGGGGATAACCTATGGCTATAAGGAGAATATTGATTGTTGAAGATCAGGCACTGGCGAGAGCATATCTGTGTTCCTGCGTGGAGAAGTGCACAGATTGTGAGGTCGCGGGCACGCTTACACGTGCCGATGCGGTGCTTCGCCGCTGCGGCGAGGGGCGCATTGACCTGATTCTCATGGATATATGCACCGAAAGCGACTCGGACGGTCTGACCGCTGCCGAATCGATTAAGAAGCTCTATCCCGGGATAAAGATTGTTATGGTAACCTCCATGCTGGAGGGACGATTTCTTGATCGGGCAAAAAAAATCGGCGCCGACAGCTTCTGGTATAAGGATTCTCCCTCCGATGATTTGATAGGCGTTATTGAAGGAACTCTTTCGGGCAAGCATTTCTGGCCGGATGGCGCACCGTCTGTTATGCTCGGCAATGTACTTTCCTACGATTTGTCCGAGCAAGAGCTTAAGACACTGCGCTTGCTTTGTGAGGGAAAAACAAATGCAGAGATTGCCGCTCTGCTAAATGTGGCGCAGTCCTCGGTGCGAACCTATATCAATCGAATGCTGGAAAAAACGGGCTATCAAAACCGTAATCGTTTAATGGTCGCGGCAGTGGGCAAGCGCTTGGTCGTACCGGATAGTTGTCTCGGCGGTTCCGAAAAAAACGAATCACAGTCTGCAGAACAAGAAGGGGAAAACACGCGAAAACAGATTTAACCGATGCATCTGCACAAGGTGTATAGCTCAGCAAAATACCACCAAAGAGCTGCCAAAGCAATAGGACCTTTAGAACTATTTAATACATTTTTGCGCAAAAGCCTCCAAAGTTCACGTTTATTTTACAATTATCGGCTTGTTTGTCCTCACTTTTGAGGACAGACAGAGCCGTTTTTTTTTGTTATAATTAACTTAGAGAGGTGTAATGATACATATCTGACTTAATTTCTGTCTACATTATTGAGAAAGGAGGATGGCTTGATGCAGAAAATCGTGGTCGATATGCAGAATTTTTTGTTTGCCGACGCTGTGGTGAACGCTTTTAAAAACTCGGACTACGATATTGATGTAGTACGCGCAGAGTCCCCGAAAGATACCGTCGAGCTATGTCAGGTTTTCAAACCATTTGCTCTTGTAATGGAGGTGACGGGTTACACCCCGTGTATGCTGTGCGAAAGATTGAAGCTTCGCAATGAAATTAAAACGGTGTGTCCCGAATGCAAGATAGCCCTTATAGTGGACTCCAACACCGAAAAGCAAGCGGCAAAGGATATTAGGGATGCTAAGAAGGACGGTCTTATAGATCAGTTTTTCCATAGCTCTATGACTGCCGAATACCTGATGGATCAGATTTATTCGATGTAATTAAACACAAGGAAAGAGAGGGAACAATACAATGAAAAAACGAAAATTTCTCGGTATTCTGCTCGCTGTTGCAACATTTCTGTCAGCGGTGCCGTTAACGGCGTCGCCTGTCGGCGCGGTGGAGGACACGGTTGAGGTCTCTACGTGGGAAGAACTGAAGAAAGCACTGGAATATACGACCGTTTGCTCGGTGGTGAAGGTGGTTAAGGACATCGAAACAAAGTCTCTGAACGGACACACCGGTCTGCATCAGGACAACATCATCTTCATGTCGATGGCCATGGACAAGGTGCTGGATCTGAACGGACACACCGTCAATGCGTATGCGAAATACTATTCGGAGGTTGCGCAGGGGTATCTGATCAATATATGTGATAAGGATGCCCGGCTGACCATCCGCGACAGCGTGGGGGGCGGCGCCCTGATCGGCGAGTTTAATCAGGAATTCTACTATGAGTTTATCAATGTGAGTAAAGGTACGCTGGTTATGGAGAGCGGTACGGTCAAGATGCTGTGTCCCTCTAAAGATAATCAGTATACGAAGTGCGCCATCAGTGTATCCGGTACGGCGATCTTTAACGGCGGCGAGGTGCTGACGCAGGTGACCAGTCCCGGGGGCGAGAGGGAGGAGCGGTATCTTTCCCGCCGGCTGCAAGCCATTCGGGGAGAAGCAGGCGGCAGCGTCACCATCAACGGCGGCACCTTCGACCGGGTGGTTCTGCACAGCGCCCCCACGCCGGAGAATCGGGGAAAGTATGAGCTGGTGGTAAACGGCGGCTTTTTCCGGCAGTCCATCGCTCTGATCCTGATCGGCGATGTCTATGCCAGCAATTTCGATCATCTGCCCATGCAGATCAATGATGCGTATTTCATGCGCACCACCGATAAGCTGGACCAGTGCCGTCTGGTGATAGGCGGGAAGATGAAAACCTTTTATGACCGTAACTGGGATTACGACTTACTTTATAACGATATTCCGAACGCGACCCTGGATGATGCGAAGACTATGATGTGGGGCCTGGTGCCGTACCTTATCAGCGAAAACGGCGCGGTCTTCACCGATGTGCACGACGGAAACTGGTATGTGCGGGGCAATATGCGCCTGTCGGTTGAAAACGGCGGGCCGATCCTGGCTTTTCAGGGCATGTCGCTGGGCGTGCAGGGCGGCATAGCCAAGGTGATCTCCAACGCCTACGGCGTGAAGGAGGTTCTGCTGGACGGCGAGCCGATGGAATACGGCGAGCGAGGCTTCAGCGCACCCCAGGTGGATACCACCGCAGAGAATGAGCACAAGGTGACGTTTGTTGTGTGTCCGATTTCCCCCATGCTGCGTGCGGTCGGATACAGCTATCCCTACGGAGCCGGGTATGAATCCAGCTATGTACGGCTGGTCGTCGAGGATATAAAAGGGCAGGATACTCATCATTACGAGTTCTCGGACTACGAGGATAAGCCGTTTTCGTTGAGTTACCCCATCAATGAATCCAATGTGGATACACTGACCACCATGGAGCTGCAGTATACCCTTATGCTGACGGCGAACGGGGAAAGGAAGCCGGTTATGCACGGCTACAAAGGCGCAAAGGTGGCGCAGTGGGTAGATCGGTCTCAAGCTATAGAGGATGTCTATGTGAATATCAGCCAGCCCTTGGTGCAGGGTGATTATACAAGCGGAGCCATTACTGCGGACGAAAGCGCTCCTTATACAGCGGAAGATTTGACTGGCTACTGGGAACACGATGATTGGGACCTTAACGGAAAGAACAGCGTTCCCGCAACTCCGGGTGATAAGTACTGGCGCTTCTTCCGGGTATCCATAAAGGACGGCCATGATGGTTACAAATTCGATAAGAGTAACCCGCCGAAGATTAAGATCGGCGGACTCAATCGGGAATGCGACGATATATCCGTTCGTGTTGCAGATGACGGAAGATCCGTGGGGGTATCCATAGCATCTCGTCCCTCCGAGCTTGTTCAAAGTGCATGGGGCACCGTTATCGGGCTGCGGGCGGGATGCCCAATCGGAGGTGTAGCTATCCGTTCAAAGGACAATAACTTTGAGCTGCAGATAAAGGAGATACAGCGAATTGAAGACGGCGCTGTTTACAACACAAGCCCGAGTGACATAATTGATCCCGATTATACATATCGCATTAAGGTAGTGGGCGAAGGCAAGCGCGAGATGACCTTCCGCAACGGTCCGTTCCATTTCGATCACACATTTGACTATTATGTCAATACTTGTGTCAGGCTGCGGATGAGTAACGACTTCGGCACCGTCGCAGACTATAAAGAAACACCGTATGATACATCCGCTCAGGCGTATACCATAGACCTGACACCGGAGCCGAGTGTGACGGAATATGACAGTATGCCGATCAGCGTGTTGGATCCGGTAAAGGGCGCCGTCCCATATACTGAGGAGAATTCATGGTACCTTCGCGCAAACAATATCCCCTCGATTTTCGCAGGGAGCAGTGTTGAGTGGAGAGACGAAAGTAATACCGTAAAGATGGAATACGGTGAACCCTTTGAGGAAGGCAAGACCTATTGGTGCCGCGTGTTTGTTTATGAGTCCGAGCAGGCTGTGCTGGCTCCGAATGTTGACTTCTATATAAACGGAGAGAAGGCAATTGAAAGGACAGAGCAGGGCGGCCGCTGCTTTGAGAGAAAGTTTGTGATCGGCTCTGCCGGATCACTCATCGGCAAGGTTACCAGCTTCGGCTTAGAGACAGACGACGTATTCGTCAGGCTGTACAGTGAGGGGAGTTCCGAACCGGCTTACGAGACTGTTGTTCAGGGAAATGTCGCAAATTATTCTATTCCCGAGATTTCTTCAGGTACATATATCATGAAGGTGTCGAAGGCAAACCATGTTACGACCGAAATTACTGTCGAGGTCGGAGATGATGTTATGTATCAGGATGCTATGATTTTCTTGCTCGGGGATATCAACGGAGACGGAGACATAGATACAAGAGATCTGGTACGACTTATGAGATATATAGCAGCCGGCGGAGAAAGCGTAATCGCATCAAATCCGGATTTAAACGGCGACGGCTTGGTGACAACCGCCGACCTTATTCGTCTGATGAAAATATTAATCGGCTGATTTCGATACAGACTCGGTCGGGTGCCGAATAGGAATATCGTTACCATCGGTAAAAAGTACTATGGAAGGGTGTGACATGACATTGACAAAGCCAAAGCTATATAAATGCGCCGGCATAAAAGAGACGGTTATGCTGCTTCTTGTGAGTATTCTGCTCGTCGGCTCACTGAGCGGATGTGAGGTGGTGCTGAATGGCAATCCCGCACATACAGAAGGCAGCGAGTCCGTTTCTGTCGGCTCCGAAACGGAGCCGACAGAAACGGAAGGGGAGGAAACAACATCTCTGATGTTGCTGCAGAATCAGATTGCACAGAGTGGAAGCGCTGTCGGAGTGGCCTTTATCGGCTATGTAAGCTACGACAGCAGCGATGATGATCTTTATACATATCTGAGCTTCAGTACGTTGGGAAATGAATATCCTTTTCTCTCTGAGGCATCGCTTTTGATGAACGAGGGAGAGGAGCTTTATGCGATTGTTCCGACATCTCCTGCGGGGCAGTTGAAGGTGTTGTTTGCCGACATGACAGACGGAGGAGAACCGGAATATGATTATAACAATCCGATTTATGTCGGAAGTCCGGGCGAAACTCTGCTGCTTAGGTGTAATGTCAGCGAAATATACTCGAATGTACGGATTATTGCTTCCGACGGCGGCGGAGCTTTTGATTTCAGCCCCTCACTCTCCATGATGAACGGACAGCTGACGGAGATTGCGGGTGTGTACGACTTTTCATTATACGTCGAACAACCCGACGAGAATTCGGTTAGGATTGCCATGGAGCTTCTTCAAGAGGTGGATGATATCAGAGCGGCATTGGAGAACGGAATGAAGCTGCTTTACACAGGCGACAGTCAGCTCATAGCACACCGTAACTGTATGCTTTTCGCGCTCGGAACCGAGCATGACGAGCACTTTGTCAGAGAGCAGCTGTACGGTGTTTGTGACAACCTTATATTTGCCTATGATGCCGTGAATGATACATGGAACGTGCTCAGTTGGTAGCGAGGTGATTTTGGTGTGCAAGACAAGGCTCAGCGGCGGATTTTTCCTCGGCATGCTTATTAATATGTTTCTGAATATTCGGGGACTGATACCGACTGTGGTTTTACTCATTCTTCACTTTGCGTTGAAAATATCGTTTTGGTGGGCAGCGGGTGCTTTCGCCGCTTGGATTATATATTTGATCCTATGGATGGTATTCATAGGTTGGGCGGGCAGATGCGGAAATACGTGCGCGCTGCCCAAGAAGAATAAGAACCCGTATTCTGTTGTGAATACGGAAAGCAGACGGTGTAATGCCGGGGTTGACCGGGAAAATTTTGACGAACCGGTTTAATAATTTGAAAGGAGCAAATACTATGGGACTTATTAAAGCAGGTATCGGTGCGTTGGGAGGCACTCTTGCCGATCAATGGAAGGAATTCTTCTACTGTGAGTCTATGCCTAAGGAGGTACTCGTTACCAAGGGTCAAAAGCGGATCAGCGGTCGTTCCTCTAACACAAGAGGAAATGATAACATTATCTCCAACGGCTCGGGTATAGCCGTTGCCGACGGTCAGTGTATGATTATCGTAGAGCAGGGAAAGGTAGTAGAGGTTTGCGCCGAGCCGGGCGAATTTACATACGATACTTCAACCGAGCCGTCCGTTTTTTCGGGAAGTTTGGGCGAGAGCATAAAGCAAACCTTTAAGACTATCGGTAAACGCTTCGCCTACGGAGGAGACACCGGTAAGGATCAGCGTGTTTACTATTTCAACACCAAGGAGCTTATCGATAATAAATTCGGCACTCCTAATCCTATTCCTTTCCGCGTGGTTGATTCTAAAATCGGTCTGGATTTAGACGTATCGGTGCGTTGTTCGGGTGTTTATTCCTATAAAATCGCAAACCCGCTGCTGTTTTACACCAATGTCTGCGGTAATGTGGAGCAGGAGTATTCCCGTGAGGAGCTGGACGGTCAGCTGAAAACCGAATTTGTCAGCGCTTTGCAGCCGGCGTTCGGACGGCTTTCCGATTTGGAGCTTCGTCCCAATCAAATCGTGACGCACAATACCGACCTTGAAAATGCCATGAATACGGCTCTTTCGGAAAAATGGGGAGAGCTGCGCGGATTAAAGGTCGTCAGCATCGCTCTGGGCTCGGTTACGCTGCCGGATGAGGATGCGGAGATGATCAAGCAGGCTCAGCGCGCGGCTATTATGCGGGACCCGACCATGGCGGCGGCTACACTTGTCGGCGCGCAGGCGGATGCCATGAAGACGGCTGCCGGCAATCAGGCAGGCGCTATGACAGGCTTTATGGGCATGGGTATGGCGATGAACACAGGCGGCGGAATGAATGCGCAAAATCTGTTTGCTATGGGTCAGCAGCAACAGCAGGCACAGCAGCAGACCCCGGCGACACCCGCAGCACCTGCGGCTGACGGTTGGAAATGCGCATGCGGAGCCACGGTCAGCGGCAATTTCTGCCCGAACTGCGGCGGAAAAAAGCCTCAGCCGCAGCCTGCGGCAGGTGCTTGGAAATGCAAATGCGGTGCAATGGCTGCCGGAAAATTCTGCCCCGAGTGCGGTTCTCAGAGGCCGGCTGACGAGGATGGCTGGACTTGCTCGTGCGGCGCTTTGAATAAGGGTAAATTCTGCCAGAGCTGCGGTGCCAAAAAGCCCGATGGCGCACCGCTCTACCGCTGCGATAAATGCGGCTGGGAGCCGGAGGATCCGACTAATCCGCCGAAGTTCTGTCCCGAATGCGGAGATATATTTGACGATAACGATAAAAAATAAAACCGACGCTTAGATGGAACCGTATTAACGGAAGTGTTATTTCGGTTAGGTATGAACGGCTTAAGCAAAAAAGCCGTTCATACCGCCGAAAGGTTTTTGCGCAGCAGGATAAGCCTCCATGCCGGCAAAACGGCAAGGGAATTTTTCGTATGATTTGTTAAGGGGTGGCTTTATATTTGCTTGCAAAAGGAGATCCTGTTATGAGTAAAAGAAATAAAGACATTAAAATGACCATATTTATCATGGTTGCCGGCATTGGCTTGATAGTTGCGGGTGTAATCGGAATTGTTACAAGCAGAATCGACAGCAGGGAATATAAAAGCTCAACCGATATACGGAAAATTCCCGCTGTCATTGTTGACTTTTCAACCCAAGACGACAAGGATGATTCCGGTGATGTTCGTTATACAACATATAAATTTAAAGTTTCATATGTTATTGACGGAAAAACCTATAAGGGAAAATATGAAGAACGTGTCTGGTCAAGCAGCTATGAAAAAAAATATACCTATGATAAATTGAGAAAGGACGACACAATAGATGTCGAGGTTTATAAAACCTCAAAAGGCGATTACAAGCTTTCTCCTGAGGGAAATCCCGTTGATTTTCTGCTCTATTGTGCGGCAATCCCCGTCGGTTTGTTCTTTGTTGTTATAATGATATGCGACATTGCAAAAGACAACCGAAAAAAGAAAAGCGAAAACGAAATGAACAGCAAGGAATAAATCAGAGGTACTTTTATGGATTTATCAGTATCGCTGGTTATTGCGGCTTCCTTTGCTGTATTATGTACATTCTATATCGGTAAAAGAGTACTTACAATAGATTTTTCGGAATACTGTTCCAAAAATTCTAAAAAAGCCAAGCTTGAAAGATTGCTTGCAAAACGGGAGACTCCTCTTCACGATTCCAAAATCCGCAGGGATATGAGAAAGGCGTTTGAAAGAGTTTTGATACCGCTCGGGAAAGCGGATCAAGACCTTCTCCCTGCAAGAATGGATATGGCATTCCGGGAAAAAACCGTCAGTCAAATCAACAGACTTAATAGGAATAAGCTATGCCGCAAAATTTACGTTACGGATGTTGTTCCCATTCCCGAAAATCACTTTGAAGCATGGAACGATGACGGCAGAGAATGGCGTGAATCGGTTTTAATGTGCAGCACACTGGAGCGTTTTGAGTCAACCGAAGACAACAGGGTTCAGCATGAGATATACCGTAAAAATTCGTATCTGAGAATACTTCAGTCAAGACAAATTCGCCGCACCGATCAAAAAGAAAATAAGAAAAGCTATTATAACGATATGTTAAGCATAACCTGCCCATCCTGCGGTGCAAGAGTCAAGCTTGACAGTCAGCAGGTTACCTGTGAATACTGCGGCGCCGTTATTAAAAACGAATTTTACGATTGGCAGACCGAGTCGTTTGAGCTTTATGAATCTATCAGTACAAACCTGAAAAGATTTTTACAGCTTCTTGTGTCCGGATTTATACTTTTCTTATGTGTATTTCCGTGCTTATATTTAATTGAGGATACCGAGATTTCCCTTGCCGCAGGCGTTGGTGCAGCGGTTCTGACTTTCGGAGGAATCGTCACACCGATTATCTGCGGAAAAGTCAAGCAAGAAAAGCTCGCCGGAAAAATCGTAAGATATTCCGAGAATTTTCTCAGAGCCTGCTTAAACGAATATTTCTGGGAAAATGAAAATGACAAAGACCTGCTTGATTTCAGCGTTGGTACAATTAAGCTTATAAAAGTTGCCCACACGGAAGAAACAACAACTGTTACGGCTGACATTTTCGGAACAAAAACCTTTCTTCCCGAAAATCAAAAGCCGTATACAGAAAAATTTAAAAAGAGAT
>URDX01000015.1 GCA_900546695.1 uncultured Eubacteriales bacterium | reverse complement strand
CATACATGGCGGAATATCCAGCTAAATTTGCGGTAAAATTCGCAACCCCTAAATCAGCGAGGTTAAAATTCGAGCAACCCCTAAATTGCGGTTTCGTAACCGGATTGCAAAAGCCGTACAAACCCTTATGCGGTCGGCGTTGCCGTCCGCTGTGTCCTGCGAGGGGAAAGCAAGGCAACCCCTCGCTTTCTCCTGCTTGTTTTCGGACGAGCCGTAAAACTGCCGTCAAACCGCCGATTTCCCGTGTTTGCGGTCAAATTCAGCGAGTTTTTTCAAAGCCGCCTGACGCCGAACTTCTTCGTGCAGCCGTATCAGCTGTTGCTCGTAATACTGCTCCAATGCTTCCCTAATCGGGCGTATTGTATAGCGCAAATTGCCGTTGCGTTTTTCTCCGTTTTGGGTGATGACGGAGGTCGGCTCGGCAGTAATCAACTGCTTTTCAATCAGGCTGTCTACATATTTCTTGACGGTGTTTTTGCTCATGCCGACAGCGTTGCCAATCGTTTTGTAGCTTGGATGGCACTGAAATGTTCTCCTGTCCTCGCAGTACATCAGATACGCATACACTGCGATCTCACCGGTACTGAGACCCAAGCTGAAAATTTCATTTGGTAGAGGAAAATAATCCCGGATCGCATCACGCTTTGGATATCGGGTGAATTTCAAATGCTGCCTCCCGTCTTTTCTTCGACCCATGCGCGGAATTTTTCTTTCGGTACGATGAGCCGTGAGCCGATACGCAACGACGGAAACCCTTTCTCGTGCATCAGCTCGTAGCTGCTTGAGATGGAGATGCCGAGGAGCTTGGCTACCGTTTCAGCATTAAGGAACAGTGGCAGATCCTCATAAGCGGTGTAAACAGATTCTTTCATTGGTTTTTCCTCCTGTTAAATTCACACGGTTTTTCGCCGTGTTATGTAGAGGACTGCTGTTTTGCAAAACAAAAAGACCCGCACTCAATCCCGATGCTGATCTGCATCGGTAATTATGTAAGTGCGAGTCCGAAACTCAAAATAAAAATATGTGTATTCAATTGTCGGTTGCTTTCTTTACTTACAGTATAACATACCGGGGAAATTCTGTCAAGTTTTTTGCGCCAACAGTGTATATTCCGGCGCTTTTGCGGGAATACTGTTTTCTTTGTTTTCTGCGGTGTAGGTTTTAATCCGTAAAAGGCTCAACGCCGCCGGAATCTCCGATGGCGTTTGGTATTACTTCGTGCAATAGATTTTGATGGCTTCGGAAACAAATTCCGCAGTACCTTCACCGCATTTGTCGATGTTGTTTTTGAGCCGCTCGTCGCCTGCGTACATCTGACCGAGACCCGCTAAGATTTCATCGGTGCAGTTATATAAATGTTCGGTAATATAGTCCTGCAATTTCTTCACAAGTCTTTGCGCAGTATCGCTGTCGACACTCTCTCCGCAATTCTTGCAATCCGCAAACTCAGCAAAGATTCCATTCATACCACCGAGCGCATCGCTCCATTGTTCTTTGGAGTATCCGGCAGTCTTTGCCAGACTCTCCTTGTAGGCATCGGTGCCGCCCCAACGCTGTTTTGCCTCATCCTCGTACTGCTGACGGGCGGTTTCGTATTCGCTGTTGTCAAAAGCACTCATTGTGATTCCTCCCTTTTCCGCTTGTTCCAGAGCTGCAATCAGCCGTTCCAACCGTTCTTTCTTGATGGTCAGTAACCGTTTCTGCTCGGCAAACGCTTTTTGCTTATCGTAGTTCGGCGAGGCAAGAATCTCCCCGATGCTTTTCAGCGAAAAATCCAACTCACGGTAAAACAAAATTTCCTGCATTCGTTCCAGCGATGTTTCGTCATAAAAACGGTAACCGTTCTGCTCGTCCACAAAACTCGGCTTAAGTAATCCGATCTCGTCGTAGTAATGCAGAGTTCGCACGCTGACGCCGGTAAGCACGGCAAATTCTTTGATCTGTAATTTCATATCTTCACCTCACGAATTGAAGTATACACTATAACGCTGCGTCAGAGTCAACCCTATTTTACACGATTTTTACAAAAGATAAAGGGCGCGGTGTTTTACCACGCCCACGGCAGAGAAGAATTACATTTCCTCTTCCATTTCTGTGCGGCTCATAACTTCAACCATGATCTGCACTGCCAAACTGAACCCGTCGGCAAAGGTCTGACGGGTTGTTATGTCACTCAGCTCCTTTTGGCAGTCGGTGAATTTATTAAATATTTCTTTTGGTTTTTCTGTAAGTCCTGAATTGAGTTCTTCTTCGTTTTTGCATATCAGTTTGACGAGTTTGTCCACTCTCTTCCCTCGCTTGATATACCTTTCGTGCGGACTGATGTTGCCGTAGTATAAATCTTCAACTGTTGTCATTTGTATTGCACCTCCTTTTGTAACACAAATACATATCACAACACTTCTTACAAGTCTAGCTTTTTTCAAACAAAAAAGCAAAAACGCCGCATTTAAACGACGCTAATACTTTTATTCTGCGGTTATTAATAGAACATGTATCCATCCATTATTTTGCTAAAATTATTAAAACATATGAAATAAATAGAGAGTAAATGTTTTTTTCGAATCGCCAAATTTGAATTGTTGACAAATCTTAGTTCCTTGGTTATAATATAAGTGAAAGAGAAATCTTTCTGGGGTTTGCATTGAGCAAACGAAAGCCGCTTTTTGCGGCTTTTTTTATTTTAAAGGAAATGATTTTAGCCCTTTCCCGTAATAATTGGGGAATCCGCAAATTTTACTTTTCAAAATATCAAACGCAGGATCTGCAGTTCCATATGCTAAGTATTTGTGTATTGGAAAAGCACATAAATCTGCTAATTCTAATTCCCAATACGATTTTTTATCATCCGCCATGTGACACCATTTAGGATTAAAATATACTCCTTTGATTTTTGAAAAAGTTGATGAAGGATTCATATTATTTCCATAATCAATAAGATGCTTGATTTTATTTAATAATACTTTATCTTCTTTTTTTCCGCGTGATTCTAAAATAATATAACAAGTATCAGTATCACGCATATTCCACATCAATCTTTCAAGAACAAAATTCATACACAAATCATATGGGTCAGCAGGAAAAACATATTTTTCAACATGCTTTTGTTTATCAATATTTGCAGAGAAAAGGTGCATCGGCACATTTTTCATCATATCGCTTATATCAGCGATAAAAGACGAATAATCTATTAAATCTGGATTAAATGCACCTCTTTTTCCGCGTATATCTTTGGAATGAAAACAAATACGTTTTTGAGTTCCTTTATAATTATATAGAGCGTTTTCCCAATACTTGTTTTTCACTTGCATTACAAGGTCTCTTGATGATTCAAAATCATCAGTCTTAATTGCACAAGCTGTCACGGTAAACTGTCTGTCTCCATCACCGATATCTCGCCCCTCTTCAACAGCTCTTTTGATGAATTTTAAATCGGAACTTCCGCTCTCATCAATTGCAATAATCCAGTTGATTGTTCTGGGAACTTCATCTATTGTTGTTGGTCTATTACGCCAATTAGAATTCATTTTTTCCTCCCTTTTTACGCTGCTACTGCATTTGCATTAACCTGTTCGATAATCTTGCGAATTCCCATCCAAATGGTGAGGTCGGTGAATACTTCCACGACACTGCCCTTATCGGTGAAGGGAGATTCCTGTAATACGGACAAATCTTTCATTAGGCCGTTGTGAACGATATATTCAACAATCTGATTAACGAAATAAATCTGTCTTGAATCAAGATTCACATCGTTCAGGTACTTTGCGAATGCTTCTTTTGCGGCGCTCATATCAAGACCTACAATTTCGCGAACAAATTCGCCGAGAGGCTTTTCACCAAACTCGGCCTCGTAGTCCGCTTTGGTGCCGACTTCGCTCCACAAAATTTCTTCCAATACTTTAACATCAGCCGAGCTTAACGGAACGTTTGACTTTAGTTTTGCAATAACTGCATTATCCTGATGCTGACGAACGTAAAACTCCGCTTTGGCCTTATAATTTTTAAGGTCATCGTTTTCAAGTTCCGATTCATTCCAATCGATTGAAAGAATTTCATCATCAAAATTGGTGTGATATATAGTTCCATTGTAGGGGATATATTTAATTAAATCTCTCAAACATTTGCGGATCTGCTCGAACTCATTAATGCCAGCAGTATTTACATAATCCGTATGCAAAATTTTGTTGATGAGTTCTGATTGCACCATAATTTCGGGAATGTTTGCAACACTCGCAACTCCTGCAACCTTTTTATATAAGTCACTGCGTGCCTTGTTATATTTCTTTCCTGCAAGATATGCAAATTCAATACCATACATCAAGGCGTCGAAACGCATGGCTTTAGGATCATCTTCATCAGGAATAATAAGCGGTGCAAGTTCGTCTGCAATAATTAATGTATCCTCATAGGATAGGGCGGTGTAATTGTCTACATTTGCATATAATTCAACGTATTTAAGATGTTGACGAACAGCGAAATTTTCTTTATTAAGCTCCTTCACCTTGCGTACCATATCATCCACAAGTTCTTTACGGAAAGCAATTAACTCTTCAGTTTGATATGCTAAATCTTGAAGCTTAAAGGCCATCTGCGCTTTAAGGTTGAAAATGGCACCTTGCAAAGCAATTTGATTGGCAGACCTTCCTTTACCGCCCATACGGAAAAATTCAAAGTTACCGCAGAAATCAAAGATATAAAACATTTTCTTATCTTCGCCGTTAATTAATCCGGGGCAAAGACGTGTTCCGCGACCTATCATCTGCCAGAACTTCGCCTTACTCATAACCTTTTTAAAGAATACGAGATTTAAACATTCGGGCACATCAATACCGGTATCCAGCATATCAACCGAGATTGCAATCTGCGGAAGTTTCTTGGGGTCAGAGAATTCATCAATTGCACTCTGAGCATAGTTGATCTTGTTATCAATTACCTTTGCAAAGCCATTGAGATGCGGATATTCTTTATTGAACACTTCGAAAATTTTCTCGGCGTGACGATGATTTTTTGCAAAAATAATAGTCTTGCCTATCTTCTGACCGTAATCAATTTTAATTCCGTTAGTCATCAGTATGTTCAGAACTTCTTTAATGGTATCCTCATTGAAAATCCAGTCGTTAAGTGCAGAAGAACCGATTTTATCGGGCAACTCGCCGTCACGGGCAAAAGTGGCTTCATACTCCTCTTTGTCTTCATCGGATAAGTCATCATAAACGATACCTTCCTCAATGAACTTGAGTTTGGTTTCCACAGACATAAAATCAACGAGGAAGCCGTCTTTTACTGCATCGGCAAGTTCATAACCGTATGTAGGAACACCGTTTTCGAGTTCAAACACCTCATAGGTGTTCTTGTCGATTTCGTCTTTGGGAGTAGCGGTAAGACCCACCAAAGGTGCGTCGAAATAATTAAATATATCACGATACTTGTTGTAAATGGAGCGGTGCGCCTCATCGCAAATAACCAAATCAAAATGACCGCAGGTAAAGAGTTTTCCTTTTTCATCCTTAACGGAATCAATGCAATTCATCATTGTCTGATAGGTTGAGAAAACGCAGTGTGCGGTATAGTTATCTTTTTCTTCACAGAGATTGGTTACCGATAAATCGGGCAGAAGATTTACAAAACTACGCTTTGCCTGCGTAACAAGGGAGTTGCGGTCGGCAAGGAAAAGAATATTCTTAACCCAGCCGTGCTCGAGCAATACTTTGCAAAGAGCAATAACCGTTCTCGTTTTACCAGAACCCGTTGCCATAACAAGCAGTGCTTTTCTGCGATTTTTCTTGTCAAAGCTATCGCAAACAGCTTTAATGGCGCCTTCTTGATAATAACGACCGGCAATATTTTTATCTACAACCACGTGGGCGAGGCTTGTCCGCATCGTTTGCAGATTGAACATCTTTTCAATGTCGCGTTTGGAATAAATGGTTGCTACCTTGCGCTCGGGATAAAGATTATCCGCAATGCGAGTGTCAAATCCGTTAGAAAGGAAAATGACAGGGCGACGGCCAAACTTTTTCTCCAAAAGGTCTGCATACAGTTTTACCTGCTGCCTGCCTTTGGATACGTCTACACAGGTGCGTTTTGCTTCAAGCACCGCAAGAGGTTTGCCGTCATCGCCGAAAAGAACGTAATCGGCAAAGCCAACTTCTGATTTGTTAGGCATACCAGGGAGTTCATATTCATTAATCCAATCTTTTCCCTCTATCCATCCGGCGTCTTGAAGCATAAAATCAATATAGATTTTTCTCGTCTTATACTCAGAAATATCAAGAGGCTTCGGAACGTAAGTCTGTTGCTTTTCTTCACGACGAGCGGTAAGTTCTGCCTTAAGTGCCGCATTCTCTGCCATCAAGGCTTCAAGATCAATATCTGGTACTGCAACCACGGGAACTGTTTCGGCTGGAGTTTCTTTCAGTAGTTCGGGATTAAATGTGCCCTGCTCATATTCTGTGGCATAGCAACAAGCAACGAAATCCATAAAGATATAGAGGTTCTCAAGGCAAAGCGTAGCTTGTTCTTCGGTGACCTTTTTACCCGTATGCACAGCATTGTTGCCGACACGGCGAATAAAATCCATTCTTCGCCAAATGTCGTTGCCAACAATATCTCGAAACTCTTCAGTGTTCATAAGACTCACCAAAGTGTCCTGCCAAGGCATGACAAGAGAACTGTCAACGGAATACATCCATTTAACAGCCATTTCCATTGCCCTGCGGCAGTTTATAATACAGGTAGACAAGTCAATATGTAATGTCTTTTCCGCCGCTACTGCAATGCCCGAAAAGGTTTCAAATTGCTTGTCCTTTATTAAAAAATCAAAGTTGGTCATAATTAAACCACTCTCCGGAAATATTAAAAATCATAATGCTGCACCATCTCGGCAAGGCAGTAATAAAACGCTTGTTTTTGATGTGGTTCATCCAGTTTCTTTATTGATTCGCATAAGTCTTGCACAGCCTTTACTGCTTTTTTAACTTCCAAATTCTGCGTAGTTTCATAATACTGTTGCTGCTGCAATTGTAAATAATAATCTTGGTTAACATATTGTGGATTAAACATTCTATCGTTAAAATACATTTTTAAAAACTCCTTTAAAAATTTTTAGTCAGAAGAAAATTACCTTTTCTTCCCCGTATTTCTAATTTGAGCTTGTCCTGCCGGAGAACGCATATATTCTTTTGTCATCGTCGCAAACAAATCAGCTCCGACTTGATTTTCCATTTCTTTTTGATTTAATTCAAGTTGATGTTTATGTTCAATTTCCATTTTCTCTTTTTCCATAGAAAATTTTTCACGTTCTTTTTCAATATCAAGTTCATGTTGCTTCATTAGTTTGTGTAAATCTGATTTCGCCTGTCTGCGAGCGGCAATATAACTTGATATTCCGGAAATAATAGCGCATGCGATAGAAGCAATATAGGGTAAATATTTTTCCATTCAAATCACCTAATAATTTTTGTATTATTCTTTATCAAAACGCTTCAAAACCTCTTTGGCTTTATCAGTTGGCTTTTTTAACATTTTAATTACTTTTCGGTAAAAAGCATTTACGTCTTCATCATTAAGCAAATAGCGAACGGGATGGCGGTTTAATGCAATGTCAAGAAGCATATCAATCTCTGCTTTTGACCAATCGTCAATAGTGAGCAATTCAGGCATCATTGCGTGAGTAGATTCGAAATTGCGGCTTCCATCTAAAGAGATGATCAACTTTATGTGTTCTTGTGAATATTTGGCATTGCCTGAATTTTCGCTATCGTCACGCTCTTTTTTGCAAGCAAAATGTTTCTCTTCTAAAACCTCATTTGCAGCTGTTCTGACTATAATTGATTTAACAAGTTCATCTAACTCTGAACCTTCAGTATAATCAGTGGGTGTAAAATACTTAATACGGTTATCGGCTAACATTTGAAACGCTTTGCTTTTGTCCAGTGTACTATTGTTATAAACAGCTATGGAATGACCGCCGTTAGCATTAACAAGTTTCATGCAAGGAATATCTGTCATACTATCGCCTATGTACACTATATTCCTAAATGGAACACGGATATTTTCCGGCTCAAAGTAATCATTTACGCCAGAATCATTTACATCTAAAACACCCTTTTCAATTCTGAATAAAAATTGTGTTTTGTTTGTGTAGTTTATAGCTTGTGCCGGCCAAATAGGAACTTCTTTATCATCAAACAAAAAGGAACTTGCGTAGATTTTTTCGAACTCTTTTGCGATGGCCGTTCCCTCAATCATTTCTTTAAGACCTGAAGATATGATATAATGCTCAACAATCACACCTTGTTTTTTACCAAACTCTCTGATTCGTTCAAACCATTCTTCAACACCGGGGAACAGTTTTACTTTGGCACCGTAATCCCTTAATGTTTTTCTTGTTAATACAATACGTCCGTGTGCATGTTCCATCATTTTGAACATATACGCTAAATTAGAGTCCATCTCATTGGCTTCGGCCAAATCTTTACATTCATCCCAAAATGCCTGTACGTCATCACCGAAAACCTCTTGTATATATCCTTGTGCTTGCATATCATCAGGAGATAATGTTTTATCAAAATCATAACAGATTGCTAAAACGGGTTTATCTTCTTTTGTTCGTCTTTCTATCATCGTTTCACCTCATCCGAAATATTGTTGCATTAATGCTTTTTTTAGTGTTTCAAGTTTTTCAAGACTTTGCTGAATTGCCAATTTTGATTTGTCGGTCTGTTCCTTGAACTGAACAAATTGCCGTTGCAGTTCAGTGGGTGGCAGATAAATTCCAATGTTTTGCATCTCTTGTGCATTGATATTGGCTTGGCCGATTGCAGCTTTACACATTCCAAGTAGCATCTGCTTTGAGAAATCCGTATTTAGGAATGCAGAGAGGAACTCGGGCAATACACGCTCTGTGACTCTGACACGAATAACAAAGCCCGCAAGTACCATCATTTCATCTCGGTTATAGACACACGTCTTTCCGACCAACTCTTTACTGTTTGTGCGGTTGAAAAGCACATCTCCACGCCGTACAGTACACTTATCCAATTCGTTATCGGGTATGTCAATACGTTTGGTGTCTGTTAAATCCAATTCTCCACCATAGGTAATATTGTTCATTCGGAGATATGGATATTTGCCTCCATCCACAGCGGGACGGCTGGATCCGTAACGTACATCCGCAACTATATCCCTTATGGTGGCCGTTTCCCATCCCTTGGGATTTGAAGGATATACTCCAAACAGTTCGATAAATCGGGATTTTACAAACTTGTCCATTTTTGAAAGTTGCATTGTTCGTGCAGAAATTAATTCTGATATTTTATTAAGAACGGCCGCTATTTCTTTTTGTTCCACTAAACTTAAATTTGGAATTTGATATTCCTTTAACCATTCGGTACTCATATTTTTTTGAGCAACACCTTTGGCAGATTGGATGCATTTATTTTCAAAATAATCAGAGTTCAAAAAACAATATAGGAATGATTTATCGTATTGTGCACTATCTTTAAGTCTTAAACAAGCAACTCGTTGATTAAGTGCTGCAGGAAGAAATTCTTTTTTTAATAGTGCAACTCTACCAACATTACCCGTAAGGGAAATTAACAAATCATCTTCATACAGAGTGTATTTTTCAATATCAGTAGTATCAATCGGATAAAAAGCAGGAGCCGTGTCTTCGATATAACCCTTTTGCACATTGGCAATTCTAATTATTCGAACACCTGATGAAGTATACTTCTCACTTTTAAATGCATAACCATTTAACACTTCACAAATATCGCCTAATCTTGCCATCATCCCACCTCCTTGAAGAAGGGAACTATAATTTCTATCATAGGTATTACGGACATTACCGCAGTAAAAATCCCAAGAACACGTTCTCTATCTGTTATTTGTTCAGTTTCAATGGCCATTAGTCTGAAAATACTTGCCAACATAAAAGCAATTATTGCAAAACCTATGTAGTATACATAATTTAAAAGGCCAAAAGCCATATTTCCATGATAAATGCAAACGCTGATAAATGCTAGCGACAGTATCCAAAGCATAACCTTTATTAAGTGAAAGAATGTAGCTGTAATGCTTTGCATAAAAGCACCTGTCATTGAAACTCGGACTTTCTTTTTCTTAGAAAAGAAGATTAGGTTAAAGAACACTTTTACATTATTGCAAAACACATAAATCTTCTTTTTGATTCTCTTTTTATCTTCGTGTTTATTTACACCAAGGATCTTTTTCCATTCTTCTAAATCCGCTGCTTTTTTCTTAGCTGCGTTTTCTTCTTCGATTTGCTTTGCTTTAACTATCGCTTGTGCAAGCCTATCGTAATCAATTTCAAGATTCAATTCCTGAATATTATTGATAATTTGCGGTTTATCTTTCTTTTTCGCCATTAAACATTTACCCCTGAACTTTACTCTTTTTCGCGTTCAAAATGAATTCTCCAAAGTGCTTCTACATCATTATAGTTTGCGCTCTCATTTTTTGGCGTATTTGTATCACCAACGCGAGTATATATCTGAATACCGACATCTTTATACTTTTCTGCCAAATAAAACGGAACATTCTTAGAACTTTTAATTTCAACAACATCAATTTTTTGATATTTATAATAGAGCTTATGAATCTGTATTTCGGGCATATGGCTTCCTGCAAACTTCTTACTTCGTAAATAATCGAACACCTCATTGGATTTTCTCCAATCACTAACACCCACCACATCATAAGAATCAGTCACACCGATGATCAAATACGCATCAGAGTTGTCTGTGTTATTAGCTAAACATAAAATATCGTGGAGTAAATCGGCGTCTTTAGAAGTAGAGTGCCATTTTTGTTTGAAGTCATAGTGACAAGTTTCCTGTTTAGAATTGATGTATGAAACGATAACAGGGTTAAGTGGGGAGATGGAGATTTCCTTGCATTTGAGACCGTCCACAATCTCTTTAAGATTTTCTTTTTCTCCGAGATCGAACTTGCCATTTACAACAGTGTTTTTCTTGGTATTTGTATCATAGACCGTAACAATCGCGCCACTATTGTGAAATTTCAATTGCCAATTCAAGCCATTGTTATCTCTCTCGATACAATCGCTTATTTCATATCCGATATTGGTTAAAGATTCTTTAATGTTGTCAATATCAATGCTAATTTTAGCCATTAAAGCATTTCCTCCAGTTCGGCAAGACCTGCCGTAATCTGTATCTCCAACTCGTGTAAATCTGTCATAACTTCGGCAGTTGAGGGGTATTCTGCGGGGACATACTCGGTCTTTTTATACTCGTTGATAGAAAGGTCATAATCGTTACCGACAATCTCATCCTTAGGAACAAAGAAGGATTTTTCGGTTCTTTCTCTGCCTTCTTCAGCTTCGAGATTGTGGAAACGCGCGATAATATCGGGAATATCGTTTTCTTTTATCTCTGTGCGCTTATCGTCAAGGCTAAAACCATCAGCCTTCATATCGTAAAACCAAACTTTATCAGTTCCACCGTGTCCTGTTTTGGTGAAAATTAGAATACCTGTAGATACACCTGCGTAAGGTTTGAAAACACCGCTGGGCATTGAGATGACAGCTTCAAGGCGGTTGTTTTCAATAATTTCTTTGCGAATTGCCTTGTGGGCGGTGGATGAGCCAAACAATACGCCGTCGGGAACGATACAAGCGCATCGCCCACCTATACGAAGCATACGAAGGAAGAGCGCCAAGAAAAGCAGTTCTGTTTTCTTGGTTTTGCATACTTTCAAAAGGTCGGTTGAAACGGTATCATAATCGAGACTTCCCTTGAAAGGCGGGTTGGCGAGAATAAGGGAATACTTGTCCTTATCGGGATTTTGGTCGGAAAGGCTGTCGCGGTACTCAATAAACGGATGTTCCACGCCATGAGTCATCATATTCATCGCACCGATACGAAGCATTGTTCTGTCCATATCGTAACCGAAGAACATATGGTTCATATAGTGGTCTTTTTTCTGCTTATTAAAGAAAATTTCTTCCTTGAGATTATCTTTCAGATATTCTCCTGCGGTTACCAAAAATCCGCTTGTACCGCACGCAGGATCGCAAATCACGTCATCTGCTTTGGGCTGCATCATCTCCACCATCATTTTAATAATATGGCGCGGAGTACGGAACTGACCGTTAAGACCCGATTGCGCAATTTTATTGAGAAGATATTCGTATGTATCTCCGCGAACGTCCTTATCCTGTTCTTTTGCCATAAGTGCATAGATTTCATCCAAGGCATCAACCACTTTGGAAAGCAGGAGCGGGGTAGGAAGCTTAAAGATAGCGTCGTCCATATATTTGGAATAAGCACTGTCTTTTTTGCCATCAAGATTTTTAATAAATGGGAACACCCATTCCTGCATAGTGGAATACATTTTGCCGGCAGGAAAATCACGGAATACCGACCATTTTAACTGACTGCCGTCAACTTTACGTTCGCCGATGGTAACCTCGCCCGCAAAAATGCTCTTGTAAGGAAGGCCGAGCATAGCGCTCTCTTTTGCGCGGAGATTATCCGAATCATCGAGGTCACGTATAAACATAAGATATGTAATCTGCTCGATAACATCCAAAGGATTGACGAGACCGCCTGCGGCAAAAACATCCCACAAGCTATCGATTTTATTTTTAAGTTCACCTGTAATCATTATTCTTTCTCCCTGTTCCAAATATAAGACGTATAACGTCCGCCACCGATTTTTATAATGTCACCGTTTTTAATAAGATCATTTAGAGTTCTTTGAACGGTCACCTGACTGATATCAGGGCATTTTTGCATAATTTCTGTTTTTGTAATTTTGCCGAGAGTATCCTTGATAATTTCTCGTATACGGTCAGGTTTCGACATTCCGCTTGTTGTAAGCACTCTGACGCGAGAGGAAAAGTCACGATATGCTGATAAAATTACACCTAACATATATCTAACGAAGTGTGCGTAATCATTTTCTTCTTCGTGCCACCCCTGTGAGCTGCTTTGCAATGCTTCGTAATAGGTGTCTTTGGTTGTTTCTATAACCTTTTCGATACTAATGTATTTACCTACAATATAACCTGCGCGATAGAGCAGGAGCAGTGTCAGCAGTCGGCTCATTCTTCCGTTGCCATCGTTAAACGGATGGATACAAAGGAAGTCGAGAATAAACATCGGAATGATAAGCAACGGATCCGCTTCGTTTCTGGCTATTGCATCATCAAACGCATCACACAAAGCTTCAATAGAACCCGGTGTTTCCCAAGTAGGTATCGGTTGGAATCTTACGAAACGATTACCTTCGTTATCTTCTTCTGCAATCACATTATCCGCATTTTTATATGCGCCGCCGATAGATTTACCGCTGAACTTATACAAGTCACGATGCAATTGCAATATGATGGAAGGACGGACTGGTATAAATTCATAACTATCGTGTATGGTTGAAAGCACATCTCTATAGCCTGCAATCTCTTGCTCGTTGCGAGACCTTGGAGTTGTTTTGTTTGTTACGAGTTTTTTCAAGCGTTCATTAGAAGTAAAGATTCCTTCAATTTTGTTGGAAGCTTCCGTACTTTGTATCTTTGCAATTTCTACAAGTTGTGTAAGAGTATCACTTTGCGCTTCAATAAACAGGTTCTGTTCACCTTTAAATTCGTGTATTTGTGAAAGCATGGTTACGATTTCGGGAGTTAAAAGTTGTTGCCATTTTTTATTGTAGTCATAAGTTCTCATTTCAATCTTCTCCTGAACGCAATTTGCTCATTTTTATTATTATGATGTAATTATATTATATTCACAATTTTGTTGTTTGTCAAGTCTAATTTAATCAAATATCTCAAAATGATTAAATTATAGGTAGGCTTTTAATTTTTGCGTGAAAGTTCTCGCCTTCAAGGCAAAAATCTCGGCTAAAATAACATTGGATATTAAATCAGCTGAATTTTCTCTACTCTTCATTCGCGAGTTCTCGTATTTCTTTGTCTACTGTGGTGCAAATTTTGACTTGAATCAGGGGTTGTTCAGAGTTATAATAACCGTATAAAAGCAATCGCCCCTCGCGTAAATGCGAGAGGCGTGTAGCTCATATTATTCCGTGGAAATTGCTGCTGACCACACAACAGACCACCTACCGTTTCGGAGCACTCGGAAACAGTGGAGATAAGAGTGCCGAAGAGCACGGTTTTCCGAGCGGAAAGGGGCGGAAAAAGCTATTTTTAGCGGAAATTGCCTTCATAGGTCCGTTTGGGAGCAAGTTTAAGCAGGTTCGACTCCTGTCATCCCGACCAAAAATCAGCCGAAAATGAGGTTTTTCGCCCCACTTTCGGCTGATTTTCTGCTTATAATCTGCTTTTATCCATCACTTCGGCAAATTTCCCTGACGGCAGAAAAGCGGCTTGTGCCGCATTTACAGCACAAGCCGCTTTCTTTTTTCGGAAAATCTTTTCTTTGACTACTGCAGCGCAAAATTTACTCTGCGTTTTGTTCCAGCATTACGATGAGTTTCTTAAACGCATCTCCCTCTCTGACAAAATCAAATTGTCCGTCCTCCAATTCTTTTATTCTGAGATTGCAGGCGTTCCCTTTGTAATTCTTGGATGTATTCGCTTTTTTGTACTTCAATCGGTTCACCATAGGTGCTGTATAATCCATATCCTTCAAATTCGCTTCAATAACCGCATAGCGACAGCTCTGTGCCAAAGCGTCAAGCGTTTTTTGCAAATCGTGCATTTGTGCGTACTCAAAAGCTATCATAGAGTAAAAATGCGACAGGTTAGACGCATAAAATCCCACGTTTCCGTCTGCATACAAACGTTCCAAGATGTCAATGGCAAACTGAAATGCCTCGATTTTTTCCTCATGTGAAAAAGAAATCTTTGATGTCATGCACAAAGCAGTCATTGCTGCCGTATGGATCAGAGAGTCTATATAGCTTTGGCACGACTCAACCCCATCTTCGCCGTCTAAAATAATCGCCCGGAGATTCTCCCTTGTCACATAAAAACCGCCGCACATATCTGCATAATAAAGAGCTTTTTCCTTGTCAATGCCATCATAAGTGTAACAAAGGCACTGAAGTGCGTTTTCTCTTTGCCTTGCGTCCGTGGTTTTCTGTAAAAGCTTCTCTCCGAGTGAAATAATACGTTCTGCTTTGTCCTTTGGACACGGATAGACCGCATCTCTGTTTATCGCAAACATCAATCCTTCGATCACGCGGCAATCGTTCGGAAATTCCGCATATGCCTGTTCCCATAATTCAAGATTCTTTTCGTTCTCACCGTTATTTTGATAGACGGCGGCTTGCCGTTCATATTCAGCAATTGCTTCTTCCACTCTTACCTGATCCACGCACAAAAGCTCATCCACCGTTATGTCAAAATAAAATGCAATGCGCGGCAAGAGCGTAATGTCGGGAAAGCCTTCGCCGCGCTCCCATTTTCCGACCGATTGCGGTGTAATGCCGAGATGATTGGCAAGTGCTTCTTGTGTGATATTTTTTTGTAAGCGCAATGAACGCAGTTTGCCTTTCAAATTTATTTGCATATTGTGCTCCCACTTTCATTTAGATTGATAAGCGCTTATCTTGGTTACATTATACCATGCTTCACCATTGATATCAAGAACCGCAACGTTTATTTTCAGGCGCAATATACAACCCGCAGTTGTTTCGACCGCTTTTCTTTGCCTACTGCAACGCAATTTTTAAGGGCTGATCAACCAATCAGCCCTCATTTTTTGCGTTTGCCTTGATTTCCGCAATCTCCTTTTTCATCTCCGCAATCAGCACCTTGAGCTTTTCCTCGCACTCCTCCCGCGCGGTGGCGTAGATATTGAATTTTTTGCGTTTGCCGTTTGGCAATTTCGGAGAATAGCTGCCTTCCCATTTCTTTTAGCTGATTCTAAATATGCACCCCGTTCCGGGACGGAGTATCTTCGGCTGTTTCGGCTCAAATTTCGCTCTTACGGGCGTTTCAGGCGCTCTGTCGGGTGTTTTTTCGTCGTCGACCAAAGTGCTCTCATTTCAGCCGAAACTCCGTTCGATTTTGTCGGCGGCTGAGCGCTGCATATACCGTTCTTACCGCTCTTGCCGGATATCTCGGAGTCGTCGTAAAACAGCTTTGTACAAAGTACATAAACGACAAAACCAAGCAGTCGGTCGCGAAGACCGTCGTTCGGGCAGTCGAGCAGATTTATACGGGTCTGCACGGTGAAGAGAAGCTTAATAAAGCACTCATTGCAGCATCTGAGATGTTTGCCGAAGAGGGAATAACAATTACGGAACTCGAAATGCGTATGCTTATTGAAGCAGCGCTTGCCGAGTTTGGCAAAGCCTTTGAAAAGCTGAAAAAAGTAATTCTACTACTACATTTTTACTGCGTAACTGTGCGAATTTAGGTAGTAAAATGCGTTATTTTGCAAAATCCTAAAACGACGAAACCCCTTGAAAACACCGGAGTTATCAGTGTTTTCAAGGGGTTTTGCACATGGCGCGCCCGAGAGGATTCGAACCTCCGACCAATCGGTTCGTAGCCGAGTACTCTATCCGCTGAGCTACGGGCGCATTGATTATGTCTCTCAACAAAGCCTATGTATGATACCACACTGCGAGCGGTTTGTCAATACCTTTTCGAAAAAAGTTTGACTGTTTTTTGATTTTTTTCGTCGGAGCGGGGGCGGACGGCGGTGATATCTGCTTTTGATGCTGCTTTTTCACTTGACTGACTGATTCTGTGATGCTATAATCAAGAAGATAAGTGTTTGCTTTTTGTCGCTTAATGCGGCGGCGGTATGAATGCAAAAAAATGTGTGGCTGCAGTATTTTAGCTGCGGTATACAGTATAATGTATAATTTCCGTGATGGATGCAGGGAGTCGGATATGACCGAAACAGTTACGCTTATACTCGAAATAATAGGAACGATAGCGTTTGCGGTATCGGGCGCGCTTGTCGGGATAGAAAAACGTATGGACATTCTCGGTGTTGCGATACTCGGTGCAACGACCGCGGTCGGCGGCGGGATAATACGCGATCTGCTGCTGGGCAGCACGCCGCCGCAGGCGCTGCAGCACCCGCTTTATCTGATAATAGCCGTGTGCTCGGCGGTGGTGATGTTCTTCACGCGCATACGCTCGGCGCTGCGCCGCAATCGCGCGCTGTTTGACACGGTGCTGCTCGTTATGGATTCTCTCGGGCTCGGCGTTTTTACGGCGGTCGGCATTGGGGTCGCAAAGGGGCTGTCTTGCGGGATGTTCGTATCGGCGTTTGTCGGTGTTATGACGGGCGTGGGCGGCGGCATCATGCGCGATATGATGAGCGGCGATATTCCGTTCGTGTTCCGAAAATACTTTTACTGCTCTGCGTCGATAATCGGCGCGGTTATCACTTCGGGTCTGTGGGAGCGCATCGGGAGCGTGCCTGCGATGCTGACGGGCGCTGCGCTGATAGTGCTGCTGCGCTTTCTTGCGGCGCATTTCAGGTGGAGACTGCCGCGCGCGGTATCTGACAGCGATACGGATGCTGCGGATAATGCAGGGCAGAGCGGCGATGACGGGCGGTAATCCCGTCGGTCTTGCCATCTGTTATCGCGGCATCGGGCGGGATGTGCGGCGCTGCGAAAAAAGCCGTATACGGGCGCAATTGCGCCTTGACAAAAGTGTGCAAATGGTGTAAACTATACATAGTAAGAAGGTAAGATGACGTAGTGTTATCTTTTTCCGAATGCATGGCAGAGGAGACCTGAATGGCGAGGAGTATGACAGCCTTCGGCAGATGCAGCGACATTGTCGGCGGTAAGAGCATCACAGTCGAGCTGAAAAGCGTCAACAACCGCTTTCTTGACTGCAATATACGTATGCCGCGCGCATACGGCGCAGCCGAGGAGAGGATAAAGCCGTATCTGCAGAGCCGCGGAGTCGTCCGCGGAAAGGTGGACGTCTTTATCTCTGTAACGCGCACGGGCGGCGGAGAGACCGAGCTTTCGCTCGACCGCGAATATCTCGGCAGATATATCGAGCTGCTGCGGCAGATGCGCGACGAATACGGGCTTAAGGACGATATCAGCGTCATGACCGTTGCATCGGACCGTGCGGTATTTACCGAAACGGAGAGCAGCGTAACCGAGCAGGATACCGAGGATATAATGAGCGTTGTCGTGCGCGCCGTCGATTCGTTTATCACCATGAGGGTCGCGGAGGGCGACAATATCTGCCGGGATCTCGGCGGAAAGCTTGCGCATCTCGGTGCGCTCGTCGGTGAGATAGAGCGCGAGGAGCCAAGGATGAATGAGGCTTACCGTGCGCGGCTGGAGACAAAGCTGCGTGCGGTGCTTGAGGCTCGCGGCGCGGGAGCGCCCGATGAAGCGCGCATCATAACCGAGTGTGCGATATTTGCCGACAAGGCGGCGGTAGACGAGGAGACGGTGCGGCTGCACAGTCATCTCGATGCCTTCGGCGCTGCGCTCGTATCCGACGATGCGGTCGGCAGACGGCTCGATTTTCTCGTTCAGGAGATCGGGCGCGAGATAAATACCATCGGCAGCAAGGTCTCGGACGTGCATATGACCGACACCGTCGTTGAGATGAAGAGTGAGCTCGAGCGCATAAGAGAGCAAGTACAGAATCTCGAGTGATGTCGGGATACCCGCGGAGGAAAGGCTATGAGATTTATAAATATAGGCTTCGGAAACATGGTCGCGGCACACAGGGTCGTGACGCTCGTCAGCCCCGATTCTTCACCTATCAAGCGGATGGTGCAGGATGCAAAGGACACGGGGAGGGCTATCGACGTTACATGCGGAAGAAGAACGCGCTCGGTCATAGTTACCGACAGCGAGCATGTGATACTTTCCGCGGTTCAGCCGGAGACTATCGCCGGCAGACTTAACGACACAGCGCAGGACGAGGGCGAGACCGAGGAGCTCTGACGCGGTGTTGCCTTGCCGCTGCGGCGGCTTTGATATCACCGTAACGGTCTGCGGTCCGTGCCACGGGCACAGCAGGCGGCAATACAGCATGAAAGGGTGCTTTCGGAAAACGGAAGCTATGGTCAGAAGCATGGGCAATCCGAGCGACCTCATTTTTGTAATATCGGGACCGTCGGGGAGCGGAAAGGGCACTATCATAGAGCTGCTTATCGGCAAGATAGGGTGCAGAAAAGCCGTCTCCGTAACAACGCGCTCACCCCGCAAGGGAGAGATAGACGGACGGGACTACTATTTTATAACCCGAAAGCGCTTTGACGAGATGGTCGGCGCGGGCGAGCTTGCCGAATACAACTATTACAGCGGAAACGGCTACGGAACCCCGAAATCCGAGATCGAAAACGCAGTTAAAAACGATATCAGGCTGATACTCGACGTCGATGTTCACGGCGCTGAGAATATAGCAAAGATATATCCGTCGGTGCGGCGCGTGTTTATCATACCGCCGTGTGCGTCGGAGCAGAGAAGAAGGCTTGAGGGCAGGGGTACGAACTCGAAGGCATCGGTCGACGACCGCATGCGTATCACACGCGACGAGCTCGCAAGATGGAGAGAGTACGACTGCATCATTGTCAACGAGCATGGAGCTACCGAGCGTGCCGCGGATGAGATGATAGGCGTTATGAACGGCTTTATCCCCGATCAGAGCGGCGTTGAGGAGCTTGTCGAGCATTATTTCGACCGCTGAGCGTCACCGCAGCGAAATTCAGGTGTTCGCCGTTCTGCCGAATGCGTCGCGGCGGCATGGGACAGAATATATTATTGAAAGGCATGGTATAGAAATGTTACATCCAACAGCAAACGAATTGTGCGGAGGCAAGTATAACCGTTACGTGGTAGTTACCGCTACCGCTAAGTGCGCGCGACTCGTTACCGACGAGTACTGCCGCTCGCGCGAGAACGCAGAGCGTGCTATCGCATCGAAGGAGACCGATAAGAGCATCGCTTCGATGATAAACAGAGAGATTCGCGACGAGAAGGCGGTAAAGTGCGCTATCAGACGCCTCTCGGACGGTGAGTACAAGATAATCGATTCGACCGTCCCCGTCGAGGAGAAATGAGCTCGGGGCGTGAGGTCACGTCTGTAAACGAATATCCGACAGCCGACGGAAATGTCGGTGCGGCGGGCGGCAGAGACGTGCTTTATGCGCAGGTCTGCCCCCTTGATCTGCCGTACCGTGCCGCTCGGCTTTTTGACTATAAGATACCCGCGGAGCTGCAGGGCGCTGTCCGCGCGGGCGACTTTGTAACCGTTCCTTTTGGGCAGGGAAACCGTCCGTGCACCGCGCTCGTCATGGGCGTGTCGGACACACCGTCTCCGCGTGAGGACGGCTGCAGACCGCGATATAAGGAGATATGTGACCTGCTCGGCTCGGAGCTTCATCTTTCGGAGGAGTTTTTGGGGCTTGTGCAGTACATGCAGGAGCATCTGTTTTGCTCGATAGGCGAAGCGGTCTACGCGATAATTCCCGCGTTTATGCTCGGGCGCGCAGACAGAGAATATATGCTGACCGAGCGCGGGCGAGCGCTCGTCGACGGCATGAATGCCGTGTCGGGCGGGGCGTTTGTTCGGAAAATTTCGGGTGATGCATTTGTACCGGAAACGTTTGGCGATGGCTCGGGCGGAACGGCTGATGCGACGAACTCGGCTGATGCAGTTGATTCGGTTGATGCAGCTGCTACGCTTACCCCGACCGAACGGCGGGCGCTTGCGCTGCTCATGTCGCCGGGAACGCGCTCGGGAGCCGTGCGTATCTCGTCGGTCGCGGAGCAATCGCTGCGCCGCGCACTTGCCAGGCTTGAAGATAAGGGCTGCGCAGTATCGTCTGTCGTTGTTAAGCGGATAGGAAAAAGCTATGTTGAAACGGTGCGGCTCGCGGTATCGCCCGCCGATGCGGAGTCTTCGGCGGCAGGGCTTGAGCGCCGCGCACCCGTTATGGCGGCACTTCTCCGCCGACTGTCGGACTATCCCGACGGCGCACGGCTCGACCGCCTCTGCTCGGAGCTGGGCTGTGACCGCGCGGCGGTTACCAGGCTCGTGAAAAAGGGACTTGCTCAGCTTGAAAAACGCGAAAGCTACCGCTCGTTTCTGCCGACGGCTTACGCAGAAAGCTACAACGAAAACAACTGCGAAAATAACATCGGAAGCAACGTCGGATACAACATCGAAAACAGCACCGAAAACCGCGTCGGAAGCACCGTCGAGAATAACGCAAAAAACAATACCGAAACCAACGCTGAAAACAGCGTTGAAAGCAATGACGGGCGCAATGTCGAAGGCAGCGCCGCAAACGGCGGTGCTTTGCAGACGGCCGGCGGCGCGGGTAATGACCGCGCATCGGACGGGCAGAGCACAAAGACACATCCCGCGCTCGGCGCGCTCTCGCCTGCTCAGCAGCGGGCGTATGAACAGATTGAGCAGCGCTATTCGCTCGGTGAGGCATGCGCATCGCTGCTGTACGGCGTTACGGGCAGCGGAAAGACGCGCGTAATAAAGGCGATGATAGACCGCGTGCTCGCCGACGGCAGACAGGTCATAGTGCTTGTGCCCGAAATATCGCTCACGCCTCAGACGGTGTCGTATTTCAGCGGCGTATACGGCGACAGGACCGTAGTTATCCATTCGATGCTCTCGCACGGCGAGCGCTACGACGCTTACCGCCGTATAAAGCGCGGCGAGGCGCAGATATGTATCGGTACGCGCTCTGCGGTGTTTGCATCGTTTGACAGGCTCGGGCTCATCGTTATCGACGAGGAGCAGGAGCATACCTATAAATCGGATTCATCTCCGCGCTATCATGCGCGTGATGTTGCCGCGTATCGCTGCGGAAAGCACCGTGCGATGCTGCTTCTCGCGTCGGCAACGCCGTCGGTCGAAAGCTTTTATAAGGCGAGCAGCGGGCGTTATCAGCTTGTTCGTCTTGACGAGCGGTTCAGCGGTAAGCCGATGCCCGCCGTTACCGTTTCGGGGGTGGCTGCCGATCTGCGCTGCGGGGTGCTTATCGGGCGCGAGCTCGACGAGAGCATAAGACAGACGCTTGCGGCGCACCGTCAGGTGATTTTGTTCATGAATCGGCGCGGATACAATCATTTTATGATATGCCCGTCATGTCGCGAGGCGGTACATTGCCCGAATTGCAGCGTCTCTATGACCTATCATACGGGGCGCACGGGTGATGAGCTTGTCTGCCATTTCTGCGGGCACCGTCAGCGCATACCCGAAAAATGCCCTTCATGCGGGTGCGAGCACATGACCCGCGTCGGCTTCGGCATACAGCGGGTGGAGGAGGAGCTGAAAACGCGCTATCCCTCCGCGCGCATACTGCGTATGGATGCGGATACGACCTCCGCAAAGAATTCGTTCTATGAGATGCTTGGTCGCTTCCGTGCGCATGAATATGACATTCTGCTCGGCACGCAGATGGTCACAAAGGGACACGATTTCCCCGCGGTCGATGTGTCGGGCGTGATACTTGCGGATACGGCGCTGTATCTCGAGGATTTCAGGGCGAGCGAGAGGGCGTTTTCGATGATAACGCAGCTCGTCGGCAGAGCGGGGCGCGCCGGACAGCAGGGCAAAGCGGTCATTCAGACCTGCAACCCCGATCACCCGGTGATAGAATGCGCGTCGCGTCAGGATTACGATTCCTTTTACAGGAGCGAGATTGCCTATCGCAGGGCGATGCTCTTTCCGCCGTTCTGCCATATCGCGCTGATATCGGTGACGGGCGAGGATGAGCGGTCGGTCATGGCTGCGAGCACCGAGCTTTATCGGCTGCTGACCGAGCTGATAGGCGGCGAATATCGCGATGTAGCGCTGATATGCTTCGGACCGTTCGAGGCTGCCGTTTACCGTGTAAACAGGCTGTTTCGATACAGGATAGTATGTAAAATAAAACAGGACAGCCGCACAAGAGAGCTGCTGCGCCGCCTGCTCGGCGCGGGCGGAGAAAAGGGGCTCGGCGGCTGCACCGTCAGCATAGATATTGACCCGGATACCGTGTGATTCGGGCGGAAAGGAAACAATATGGCACTGCTTAATATAGTAAAGGAGGGTGACCCCGTACTGCGCGGCGTATGCCGTGAGGTCACCGAAATAACACCGCGTATACTTACCCTGCTCGACGATATGCGCGAGACGCTTGCAAAGGCGGAGGGGGTAGGACTTGCCGCTCCGCAGGTCGGCGTGCGCCGCAGAATTGTGCTCGTTGAGCATGATAAGGCGGGCGTTCTCGAGCTGATAAATCCCGTTATACTGAGTTGTTCGGAGGAGCGTCAGCAGGAGCTTGAGGGATGTCTTTCGGTCCCCGGGGTATGGGCTGTCACGGACAGACCCATGACCGTCACCGTCCGTGCCATGAACCGCAAGGGCGAATACTTTTCGATATCGGGCAGCGGGCTCACCGCGCGCTGCTTCTGCCATGAGATAGACCATCTCGACGGAAAGCTGTTTACCGACGATGCCATCCGCGTGCTCACACCCGAGGAGATGCGCGAGCTGGAGAAGGAATAAAACGAGAGGTATTCAAGTGAGAATTTTATTTATGGGTACGCCAGATTTTGCCGCAGCGGCGCTGCGCAGCATTGCGGAGGCGGGCTTTGAAACGGTAGGCGCCGTGACTCAGCCCGACAAGCCGCGCGGCAGGGGAATGACCATGCTGCCGCCGCCCGTCAAGGTAACGGCGGAACGTCTCGGCATCCCCGTATATCAGCCCGAGCGGCTGAAGGAGGGGCAGCTTATGCCGTGCCTTGAACAGCTCAGACCCGACGTGATAGTAGTTGCGGCGTACGGCAAGATACTGCCCGAATACATTCTTTCGTATCCGCGCCTCGGCTGCATCAATATCCATGCATCGCTTCTCCCGCGCTGGCGCGGCGCAGCTCCGATACAGCGCTGCATAATGGCGGGCGACCGCATGAGCGGCGTAACGACAATGCAGATGGATGCAGGACTCGATACGGGCGATATGCTTAAGACGGCGCAGACACCTGTCACGCCCGAGGATAACTTTGAAACGCTGCACGACCGTCTTGCCGCGCTCGGTGCACAGCTGATAGTCTCAACGCTGCACGCTGCGGAGAGCGGTACGCTCAGACCCGTGCCGCAGCCGAGCGAGGGCGTTACCTACGCGGAGAAGATAGGTCGCGGCGATACCGCACTTGATCTCTCCGCACCCGCAGAGGTGCTTGTCGACATTATTCGCGGTCTTTCTCCGATTCCGCTCGGCAGGGTCGTATGCCGAGGCAAGCTGCTTAAGCTCGTATCCGCTCAGCTCTCGCAGCACACCGGCGCGGGCGCTGCGGTCGGCGAGGTCATCTCGCTTGACGGCGGTGCAGTGCACGTCCGTACGGGCGACGGCGCGATAGCGATAACCGAGCTTGTACCCGAGGGAAAAAAACGCATGCGCGCGCAGGACTTTATCAACGGTAGGGGAATCGCCGTCGGTGATGTGCTGAGCAAGGTGGGCGAATGAGCGGCGGCAAAGCCGAAAAGGCGAGGAGCACCCGTGCAGGGGCACATTATGCGCCCGCAAAAGGCAGCTCCGCAAAAATAAACGGCGCGCCCGCGCCGCGTAACGTTCGTGCGCTCGCACACCGTTTTCTGCTGCGCTGCGAGTCGGAGGGACTGTATGTGAATATAGCACTCGACAGGGCGCTGCGCGAAGCGGGGCTTGAGGGACGAGACCGCGACTTTTTTACCGCGCTTGTTTACGGCGTGACCGAGCGCAGGATAACGCTCGACTACTATATATCGCTGCTTTCGAGCAAGCCGCTCGCAAAGCTTGACCCGACGGTCGCAGTCGCGCTGCGGATGGGGCTGTATCAGATAATCTACATGAAGAGCGTGCCCGACAGTGCGGCATGCAATGAGAGCGTAAAGCTCGTGCGCCGCGGGACATCGAGTGCCGCACCGTTTGTAAACGCCGTGCTGCGCTCGTTTATCCGCCGCCGCGGGGAGCTGAAGCTGCCCGACCGCGGCACAGACCCGTGCGGTTATCTCTCGGTATGCTATTCCGTGCCGCGTGAGCTCGCCGCGCTGTGGCGTGAGCAGTACGGAGAAGAACAGACCGAGCGGATACTCAGAGGCATGGACGAGCCCCCGACACCGACGCTGCGCGCGAATCTTATCCGCACCGACCGTGACGGGCTGCTTGAGCGGCTTGCACGTGACGGCATTACCGCAGAGCCGTCCCCGTATTCACCGCACAGCGTGCGTCTGCCGTCGCCGTGCTCGCTCGCAGCTATCCCCGCTTTCCGCGAGGGGCTGTGTACCGTTCAGGATGATGCGTCGGGCATGGCTGTAGAGGCGCTTGCGCCGCAGCGGGGGGATACCGTTATCGACATGTGCTCCGCACCCGGTGGCAAGAGCTTTGCCGCCGCTGCGCTGATGCACGGCGAGGGCAGGGTGCTCTCGTACGATCTGTACGAATCAAAGCTGCATCTGATACGCGAGGGTGCAAAGCGGCTCGGCATAGACATCATTATCGCCGCGGCGCGCGATTCGGCTCAGCCCGACTCGTCCGCCGTCGATACGGCAGACTGCGTTATATGCGACGTGCCCTGCTCGGGCTTCGGCGTGCTTGCGAAAAAGCCCGACATGCGTACCCGCGCGGGAGAGCGCACATCGGACGGCGAGCTGACGCAGCTGCAGGCGCGTATTCTCGAGGCGGCAGCGCTTTACCCGAGGGTAGGCGGCAGACTGCTCTATTCGACCTGCACGCTGAATAAGCACGAGAATGAGGAACAGGTCGAGACGTTTCTTGCACGGCACAGCGGCTACAGCTGCGAGCAGATGCATACGGTCTTTCCCGACCCCGAGCAGCCCGCATATCTCCGCACCGACGGCTTCTTTTACGCCGTTCTTGTGCGGAATACGTGATTTCATATTGTAAAGATAAACAGATAATTAAAGAGGGCGCATCGCCCCGAAATATCAACTCCGTCGGCATGGGTCAATATTATGACCCGACAGCAAATGCATCGCGCAAAGCTGCGCAGAATGCAGCGGGCAGTGCCCGTGCAAAATCGAATGCTCCCGACCGAGGTCGGAGACAGATATACAGCCGAAAGGATCTATTATCATGGAAAACACAGAAAGCAAGACAATACTCTGCGGCTGGGGAAAGCGCAATATCACCCCGCCCGCGCCCGTACCGCTTCAGGGACAGTTCCACATGCGCATACCTACGCACACGAACGACCCGCTTTACGCGACCGCATTCGCCGTATGCAACGACGGCGGCGAGCCCGTTGTATGGTGCTCGGTCGATCTTGTGGAGATACTTACCGAGGTCGTTGACGATATCGCTGCGCTGATAGCCGAGGCTTTCCCGGGCTTTACCCGCGACAGACTCATTATCAGCACCATTCATACACACACCGCACCGGGTATCTACAACAACGCGATGAACGAGATATGGGGCGAGGCTTTCGACATCATCGAGCTGCCCGAGGGGGTCATGTCGCCCGATGAATACCGCACTAAGTATTTCGTGCCGCTCGTAGCGTCCGCATGCGTCGACGCGATAAACACGCTCGCACCCGCAGGTGTTGCGCCCGAGCTCGGACATGCCGTTATCGGTCACCCCCGCCGCGTTACATACAGAAACGGCGTTTCGGCGATGTACGGCGGAACAGACGACTACAACTTTGATACGCTCGAGGGCTGCAATGACAACGGCATTGAGATGCTGTATGTCTTTGACGGAAAGGACGAGCTCAGCGGCGTTATCATGAGCTTCCATTGCCCCGCGCAGGTGCTCGAGATGCAGGAGTATTATTCTGCGGATTTTGTCGGATATTTCAGAATGCAGCTTGAGGCGATGCTCGGCAGAGATATATTCGTGCTGCCGCTTATCGGCTTTGCGGGAAATATCGCGCCGCGCGATCTTGTACGCCGCAACCGCGGTGAGCCCGACATGCACGAGATACCCGGTGCAAACGAGCTCGGCAGACGGCTGCTCATGTGCTTTGCCGAGCATTATGACCATGCCCGCAGCAGCATAGTGCGTGAGGCTGTCGTGCGCCATACATATGATGTGCTTCAGCTGCCGCTGCGTACCGTTTCGGGTGAGGAATACCGCGAGGCGCAGAAAAAGTTCGACGAGATACTCAGCCGCGCGGGCGGCACTATCGAGGCGCTGCGCGCATCGGATGCGGGCACGCGGATGGATTCGAGCTGGCATGCGGGGGTTATCAACCGCTATAAGCGCCAGCAGAAGTCTACGATATACGATACGGGCGTTCATGCGCTGCGTATCGGCGAGTGCGCTTTTATCACAAATCCCTTTGAGCTGTATATCGAGTTCGGTCTGCGTATGCGCGCACGCTCTAAGGCGGAGTATACCTTCACCGCAGAGCTGACCGACGGCTGCGGCGCTTATCTGCCGACCCCCATTGCAGAGGCGTCGGGAAGCTACTCGACCCAGGTCTCGAATTGCTTTGTCACGAGCGCGGGCGGAGAGATACTTACCGAGGTATCTATCCGCATGATAAACGACCTTTTTGAAGATTGAGTGTCTGATTCATAAACAAAACCGTCCCTCAGGGTATTCCGTTTATCCTGCGGGACGGTTTTTGTGCTTTGTACGCTCGGAATTGCGTAAATTACTTTGCTTCCGCCGCATTTTGCCGCACACCTTTACGGATATGCGGGGCAGCGCTCATATTTTTTTCGCTCACCGCATATTAGTTGATTGGAAGCCGCACAGCGGCGTTAAAAAGTATACGGAGGTCGAAGAAATATATGACAGTTAACAGATACCTGCCGGAGGGGAGCTTGTACGGTACCGCAGAAAACCGAGAGGCGCTTTCCTCTCAGGCGTCGCTTGAGCGTGCTGCGGCGAGCGGAAAAATACTCGAGGGCATGGCGGTGCTCTGCGACAGCGAAATGGCGCTGACAGTCGATCTCGGCTGCATGCGCGGGATAATTCCGCGCGGAGAGGCGGTCTATCAGCCGGGCGGCGGCGAAACGCGGGATATTGCGGTAATAACGCGGGTGGGAAAGCCCGTCTGCTTCCGCGTTATCTCGATAGAGCGAAACAGCGCGGGCGAGAGCTATGCCGTGCTGTCGCGACGTGCGGCACAGGCGGAATGCGTTCGCTGCGGTCTCTCGTCGCTTGTCGAGGGGGATATCATTCCCGCGTCCGTAACGCATCTCGAGCATTTCGGTGCATTTGTCGATGTCGGCTGCGGTATAGTTTCGTTGCTCTCGATAGACTGCATCTCAGTCTCGCGCATCTCTCATCCTGCCGACCGTCTCTACGCGGGCATGAATCTGAGGACTGTCATCCGCAGCATCGAGCGGGACGAGTCGGGCTTTGTTACGCGACTGTACGTATCGCATAAGGAGCTTCTCGGCACATGGGCGGAGAATGCCGCGCTTTTCTCTGCGGGGCAGACGGTCAGCGGTACGGTGCGCAGCATAGAGGATTACGGTATCTTTGTCGAGCTGACGCCGAACCTTGCGGGGCTGTCCGAGTATCGCCCTGGCACGGCGATAGGCGACACGGCGGCTGTCTACATAAAGAGCATTATCCCAGAGAGGATGAAGGTCAAGCTCGTGCTCATTGACAGCATGGGGATAACCGTGCCCGACAGGCGGATAAAGTATTTTCTGCCCGAGTCGGTCGGACATATCGACTCATGGGTCTACTCCCCGCCCGAATGCGAAAAGCTGATAGAAACGCGCTTTGATACCCCTGCGCAGATGAGCGTGTAGCGGCGTAACGGTGCTGAGTTTTTTAGGTAATACGGCATTATACCGATAAATTAACAAGTCTGTCGGAAAACACCTGATTTCCGACAGACTTGCTTTACACATATTTGTAATGATTCTGTCTCAGACGGCTTGGGCTCGTCTGTGATAATCGGTCTGCGCTTTTTCAGTCATACCTGATTAGATGACAGATAAAGATGATAGATAAAATCGCAGATTATGTCCCGCGCGATTTTAACATCCCAAATCAGCAATAATACTTATCAACCGTTTGACACATAAAATCAAAGCGCTTCATCATATCCTGACAAAGCTTCATCTGACAGCGGGCGCGCTCAAGGTTATGGCGCGGGTGCGCGGGCTTGAAGTAGGTATCACCGCTGAGATAGTCGGTGAGGAAGCGTGCGCCGAGCTCAAATGCGAGGGTAGGAGCGCCGAGTGCGAGGTTCTTTTCCTCCGCCTCGGTCATTACCTCCTTGCACGCACCGACAAAGCCGCGCGTAAACGCCTCAAAGTATTTGAGATTCAAGCCGACCTTACGCAGATCGGGCTCATCCTCGGGCGCAAAGTTCGCCGCGCAGCGGATAGCGTCACCGTAGTCGTACGCAGCAAGACCGGGCATGATGGTATCAAGGTCGATTATCATCACGGGGTCGAAGGTATCACGATCGAAGAGGATGTTATTGCACTTTGTATCGTTGTGAGTGATGCGCACGGGTATAGTGCCGTCGTCGCGCAGACGCTGCAGAGTAGAGAAATGCTCGCGGTTATCCTCGAAGAAGATGATATCCTTTTCGCATTCCGCGGCTCTGCCCTCGGTGTCTGCGGCGGCAGCGTCGAGCAGGGTCTGAATACGCTTGGGGGTATTGTGGAAGTCGGGAATGGTCTCGACTATCTTATCCATCGGTATCCCCGCCAGCTGCAGCTGAAACTCACCGAACGCCTGCCCCGTGCGCTCCATTACACGCTCGTCCTCTATCATGTCGAAAACGGTCGAATGCTCGACAAACTCGCTGACGCGCCAAAAGCCGCCGCTCGGAGAGGTGACGAAATTCGTACCTATTCTTGTTTTCAGGAAGGTGAGCACATGACATGCGCTGTCGCTCTGATGTGTCTCGAGCCAGTCGCGGATGACAGCAAGATTCTGCATGATGAGCGCGGGCTCCGAAAAAACGGAGGAGTTAACGCGCTGATAGATGTACGAATGCGGCTTTCCGTCCGCGCCGAGCACGGTGACGTTGTATGTATCGTTTATGTGTCCGTTGATTATCTTTGAGCAGCGGAGCACCTTGGGTCCGAGACCGTAGAGCTTTGTCAGTCGCTCTATCGTGCGTCGCTCGTCAAATGTTCTTGAAAAAGTAGCCATTTGATTTTTCCTTTCGGTTTTCCTTTAGGTATGCTGAATGGGGCACCGCGCATCGCCCGCGCAGGGTCGGAGAATCCGAGCATGCGGCGGGAACATGCGGCGATATTTCTTATTCTTCCGCCTCGTCCTCGGTGTCGACTACGGCGATTCCGAGCTCCTCGAGAGCCTTGGGGTCGCCGAGCGTCGGACACTTTGTCATGAGTTCGGAGGCGTTCTGGACCTTCGGGAACGCGATAACGTCGCGGATATCCTCGATGCCGAGCATGAGCGCTACAAGACGGTCGAGACCGAACGCCATTCCCGCATGCGGCGGAGCCCCGTACTTATACGCATCGAGCAGGAAGCCGAACTTGGACTGTGCCTCCTCGTCGCTCATGCCGAGCGTGCGGAATATGAGCTTCTGCACATCGGGACGGTGGATACGGACTGAGCCGCCGCCCGCCTCGGTGCCGTTGATAACTATATCATATGCAATAGAGCGGACCTTGTCGAGATTCTTGCCATCACGCAGCAGCTCGAGATCGTCCTCATTGGGCATGGTGAAGGGGTGATGCTTTGCGTAGTATCTGCCGTCCTCCTCGCTGTACTCGAGCAGCGGGAAGTCGGTGACCCAGAGCAGCTTGTAATCGCCGGGCTTTATGAGGTCGAGACGGCGCGCGCACTCGCAGCGGAGCGCACCGAGCGAATCAAACACAACGCTGTTCTTGTCGGCAACGATGAGCAGCAGGTCGCCGTCCTCGAGTCCGAGACGGTCGTTTATCGCCGCATTCTCCTGCTCGCTGAGGAACTTTGCATAGGAGGACGATATCTCACCGCTGTTCTTTTTCAGCCATGCAACGCCCTTTGCGCGGTAGGTCTTTGCATACTCGGTGAGCGAATCTATCTCCTTGCGGGAGAAGCGCGAACCGCCCTTGACGTTGATACCGCGGACCGAGCCGCCTGCCTCGACGGCACCCGCAAATACCTTAAAGCCGCAGCCTGCAGCGAGGTCGGAGAGGTCGCACAGCTCCATACCGAAGCGCATGTCGGGCTTATCCGAGCCGAAGCGGTTCATAGCCTCGTCGTATGTCAGGCGGAGCAGGGGAGTCGGCAGCTCGCGACCGAGAAATTCGCGGAAGAGATATGAAAGGAAGCCCTCCGTCACCTCGATAACGTCATCCTGACGGCAGAAGGACATCTCAACATCTATCTGCGTGAACTCGGGCTGACGGTCTGCGCGCAGGTCCTCGTCGCGGAAGCAGCGGGCTATCTGCATGTAGCGGTCAAAGCCCGAGAGCATAAGCAGCTGCTTATAGAGCTGAGGCGACTGCGGCAGCGCATAGAAATGACCGTGATGAACGCGGCTCGGTACGAGATAGTCGCGTGCTCCTTCGGGCGTAGGCGCGATGAGGTCGGGCGTTTCTATCTCGATAAAGCCGTTATCGTAGTAGTAGTCGCGTGCGAGCTTTGCAATTTTGCCGCGCGCGATGATGCGTGCGTTAAGGTCGGGGCGGCGCATGTCGAGATAGCGGTATTTCAGACGCACCTCGGGGCGAACGTCGCTGTTCTCGACTATCTCGAACGGTGGGGTCTGAGCCTCTGAGAGCAGCTTCAGTTCATCGACGAATATCTCTATCTCCCCCGTCGGAATGTTGCGGTTGACCGCATCCTCGCCGCGCGGCCGGACGGTGCCCCATGCAACGATGACGTACTCGCTGCGGAGCGCGAATGCCATATCAAAAATGCTGCGCTTGGTCTTGTCGTCAAACGCTAGCTGCACGATACCCGTGCGGTCGCGCAGGTCGATGAATATCAGGCTGCCGAGGTCTCTCTGGCGCTGTACCCATCCCATCGCGCAGACGCGCTTTCCGATATCCGCTGCGGTGAACTCTCCGCAGTATTTTGTTCTTTTGTCCTTCTCGGACAGAAATTCTCTTTCCATGCTGTTTATATCCTTTCGGGCGGTGCCGACGCTTGGTGCGTGCTGCCGCTGTCTTTATGTGTACGGGATTATGTGTTACCGGACTATGTGTTATAAGTACTGTGCTCTATGCGCGTGTAAGCCGGGGGCACATGCGCGATGTGCGCCTCAGACAAGATATTCGGCTACGCGGTCTATCTCTATCTCGGTCTGCTCGCTCTGCTCCATATTGCGAAGGAAGGCTCTGCCCGTTTCGAGCTCGCTGTCACCTATCATCAGCGTGTAGCGGAAGCCGGATTTACCTGCGTATTTCATCTGTGCCTTGAGCGAACGTCCGACGATATCGGATTCCGCGCGGATACCGCGCTCACGCAGCTGCTGCGCGAGTACTGCGGCGCGGCGCATTGCGGGCGCTCCGAGCGCTGCGATGTAGAGCGTCGGCTTCGGCTGTTCGGGATAAGCTGCGCCCGTCTGCTCCATCGCGAGTATAAGGCGGTTAATGCCCATTGCAAAGCCGATACCCGAGAGCGCGGGACCGCCGACCGATTCGATTAGTCCGTCATAACGTCCGCCGCCGCCGAGAGCGTTCTGCGCGCCGATGCCCGTGAACTGATACTCAAATACCGTTCTCGAATAGTAGTCGAGACCGCGAACTATCTTCGGGTCGGAAACGTACTCGATGTCCATGCCGTCGAGGGTCGCAAGCAGTTCGGAATAGTGCTGCGCGCAGTCGTCGCAGAGGTAGTCGGTCGTCTTAGGCGCATCCTTTGCAATCTCGGAGCATATCTCGGACTTGCAGTCGAGCAGACGGAGCGGATTGCGCTCGAGCCTTGTCTTGCAGCTGTCGCAGAGCTTGTCGCGGTGCGATGAGAAATATTCTATAAGCGCGCGCTGATAGTCCGCGCGGCATTTCTTACAGCCGATGCTGTTGAGACGTAGAATAAAGGGCAGACCGAGACGGCGGAGAAATGCCGCTCCGAGTGCGATTATCTGTGCGTCCGCAGCAGCGGAGGTCGCGCCGAAAAGCTCAACGCCGAACTGATAAAACTCGCGGTATCTGCCCGCCTGCGGCTTCTCGTGACGGAAGCAGTTGATTATGTAGTAGAGCCGCAGCGGCATCGTGCCGCCGTACAGACCGTTTTCGATGACCGAGCGCGCGACCGATGCGGTACCCTCGGGGCGGAGCGAGATGCTGCGTCCCTCCTCGCGGTCGTCGAAGGTATACATCTCCTTCTGAACAACGTCGGTCGTGTCACCTACTCCGCGCTGAAACAGCTCGGTATACTCTATTGTGGGAAAGCGTATCTCGCCGAAGCCGTAAAGTGCAGCCACCTCACGCGCCACCGACTCGATATACTGCCATTTCTCGGTGTAGCCCGGAAGAATGTCGTTTGTACCGTATGGTTTCTGTATCATATCTGTTCTGTCCTGTCCTTTGCGTTTTTACCCGTCGGATGCTTTGCATGCGGCGGAGCCTGCCTTCTTTTATATCGTTGTCATATAAATTATATGATAGCATTGCCGCGGCTGCTTGTCAAGGCTTTGTTTCGGCATTTTTTGCCTTTATACGTCCGTTACTTTACAAAGTCGAATTCAAAGTCGTAGATAGCTACAGAATCGCCGTCGCCGCAGCCCGCTTCCTCAAGACGGTCTATAACGCCGCTCGTACGCAGCACGCGCTGAAAATAGCGCAGCGAGTCGCGGTCCTCAAAGTTGACCGAGCCGACGAGATTCCAGAGCCAATCCGCCTCGACGACGTATGTCGAGCCCTCGCGGTGAATCTCGACCTCATGATCGTTTCGGTCGATGAGCTCGCTCTCGGGGCGGCAGACGTACTCGGGCTCGTATACCACAACGGGCGGCAGTGTGCGCAGACGGTCGGCAACGACCGAGAGCATAGCGTCGATGCCCTGACGTGTTGCGGCGGAGATCTTGATAAGCTCAAGCCCGTGCTCACGGGCGTAGCTCTCTACCCGTGCGAGCGCATCTGGGTCGGAGACCGCGTCGCATTTGTTTGCAATCAGCAGCTGCGGCAGCGATGCAAGTGCCTCGCTGAAACGCTCAAGCTCGCGGTTTATGGTGATGATATCCTCGACGGGATCGCGCCCCGTTATACCCGAAACATCGACGACGTGCAGCAGCATGCGGCAGCGCTCGATGTGACGCAGAAATGCATGCCCGAGTCCCGCGCCCTCACTCGCACCCTCGATAAGTCCGGGGATATCTGCGGCGACAAAGCCTCTGCCGTCGCGCAGCCGCACAACGCCGAGATTCGGCGAGAGGGTGGTGAAGTGATATTCGGCAATCTTCGGCCTTGCCGCGGATATCACCGAGAGAATGGAGGATTTTCCGACGCTCGGAAAGCCGATGAGACCGACGTCCGCTATCATCTTGAGCTCGAATATGACCTCGCGCTCCTCGCCCTTAAGTCCGCTTTTCGCAAAGCGCGGCGTGCGTCTTGTCGGGGTTGCGAAATGGCGGTTGCCCCAGCCGCCCTTGCCTCCGCGGCAGAGCACGAACGGCTCGCCGTCCTCGGACATGTCCTTTATAACGAGTCCGCTCTCCGCGTCCTTAATTACAGTTCCGGGCGGAACGGGCAGCACGGTATCCTTGCCGTTGCCGCCGTGAAACTTCGCGCCCGAGCCGTTTTCTCCGTTCTGCGCAATGAACTTTCTGCGGTTCTTGTAGTCGAGCAGGGTGTTTGTACCCTCATCTATCGTTATGACGATGTTGCCGCCCCGCCCGCCGTCGCCGCCGTCGGGTCCGCCGTGCGAGACGTATTTTTCGCGGCGGAAGGTAACAGCGCCGTTTCCGCCGTCGCCCGCCTTTACGTATACCTTGACCTTGTCTATCAGCATAAATGTTTTCCTTGTGGTTTGTTATAATTTATTTGAGATGTTTTGCGTGCACCGTTCGGCATTAAAGCCATGCGCGGCGGTGGATGATGTGTGCATCACAGTCCCGCCATGCGGCGCAGCTCCGCTTCATCAATTATTTTGATGCCGAGCGATTCCGCCTTTGTCAGCTTGCTGCCCGCCTTATCGCCCGCGAGAAGGTAGTCGGTCTTTGCCGAAACGGAGGATGATGTCTTACCGCCGAGACTCTTTATTACTCGAGATGCTTCGTCTCGCGTCATTGTCGGGAGCGTTCCCGTCAGCACGAATGTCAGCCCCGCAAATGCGTCGCCTCGCCGTTCTTCCGCCTTTGTATCGAGCAGAACGCCGCATGCGTCGAGCCTGTCTATCAGTTCCGCCGTCGACGGTGAGGCAAAGAAATCCGCAATGCTCTGCGCCGTTATGTCGCCGATGTCGGCAATCTCGGTCAGCCGCTCCGCACCCGCCAGTGCGAGCTGACGTATGCCGCCGAACTCCTCTGCGAGCGCTCTTGCGGCGACCTCTCCGACTCCGCGTATGCCGAGCGCGTATATCAGCCGCGCCGCGCCTCTGCTCTTTGACTGCTCTATCGCCGCGCACAGCTTAGTCGCTGAGACCTCTCCCATACGGTCGAGCAAAGCAAGCTGATCGGGCGCGAGACCGTAGATATCGGGGATGCTGTGTACCATGCCCGACGCGAGCAGCGCGCGAACAACTGCGGGTCCCATTCCGTCGATGCCCATGCAGTCGCGCGACGCGAAATGTATCAGCGTGCGCTCGAGCTGCGCGGGGCAGAGGGGATTTGTGCAGCGTGTTGCTACCGCGCCCTCATCCCGCGAAACATGCTCCCCGCATGACGGGCAGACGGCGGGCATAGTGTACGGCGCGCTGTCTGCGGGGCGCAGCTCATGCCGCACTGCCACTATCTCGGGAATTATATCTCCCGCCTTCTGTACCGTTACCGTGTCGCCTATGCGTATGTCGCGCTCGGTTATAAAGTCGATGTTGTGCAGCGTCGCGCGCGAGACGGTCGTGCCTGCGAGACGAACGGGCTCAAGCTCCGCCGTCGGGGTGAGAACGCCCGTTCTGCCTACCTGAACGGTGATGTCGAGCAGTCGCGTGTCCTGCTGCTCGGGCGGGAATTTGTACGCTACAGCCCATTTCGGTCTGCCCGAGAGCTCGCCTATGCGCTCGCGCGCGGCTATCTCGTCCGCCTTTATTACAACTCCGTCGATATCGCAGGGCAGACGGTGACGCTCCTCGCCTATCCGCTCTATCGCCGATACGATATCCGCGGTGCTGCGCAGCCGTTCACGGAACGGAATAACGCTGAAGCCGAGCGAAACGAGCCAGTCGAGCCCGTCGCTGTGGCTCTCAAACGTGCGGTCGCACGCCTGAATATTGAATATATAGATGTCGAGGCCGCGCTCTGCCGCTATGCGCGAATCGAGCTGACGCAGCGAGCCCGCCGCGGCGTTTCGCGGGTTTGCGAAGGTCGACAGGCCCTCCTCGTCTCTGCGCTCGTTCAGCCTTGCAAAGCTGCGGCGCGGCATATAGACCTCGCCGCGTACCTCGAGGTGTCCCTTATACGGGACAGACAGCGGTATCGAGTGTATGGTCCGCAGATTTGAGGAGACATCCTCGCCGACAGTTCCGTTTCCGCGGGTAGAGCCGCGCGTAAACAGCCCGCCGTTATACTCGAGCGAGACCGAGAGCCCGTCTATCTTGCATTCGACCGACCAGTCGCCCGAATAATCGGCTTTGCACAGAAATTCGCTCAGTTCCTCATAGCTGAAAACGTCGGACAGACTTCCCATCGGCACCGCGTGCGTCACCTTTTCAAAACGGTCGAGCACCGCGCCGCCGACCCTCAGAGTGGGCGAATCGGGTCTGCGCAGCTCGGGATAAAGCTCCTCGAGCTCGCCCAGCTCACGGAAGAGCATATCGTATTCGCCGTCCGAAACGACGGGGTCGTCATCGACGTAATAGCGCTTAGAATAGTATGTCAGAAGCGGGCAGAGCTCGTCTATGCGCGCGCTCGCCTGCTCGTACGTCGGCATTTTTTTCTCTTTTTCGTTCATATTCGTCCCCGAATCAGATAATGTTTGTTAAAAACGATAAAAATAATGTAATATCAGCACATGAAGCAGTTGACAAATTACAAAAGTGATGATATAATGATTTTGTTTAAATTGACCGAACGGGAGCTCTGCCGAGCAAACGGCATGTCTGACGGGACTTTATGCGTCTCCCGAGACGGTCGGCACGCTGCGGACAGCATTTGCGGCGGCACAGCTATCCTCATTATATCATAATACGGCGGCAATTGCAAGGGCATCACAGTATAATTCCGGTGTGTATGCGCATACGGCGTGCGGCGCGGCGGATGTCCCGGCTGTAAACGCCGATTTCCGCGAAAAAACAAAAAGGAGCATATTGAAATGAAAACCAAGGCTGTAAGAATCTACGGAAAAAATGATCTCCGCCTCGAGGAGTTTGAGCTTCCGGAGCCGCGCGAGGACGAGATACTGGCGCATGTCATTTCGGACAGTGTGTGCATGTCGTCGCACAAGGCGGCTTTACAGGGTGAGGATCACAAGCGCGTGCCCGACAATGTTGCGGAGAATCCCACCATTATCGGACATGAGTTCTGCGGCGAGATAGTTAAGGTCGGCTCGAAGTGGGCATCCGAGTTTGAACCCGGCGACCGCTTTTCCATTCAGCCCGCGATGAACTACAAGGGCAGCCTCTATGCCCCCGGTTATTCGTACAAGTACGTCGGCGGCGACGCAACCTACGTCGTTATCCCGAACGAGGTCATGGAGACCGGCTGCCTGCTTTCGTATAAGGGCGACGCCTTTTTCTACGGCTCGCTTGCAGAGCCCGTTTCGTGCATCGTCGGCGCGTTCCATGCATGCTACCACACAACACCCGGTAAGTACATTCACGATATGGGCATCGTAGAGGGCGGCTGCCTTGCAATTCTTGCAGGTGCGGGACCGATGGGCCTCGGCGCGATAGACTATGCCATCGGCTGCGACCGTAAGCCCTCGCTTGTCGTCGTTACCGATCTCGATGATGCGCGTCTTGCACGCGCTGAGCAGATTCTCTCGGTCGAGAAGGCTGCCGCAAAGGGAGTTAAACTCGTATATCTGAATACGGGCAAGCTCGACGACCCCGTAGCTCACATGATGGAGCTGACCGGCGGACGCGGCTACAACGATGTTTTCGTCTATGCTCCCGTAAAACCGGTCGTGGAGATGGGCGACAAGCTGCTCGCGCGCGATGGCTGTCTCAACTTCTTTGCCGGACCGACGAATCCTGCATTCTCTGCGGAGTTCAACTTCTATAATGTTCACTACGGCTCGACCCATATCGTAGGTACGAGCGGCGGCAACACGGATGATATGCGCGAGGCTCTGCGCATGATGGAGTCGGGCGATATTAACCCCGCTGCGATGATAACGCACGTCGGCGGTATGAATACGGTCGTAGATACCGTTCTTCATCTGCCCGAGATAAAGGGCGGAAAGAAGCTCATCTACACCAACAAGGATATGCCGCTCGTCGCGATAGCTGACTTTGCCGAGCTCGGAAAGAACGACCCGTTCTATGCCGACCTTGCCGAGATTTGCGCCCGCCACAACGAGCTCTGGTGTCTTGAAGCAGAGCAGTATGTGCTCCGCAACGCAAAGGACATCTGATTTTCGATACAGACGGAAACGGCTGCGCCGACCGCCGCATGGCTTTAAAGAAAGGGAGCTTTCGCTGAGCGAAGGCATGGGTTATAGAAATGTTTGAGAAAGAGCTTACCGCACTTGCGGATATGAGTAATCTGTACGGGAGCAATCCCGAGTTTGTCCTCGCGGGAGGCGGAAATACCTCCTACAAAAACGAGGATTGGCTGTTCGTCAAGGGCTCGGGCACCGCGCTCGCAACGATAAAGCCCGGAGAGTTCGTAAAGATGGACCGTCACGCTCTCGGCGCGATGTGGGATAAGGATTATCCTGCGGGCGAGTCTGAACGCGAGGCTGCCGTGCTTTCCGACATGATGGCTGCACGCGCACCGGGCGAGAATCGCCGACCGAGCGTCGAAACGCTGCTGCATGAGCTGTTCGCGCAGCGCTACGTGCTGCACGTTCATCCCGCTGCCATCAACGGTATCACCTGCGCAAAGGGCGGTGCCGAGGCTGTCGCACGCATGTTCGACCCCGCACGCACGGTATGGATTCCTATCTGCAAGCCGGGCTATATCCTCGCGCTCAACTGCCGCGACGCAATAAAGGCTAAGATGGCAGAGAACGGCGGCGTTTTCCCCGATATACTGTTCCTCGAAAATCACGGAATATTCGTAGCATCCGACACGCCCGAGGGCTGCGGCGAGCTGCTTACATCGGTTTACGAAAAGATACATTCGTATGCAGAGGAGCAGGGCTGCATTCCCGATGTTGAGCCGATAACCGATTTCAACGTAGACCTTGCGGTGCGCACCGCGCCCATTCTGCGTATGCTCTATTCCGACGGCACGGGCGAGGCAGTCGTACGCTTTGTATGCAATCGCGCACTGCTTGAGTACGATACGTCGACAAAGAGCCTTTCCCCCGACCATATTGTTTATACCAAGACGAGTCAGCTCGTGCTCAATACCGTTACCGATCTTGCGACCGTTCGCGCCGAGTATCTCTGCTTCCGCGCAGAGCACGGCTATGCACCCCGCGTCGTTATCGTTCCGGGGCTCGGAATGTTCGCTTGCGGCAAGGATGCAAAGCAGGCGGAGACGGTGCTTGAGGTCTTTACCGACGCGGTGAAGATTTGCGTTTATGCAAAGCTCTTCGGCGGTGTTAAGCCTATGACCGACGAGATGATAGATTTTATCGCTAACTGGGAGGTCGAGAGCTACCGCAGCAAGGTCGCAGATGCGGGCGCACAGAAAAAGCGCCTTGACGGCAAGATTGCGGTCATTACGGGCGGCGCTCAGGGCTTCGGAAAGGGCATTGCGGATGCAATGGCTGCCGAGGGCGCAAACATCGTCATTGCCGATATGAACGAGAGCGGCGCTGCAAAGGCTGCCGCCGAGTACGGCGTTCGCGGCTATGCCGTAGCGGCAAACGTTACCGACGAGGAGTCGGTCAAGAATATGATAGACAGCGCGGTGCTTGCTTTCGGCGGACTCGATATATTCGTAAACAACGCGGGCATAGCAAAGGCCGGCAGTCTCGAGGAGATGACCAAGAGCACGCTCGAGCTTGTAACTTCGGTTAACTACACGGGCTACTTCCTCTGCACCAAATATGCGTCGCGCGTGATGAAGCGTCAGCACGATATCGCGCCTGACTATATGATGGATATAATCGAGATAAACTCGAAGTCGGGGCTTGCAGGCTCGAATAAGAATTTCGCATATGCGGGCAGCAAGTTCGGCGGCATCGGACTTACTCAGTCGTTCGCACTTGAGCTCGTTCCGTATAATATTAAGGTTAATGCGGTCTGCCCGGGTAACTTCCTCGACGGTCCGCTGTGGAGCGACCCCGAGAAGGGACTGTTCGTTCAGTACCTGCGCGCTGGTAAGGTGCCCGGCGCTGAGACGGTGGAGGATGTCCGCAGATTCTATGAGAGTAAGGTGCCGATGAACCGCGGATGTCAGACTATTGATGTCGCGAGGGCAATATTCTATATAGTGGAGCAGACGTATGAGACGGGGCAGGCGGTGCCTGTGACCGGTGGTCAATCAATGCTCAACTAACCTTCGGGGAGGCTAAAAAAGCGCAGACCGAAAAAGCGGATAAAAGCAATTATTAAGCTATTATTCGGCACAGATACCGTGAAAGCAGATGAAATCCTATCGGATTTCTCCAAAGGAATGATTATCCGCTTTTTCTACCGCC
>URDX01000014.1 GCA_900546695.1 uncultured Eubacteriales bacterium | reverse complement strand
CCACGCCCGAACCGACGCAGATCCCCACCCCGACGCCGACCGCTACGCCGGACCCGACGCCGTCGCCCACGCCGAAGGGCCCGCGCTATGTCGTCTATGCCGAAAACGTGAGCTGGACGCAGGCGCAGCAGCGCTGCGAGGAGCTCGGCGGTACGCTGGCGGTGCCCATGACGGAGGATGAGTATAACGAGATCGTCCGCGTGTGCACGAGCGCCAAATGCAACTATGTCTGGCTCGGCGCAGAGCGCCAGGCGGACGGCAACTGGCGCGATACCGATGGCGAGATCATCACCTTCTTCCGTTGGGACGAGGGCGAACCGTCCGGCATCGACATCGGCGACAACGCGCCGGAGAACTATCTCATGATGTGGCGGCGCGAGGACGGCTGGTACTATAACGACAGCCGCGAAAACCCGCTGCTCGACTTTTACGCCTTCTACGGCGACAACGTCGGCTTTGTCTGCCAGATGTGGTAATTTGTCAAACGGGAGTCCCGCTGTGCGGGGCTCCCGTTTGAAACAGGCCGCGGCCCGCCGCGGCGCAAATGCTGCGAGACTGAAAATTGCCGGAGGGAATTTCCCTCCGGCAATTTTTGTTTGTTGATTCAGCCGAGCAGCGCGCGGTCATTATCCAGCGTGCTGCCGGAGATCTGCACGAATTTTTCGAGCAGTTCTTCCACGGTCAGCTTCGCTTTCTCCTCGCCGCGGCAGTCGAAGATGATCTCGCCCTTGTTCATCATGATGAGCCGGTTTCCGTGGCGGATGGCGTCCTTCATGTTGTGGGTGATCATCATGGTGGTGAGTCCATTCTCCTGCACGATGCGGTCGGAAAGATCCAGCACCTTCGCCGCCGTCGCGGGATCGAGCGCGGCGGTGTGCTCGTCGAGCAGCAGCAGTTTAGGCGGGTTGACGGTCGCCATCATCAGCGTCAGCGCCTGACGCTGTCCGCCCGAGAGCAGACCGACGGGCTGCGTCATACGGTCCTCAAGCCCCATATCGAGCTCGCGCAGTATCTCACGGAAGCGCTGACGGTCGCTGCGCTTTATGCTGCTCAGCCACGAGCCCGTACCTGCGGCAAGCGCAAGATTCTCTTCGATGCTCATTCCGGGCGCGCTGCCGCGCATCGGGTCCTGAAAAAGTCTGCCGATAACGCGCGCACGCTTATAGTCGGGGCGGTGAGTGATATTCTCGCCGTCGAGCATTATCCTGCCCGCATCTATCGGAAAGTTGCCGCAGATAGCATTAAAGAGGGTGGATTTTCCCGCACCGTTTGAGCCTATTACGGTCACAAACTGACCGCGTTCTATATCGAGGTCGATGCCGTCAAGCGCGGTGTGCTCATCGACGGTCCCGGCGCCGAAAACCTTGCGCAGGCCCTTAATTTCAAGCATTCCCATCCTTATGCCTCCCCTCTTCCCGCTCTGATGCGTTTGATAACGATAGGCAGCTGCCGACGCAGATACGGTCCCGAGATTGCGATGATAACGATAACCGAGGAAACGAGCTTAAGCATGTAAGCGGGTATATTGAAGCGGAGCGCTACCGTGTAGACAAGGCGGAAAACGACCGAGCCGATAACAACGCCTACGGCGCGCAGCGGAATCTTTCCGCGTCCGAAAAACGCTCTGCCGATAAGCAGCGACGCGAGCGCTATCGTCACCATGCCCGAGCCCGTATCAATGCTGACCGACTTCTGCGACTGCGTCAGAAGGCAGCCCGAGAGCGCGGTAAATGCATTAGCGACGCACAGACCGACGATAGTCGTAAATACGGGGTTTATCGACGAGGAGCGGACCATGTCGGGGTTATTGCCCGTTGCGCGGATAGCGAGACCGAGCCGCGTGCGCAGAAACAGCGACAGAAATACTATCACGAGCAGCACAGCCGCGCCGATAACTATCAGCTTGTAGTACGACGCAAACGGCGTTCCCTTGAGCGCATCCTTGACGACGGTGTATACCGTCTCGGTCGTATTCATGTTGACGAGCGATGAGTTTCCCATCACCGCCATATTTATCGAGTAAAGACCCGTGTTTACGATGATGCCCGCGAGCAGGCTGTCGATGCCCATCTTTGTCTGGAGAAAGGCGGTGACAAAGCCCGAGATGATTCCCGCCGCCATAGCCGCGAAGATCGAAAGATAGGGGTGTCCCGAGACCGCTACCATCGCGCCTACCGCAGCACCGAGGGTAAAGCAGCCGTCGGTCGACAGGTCGCAGACATTCAGCATCGAATAGCTGAGAAAGAGCGCAAGCACGGTAAGTGAGGTACACAGTCCGAGCTCAAGCGCCGTCTGAACAAGGTCAAGTACGGTTGACAGATCCATAATAATTCTCCGTTTTGTGTCGTTTGCGGTACGGCGTAGAGCGCCGCCGCGTCTGTGCAGACGGCATACAATATGTGCCGCACGCCTTTGTGCTGCGTTCGTTCCGTCGCTTCTGTATGCACGTCATTCCGCGCAACTGTATGAGCGTCGTTCAGTCCTCAGCACGCCCGCCGCCATGCGGCGATCCCGGCAGCACTGCGACGGGCGATACATCATAATCTTTTAGTAAAATCCAATCAGCTGAAGCTCTCTGCGGTCTTGATAGCCTGGACCTTCGTGCAGAAGGGAGCGAAGGTCTCTGAGACGGTTGCAAAGTCATAGCCGAGCGTTGCGCAGACCTCCTCGTTTACCGTCGCGGTACCGTTGTCGAAGGTCATAACGGGAGTAGTTGCGGGATCCTTGCCGTCAACGAGGATGGAAACTATCATATCAGCGGTATTCTCACCGAGGTTTACATAGTCAACGCCGTAGCCGAGGAATGCGCCGTTAAGTGCGAAGGAATCCGCGCCCGTGAAGTGCGGGATGCCTGCCTCCTCAAAGATGGTATAGATGGAGAGCTCGGACTTCATTATCGTGTTATCGGTAGGAGTGAATACAGCGTCAACGCCGTCTGCAACGAGTGCCTGAGCGGCAAGGGTAACTTCCTCTGCGTTTGTGCCGGTGCGCTCAATAACGGTAACGTTCTTAGACTCGAGATACTGCTTAGCCTCTGCGATAGGAGTAGCGGACGAATCCTGACCTACGTCATAGAGCAGACCGACCTTTGCGGTATCGGGCTTAAGTGCAAAGATAAGGTCGAGCACCGAACGGGTATCGAGGTAATCGGAGGTACCCGTGATATTAGCGCCGGGAGTCTCGAGCGAAGAAACGAGCTTGCAGCCGACGGGGTCGGATACCGCTGCGAATACAACGGGAGTTCCGCTCTCCTCTGTCGCCGCCTGCATCTGCATTGCAACGGGGGTCGCGATACCGACCATAAGGTCTACCTTGTCTGCCCGGAAGTTCGAGATGATCTGACCCATAACGCTTGCATCTGCGTTGCAGTTGTCGTAGTCGACGGTAAACTCAACACCGAGCTCAGCGCCGCGCGCCTTGAGACGGTTCTGCAGGCTCTCTGCTATCTGGTTGAGTGATGCGTCGTCTACGTAGTTGCAGATACCGATGCGGTAGCTGTTCTTTGTGCCGCTCGCGCTGCCGCTTGCGGTCGTCTCTGCGTCACCGCCCGCAGTATTTCCGCAGGAAGCGAGCGAAATAAGGGTTGCGGTGGCTGCAAGTGCAGCGGTAAGTACGGTAAAGAATCTCTTCATTTTCATGGTGGTGTTCCTTTCTTTGTTTGTTTTTGTTTTTCTTCCGATATTCGTATTTGCTCAAATTGTACGTCACGGTGCTTGCAGAAAACAAAAAATCCCGTCCCTGCAATCTCTTGCTGGGACAGGATAAATATACAATCCTGCGGTACCACCCGGCTTGATGCTTTTACGCACCCGCTTACGCATACAATCATATGCAGACCTTTGATCACGGAGAGCCACACTCCGTCTCCCATACTCAGGCTGTGCCGTTTCTGTTTGCCCTCGGAAGTCCATTCGTCCTGCGCCTGCCGCCGCGCTTCCACCGTCCGCGACTCTCTCCCTGACAGGTTGTGCCGGATTACTCCTCTTCCTCATCGGTTTACCGCATTATAGCACGCGGAATCAGTCTTGTCAATAGGTTTTTTTCAAAAAAATCAAAAAAATTTTCACGCGGCACGATCCATGCATTTCCGCAGACCTCCGGCGACAATAATGCGTGTCGTAAACGTTGCGGGTCATATATAAATATATGCTGCCGCGTCAGTCGACGCGATTGCGTCGCTCGCCGCGCAGAAACGCCTCGATATTCTCCCGCACCTCGGTCATAAGAGCCCTGCGCGCGTCGCCGCACGCCCATGCGACATGCGGGGTCAGAATGCAGTTCGGCGCGGTGCGCAGCGGGCAGTCGGCGGGGGTAGGCTCGGTCTCGGTCACATCCGCCGCAGCTCCCGCAAGCTTTCCCGACCGCAGCGCAGCGGCGAGAGCCGTCTCGTCGACAAGCGCCCCGCGCGCGGTATTTATCAGCATCGAACCGTCCTTCATGTGCGCGACGGCATCGGCATTTATGATGTGTCTGCTCTGCTCGGTGAGCGGGCAGTGCAGCGAGATAATGTCGCTCTCCGCGAGCAGCTGCGGCAGCGGCAGTCTGCTTATCCCGCCGTCACGCTCAGCCGCGCCGACGTTCGGGGACAGAACTTCAACAGCGCCGCCGACCGATGATGTTACACCCGATTTCGGACTGCTGCCGACCGACGATACCGCTCCGAGATGCTCAGCAGCGTACACCTTCATACCGAAAGCGGAGGCGAGCTGAGCGACCCTTCTACCGATAGCGCCGAGCCCGATTATACCGAGCCTTTTTCCGCTGAGACAATAGCGCGGCAGCGGCAGATGCGAGAGCGCCGACTCACCGACGGGCGCATCCGCAGCCTCGGTTATCCTGTCGACAAGTGCAAGCATAAGCGAGAGGGTGTGCTGCGCCACCGCCTCCGTCGAGTAGCCGGGGACATTGCACACGGCGATGCCCCGCTCGCGCGCAGCGGCGATATCTATCTTGTCATAGCCTGTCGCAAACACCGCTATCATCCGCAGCCGCGGTGCCGCATCCATCTCCGCCGCGCCTATGCGGGCGCGGTTGCACAGAACTATCTCCGCATCGCGCATTCGCTCGATGAGCTCCTGCTGCGTTCCCGCGGTGTACACACGCACATCAAAGCGCCCTGCGTCAAGCCCGAGCGAATCGGGCGTTACCTCTGTATCAAATACCGACTCTGAGTCGGTCAGCACTGCATTTACCATATTTTCCTCCGTCGTCCGCAGCGTTGCATTATATGCGCCATCTGCGTTTACCCCATCATTTTACCACAAACACGCAACGCCCGCAATATTGACAAAAGAAAAAATCTCGGGTATAATCAAAGGTAAGATTATTTTTTCAAAGCATCAGTTTCGGAAAGGAAAAGCCTATGAAATCAAGCTACAAGGGCGTGACCCTCGTCGAGGGCGGACACATCTGCTCGGAGGGAAAGCTCACACCCGCCGCAGTCAAGCCGGCCGACCGCTTAAAGACCATCGCATACTCCATTCTCTCGTCGCACAACGAGTCGCCGATAACAGAGGATACGACCGATCTGCGCATTCGTTTTGACGCGATGGCATCGCACGACATTACATACGTCGGCATCATTCAGACGGCACGCGCGAGCGGGCTGAAGAAGTTCCCGATACCCTACGTGCTCACAAACTGCCACAACAGCCTTTGCGCCGTCGGCGGAACAATAAACGAGGACGACCATGTTTTCGGTCTCTCCGCTGCAAAGAAGTACGGCGGTATCTACGTTCCCGCACATCAGGCGGTCATTCACTCGGTAATGCGTGAGTGCTTCGCGGGCTGCGGAAAGATGATACTCGGCTCGGACAGCCATACGCGCTACGGCGCTCTCGGCACCGTTGCCATGGGTGAGGGCGGACCCGAGCTTGTAAAGCAGCTGCTCTGCCGCACATACGACATTCCCGCGCCCGAGGTGATAGCCGTTCATATGACGGGCGCACCGCGTCCAGGCGTAGGCCCGCAGGACGTTGCCATCGCAATTATAGGCAGGGTGTTTGAATGCGGCTTTGTCAAGAATAAGATAATGGAATTCTTCGGCGACGGTGTTGCATCGCTGCCCATCGAATACCGCAACGGCATCGACGTTATGACCACCGAGACCGCATGTCTGTCCTCCGTATGGGCGACCGACGACGAGACAAAGGCATATCTCGAGCTGCACGGCAGACAGGGCGACTACCGCAAGCTCTCCCCTGCAGACGGCGCGGGCTATGACGGCGTTCTCGAGGTCAACCTCTCCGAAATCGAGCCGATGATTGCACTGCCCTCCCACCCCTCAAATGCATATGCGCTCCGCGAGGTCATCGAGGACCCCGAGCGCGTTCTCCGCGAGGCGGGTCTCGAGCAGCTGCTGCCCAAGATACATGACGGCTCGCTGTGGGTAGATCAGGGCGTTATCGCAGGCTGCGCGGGCGGTACGTACGACAACCTCTGCGCCGCTGCCGACATTCTCGGCGGGGGCAGCATCGGTCAGGGTGCTTTCGCGATGTCGGCATATCCCGCGAGCCAGCCCGTATTCTCCGCACTCATCGCAGAGGGCGCGATAAGCTCGCTGCTCGATTCCGGCGTTACCGTCCGTTCTGCATTCTGCGGGCCCTGCTTCGGCGCGGGTGATGTTCCGTCAAACGGCGCGCTGAGCATCCGCCATACGACAAGAAACTTCCCGAACCGCGAGGGCAGCAAGCCCGGTGCGGGTCAGAGCGCATATGTAGCACTTATGGATGCGCGCAGCATCGCCGCAACGGCAAAGAACGGCGGTCGCCTTACCTCCGCGCTCGGCACCGAGCTGCCGACGCATAAGCCCACATACGACGATGCCGCATACCGCAGCCGCTTCTATAACGGATACGGTCACGCGGATGAGAACGAGCAGCTTGTTTTCGGTCCTAACATCACCGACTGGCCCGAAATTTCCGAGCTTGGCGACGCGCTCATCTCCTCCGTCTGCTCGGTAATTACCGACCCCGTCACCACCACCGACGAGCTCATCCCATCGGGCGAGACCTCGTCCTACCGTTCAAATCCGCTCGGTCTTGCAGAGTTCACACTCTCCCGTAAGGACCCCGGATATGTCGGCAGAGCAAAGGCGGCACACGGCGCAGCACCCTCGGGCGAAGTACTCGGAGCTATCGCCGACATCTCCGCCGCGCGCGGTGAGACAGCACCCGAAAAGCTCTCCTGCGGCAGCGCCGTATATGCGGTCAAGCCCGGCGACGGCTCTGCACGTGAGCAGGCTGCTTCCTGCCAGCGCGTGCTCGGCGGAAACTGCAATGTTGCACGCGAGTATGCAACAAAGCGCTATCGCAGCAACCTCATCAACTGGGGCATGCTCCCCTTCCTCTATGGCGGCAACGGCGAGAGCACCTTCGCGCTCGGCGATGTTCTGTACGTCCCGAATATCCGCGAGGTCGTATCGGCAGGCACGCCCGAGTTCGACGCATATGTCATCTCCGCCGACGGCGCATATAAAAAGATAACGCTCGGTCTCGCACCGCTGACCGATGATGAGAAGAAGATAATTCTCTGCGGCTGCCTTATCAATTTCTATCGCGCGGGCCTCTGATACGCCGCGCGGGGACTCACGCCATGCGCGGGGATTTATACCGAAACGCGATAACGCAGCACCCGCAAAATATAAGGAGAACTACATGCTTGACTACACAAAAAAAGAACTGCTTACAATACTTGCGCAGCTCGAAAAGATAAGCGACGGTCTCGGGATACTGCTCGACTCCGAGGAGGAGCGCACGGAAGCATCAGGCGACGAACGCGAGGATGCCGAGACGGTATGCGAGGCTATCGACGAAGCGCTTGACGGGGTAAATGAGGCATATTCCGTGCTCGAAGAACTTCTGGAAGAGTAACTCGACAAATAATATTTGCTCCAATACGGTACTGCATCTGCGGCATCGCGGCAAAGCACCAAACGGTCATATCAGTCCAAAAGTCTGATATGACCGTTTTTGTTATATTCGCATTGTTGCGGCATCCGCACCGCTTTCCCGTTAATATTACTACTCGTCGGCATTTCGGGGCAATCGTGTTTTCTGCCGAATCATCATTTTGCAGCAATCGAATTATTTCAAAGTGTGCTCGGCGCAGTGCCCGCGCCCGCTGCGGCAAGCAGCAGCACGGCGGCGATACCGCCGACAAGCAGGAGAGCCCCGAGCGAGAGCGTTACCGCGAGCACCCTGCGTCTGCGGCTGTCGCTGCCGTAAGCAACCGACGGAAGTCCGCGCAGGATAAACGGCAGACCGTAAAGCAGCATAGCCGTGACGGCGAGCGCGCCGAGCGGTCCCATCTCATATGCAAGCACCGCACAGGCGGAGGCGAGGCGGGAAACAAAGCCCGAGACAAACGCGACAATTGACGTGATATACGGAGTGAGCACAAAGCTCTGCGGCAGCAGTGCAAACGGTGAGAGCGAGAGCAGCAGCCCCGCGAGCGGAGAGAAAAGCACGGTCGCGGGGACCGAATACATCGAAGAAAAGCCGAAGAACATCACGGCAAGCGGCGCGGTAAACAGATTTGCGGAAGCGCCGATAATGACCGAATCGAGCGCAAACTCCGCCATTCCGATACCGAGTCCCGCCGCCGCTCCGCGCAGCGCCGACGGGGAGCGCGAAAAATACCGCTCGCGGATATCGTGCGTATATCTGCTGATGCGCGCGGCTGTTCTGCGGCAGAGCGGCGCGCCGATCACGGCAATACCGAAGGTAGAGGAAAACGACAGCACAAGCCCGACATCGAGCACCGCGCACGGGCGGAAAAGCAGGATAAGCGCGACCGCGGATGCAAGCGATGTAGGCATGTGCCCCGCTCTGCCGCTGAGTCTCGCGCTGCTTGCTGTCATGAGCATCAGCGCGGAGCGCAGAACGGAGGAAGAAAAGCCGGTAAGCGCCGCAAACAGTAGTGCAAAGGCGGCGGTTATGATTATCGAAGCACCGTTCGGTACACGCAGACGGCGCAGCAGGAACGATACCACCGCCGTGATTATTCCGAGATGCAGTCCGCTAACCGCTACGATGTGCGATATTCCGAGCGCGGAAAAATCGTCCGATATGCCGTCCCCGAGCTCGCTGCGGTCGCCGAGCAGCAGCGCACGACAGAGCCCCGCACCGTCGCCGAGGCGGAGCGACAGCGTTTGCCCGACGCTCTCCCGCAGCCGTGAAAAATATGCGGTCAGACTGCCTGACGGCGCGCGATCAAAGACGCTGAGCGAGTCGGCGGAAAGCGTAAGAAACCGTCCTTCCGACGAGGAATACATCAGCGAGAGCGCCGTATCGTCGTACGGTTCCGCCGCGCCGATATCGGCATGTGCGGAAAAGCACTCGCCGACTCTGAGTCCGGGCGCGCCGCGAACCCTGAACGTAACGGGAAGCGAACAGCTCTCGCCGCCTACCGAGTTCAGCTGCGCATCGAATATCATATAAGAAGCCGACGAATACCGCACCCGCCCGACCGTCGCGGTCACAGGCTTATCCGTGCCCGAATATTCCGCGATAACGCCGTCGCGATAGCTCCCGAAATACAGCGAGCCGACAACGCAGCCCGCAAGCACTGCAGCGCCGAGCAGCACGGGCACCGCTCTTCCGCCGCCCCGACCGCAGACCGCGCGAAGCAGCAATCCGACCGACGCGCAGATACCGCCCGATATCACGAGCAGCGCACGGGTCACAGTCAGACATGCGGGCGAGAGCACCGAAACATAGCCGACGGCGGCAAGCGATGCGATAAAAAGAAGGCAGACGAGCATAAGCGGACAGCAGCGAATCAATCTCCGCATATGTCTCGCCTCCTCTCATCTGCCGATAAAAAAGTCGGAATTATTCGGTTACTGCATGCAGCCGTGCCCACGGGGGGCAGTGCTGTTACTCGATAACTACGCCCTTTCTGATGATGATATTTGCGTAAAGCGCGGTCTCGCCCGAGGTAACTACCGCATAAGCGTCCTTTGCTCTCTCATAGAACTCAAAGCGCTCAATCTGGGTGAGGGGCTTGTCGGTGTACTTACCGGTGATAGCCTCGAACTCCTTCCAGATAGGAGTCTCGACGTTGTCGCCGGGGACCTTCTGCATGATGTATACGGGGTCGGAGTAGGTGTCGAGCGGGTAGAGCTTAAGAATTGCCTCAAGCAGCTCGGGAACGGTGTGCCCGTCCTCGCGTACAAGGCGCTGTGCGACTCTTGCTGCGGGGAAGTTGCCGTCGCCGATAACAAGCTCGTCGCCGTGACCCATCTCCATAAGAATCTTGAGCAGGTCGGGTGAAATGATGGAAGGAATACCTTTAAGCATAATATGCCTCCGGAAAATTTATTATTTTTTGTGCACCGTACATGCGGGTAGCTGCCCGAGCGGTGCTGCATGTGTTCAGTATAACACATCGCGCGAAATTTGTAAAGAAGATATCGCACGATTTTGCGCCGCCGCACGAAAAACATGCGCATGCAGAGCGTCGCCGAGCTACCGTCTGAGCACTCGCATCGCGGAGCGCGCCGCCCTCAGATCTTCTCGCCGAGAATGGGCACGTACTTTTTATAGAACGCCTCATAGCGCCCCTCGTCGAGCGCTTTGCGTATCTCGCTCATCAGTTCGTTATAGAAATACAGGTTATGCAGCACGCACAAACGCATTCCTAGCAGCTCGCGCGCCTTGAAAAGATGGCGGATATACGCCTTTGAGTATCTGCGGCATGCGGGGCACTGACAGTCCTCGTCTATCGGCTTGTCGTCCATGATGAACTTTTCGTTCAGAACGTTGAGCTTGCCCTTCCATGTGAACAGATTGCCGTGGCGGGCGTTTCGGCTCGGCATGACGCAGTCGAAGAAATCGACTCCGCGATACACCGCCTCAAGGATGTTGACGGGCGTTCCCACTCCCATGAGATAACGCGGTCTGTCGGTCGGCATATGCGGCTCGACCGCCTCGATTATCCGATACATCTCGTCCGCCTCCTCGCCGACGGCGAGACCGCCTATGGCATACCCGGGCAGATCGAGCTCGGCTATCCGATTCATATGGTCAATGCGCAGATCCTCATAGGTAGAGCCCTGATTTATACCGAACAGCAGCTGCTCGGGGTTGATGGTCTCGGGCAGGGTGCTCAGCCGCTGCATCTCCGCCTTGCAGCGGACGAGCCAACGGTATGTGCGGTCGCAGGAGCGCTTTACATAGTCGTACGGTGCGGGATTTTCGATGCATTCGTCAAACGCCATGGCGATGGTGGAGGCGAGATTCGACTGTATCTGCATGCTCTCCTCGGGTCCCATAAAAATGCGCTTTCCGTCGATATGCGACGCGAAATAAACGCCCTCCTCCTTTATCCTGCGGAGCTTTGCAAGCGAAAATACCTGAAATCCGCCCGAATCGGTGAGCACGGGACGGTCCCAATTGAAGAACTTATGAATTCCGCCGAGGTCGTGAATAAGCTTATCGCCCGGGCGGATATGGAGGTGATAGGTGTTCGACAGCTCGACCTGACAGCCGAGGTTATAGAGGTCTCCCGTCGAAATTCCGCCCTTTATCGCGGCGCTTGTGCCGACGTTCATGAACACGGGGGTCTGAATGGTCCCGTGAACCGTCTCCATCACGCCCCTGCGGGCGTTTCCTTCTTTTTTTAACAGTTTGAATGCCATTATAAAAGCAGCCTTTCAGATTATTCTCCGCCGATGCGGGTACGGTGCGCGGCAAATACGTACCGTGTGCGCGGGCGTCATAAGCCGCACCGCCTATATCCTTTTGAATCTTTTTTCTATATCGTGTGTGGTCAGCTCGAACGAAACGGGTCTGCCGTGCGGGCAGAAGCGTATGCGCGGGTCGTTCATGACCGCCTCGCATATGTACTCGATATGTGACATATCGTCCTCACGCCCTGCCTTTACAGCCGCCTTGCAGGATGCCTGGAACAGCGCTCTCTCGTACATGTCGCTCTGCGAGCGGGCAGCATCGTCTCCGCCGCTGCAAAGCGATGAGAGTATCTGCATGAATACGTCTCCCGTCGCCGACTGCTCTATCTCCGACGGACGCGATGTCAGCTTTACGCTGAGCTCCGCCTCGTTTGCCTCGAACGAAAAGCCGGTCTTTTCTATCTCCTCGCGGTATTCGCACGCCGCAGCGTACTCCTCGGGCGAGAGACGCAGCTGCTCGGGGATAAGCAGCAGCTGCTCGCAGCGTCGGCTCGCATACATGTTCTCCTTCATCCGTTCAAAGAGAATGCGCTCATGCGCCGCGTGCTTGTCGATGACAACAACGCCGTCCGACACCTCGACGAAAACATATGCGTTCGATGCGATACCGATTATGCGGTAATACACATGCTCGCGCGATGTATCCATCGTGCTGCCGCCCTCCGCGCAGGCCGATACCGTGCGTCCCGCCGACGGATCACGCAGTACGTCATCCGCACCGTCGTCTGCGGGTATCGCCCCGAAACGGGTCTGCCCGCCGCGCTGCTCAGCGCCGACACCGGATATCGCGCCGGATACTGCGCCCGATGTCGCGGGAACAGCCCCTCCCGATACAGAGTCCGATACAGCAGAGCCCGCAGGTCGACCGCCGATACCTCCTGCATCACCCGCATGCATACCGCCCGCAGCATTCCTGCGTGAAGCAAACGGGTCGGGCGCGGGGGTAAAGCCGTGCTCCGGTCCGTCGCGCCGCATCGCGCCCGTCGAATACGAACCGATGCCGCCCGTATTGCCGACTGAAGTGCCGCCCGCCGCACTGCTCGTGCTGCCCGGGTCATTCAAGACATTCCGGTCGGGTGAGCCGCTCGGGCTGTTTGTGCCGCTCGCGCCGTTCATGTTATCAGCGCCGATTGTGCCGCTTACACTATCCGCACTGTTTGCGCCGTTTCGGCTGTTCTGCGGCAGCTCGCCGTCATAGTCGATATCGAGCAGCCGTCTGTCTATCCCGCCCGCAGCGCCGTATCCCGTGTCGACCGCCTCACCGTCAAACGCGGTGCGCGGCTTGCAGGTCGCAATATCCGACGATGCGCCGAGCGCCGAACGCTCCGCAGCGTTGAACGCGCGTAGCTGTCTGCGTGAGCCGACGGGCGTTCCCGTCTCGGTGAACAGATTGCGTTCCTCCGCGCGTCTGCGCTCGGTGCGATCGGGCATCGGAACAAATGAAGAGAGTGCCGCCTCACCCGCGTGCCGCTTATCCTCGGTCACGCGCTCGCCGTCATACTCGGGTCGCGGAATGCTGCGCAGCAGCGCTCCGCGCACGGCGGCATATATCGCGTCAAAGACCTTGCGCTCCTCCGCAAACTTTACCTCAAGCTTAGCGGGGTGAACGTTTACGTCGACAAGCGACGGATGTATCTTCAGATGCAGCACAGACATGGGGAACTTATCGCTCGGAATGTATGTGCGGAACGCCGCCTCGAGCGCGCTCTGCGCCGTCGTGTTGCGCACATATCTGCCGTTGAGAAAGAAGCTCTCGCCGTGACGGTTCTTGCGTATCTGCTCAGGTGTACCGACAAAGCCGTTTATCTCTATGCCGTCGCTGAGTGCGCGCACGGGGATGAGATTGCTCGCGCATTCCCTGCCCATGACCGCATATACCGCACTGCGCAGGTCGCCGTCGCCCGATGTACGGTAGCGCAGCTTTCCGTCACAGATAAGCGACATCGCTATCTCGGGGTGTGCAAGTGCCGCTTTTTCGACGATGCTCGTCACCGCCATCGTCTCAGCAGCATCCTTCTTTAAGAATTTCCGCCTTGCGGGGACGTTTGCGAACAGCTCCTCGGCAATGACCGTCGTTCCGCTCGCGCAGCCCGTCTCGGTAACGGTCACATTTCTGCCGCCGTCTGCGGAGAGCAGCGTTCCGACCTGATCCTCCCGCCGCTTTGAAAAGATGCGCAGCCGCGAAACCGATGCGATAGCGGCAAGCGCCTCGCCGCGAAAGCCGAGAGTGATTATGTAGGCAAGGTCCGATGCATCCTTTATCTTGCTCGTTGCGTGACGGCGGATGCACATCTCGGTATCCTCGCGGCTCATGCCGCATCCGTCGTCGGTCACGCGCATGAGAGAGATACCGCCGCTCTGAATCTCAACGGTAATATTCTTCGCCCCCGCGTCTACCGAATTTTCGATAAGCTCCTTTATCGCCGAAGCGGGTCGTTCAACGACCTCTCCCGCCGCGATAAGATTCGCGACCTTAAAATCAAGTACGTTTATCTTGTTCTCCAAACCGATATCCCTCCCTTTTATTCGCGCCGCCCGCATACAGCTGCACCATGCGCGTAAAATATATCATTCCGAGTCTGTCTGAGTGCATCAGACTCTCAGTACACCAGCTTTTTCAGGTCATACAGCAGCTCGAGCGCGTCGCGCGGGGTCATCGAATCCATATCAAGCGCCGCTATTCTGTTGCGCAGCTCGCTCTCTCCGATATCACCGAAGCTGACGTTGTCGAGCTCGGTCTGCTCGGCTCCGCCCGCCTGCTCCTCCTCGCATATCCGCTCCGCCTCGGCGCTGCGGCGTTCAAGCCCCGCAAGTATCGACCGCGCGCGGCGGATTACCTCACTCGGTACGCCCGCGAGCTTTGCTACCTCTATGCCGTAGCTGTCGTCTGCCGCCCCGCGAATAACGCGGCGCAAAAATATGATGTCGTCACCCTTCTTCTTTGCCGTGATGTTGTAATTTACAATACCGTCGACCTCGCCTTCAAGCGCGGTGAGCTCATGGTAATGCGTTGCAAACAGCGTGCGCGCACCGAGCCTTTTGCCCGCCGTATACTCGGCTACGGCGCGTGCGATGCTCATACCGTCAAACGTGCTTGTGCCCCTGCCTATCTCATCGTAAACGATAAGGCTGCGCGGCGTTGCGTGCGAGAGTATGTAAGCGACCTCGGTCATTTCGAGCATAAAGGTCGACTGCCCCGCCGCAAGGTCGTCCGACGCGCCTACCCTCGTGAATATGCGGTCTACGATGCCTATCCGCGCGGAATCCGCAGGAACGAAAGAGCCCATCTGCGCCATCAGGGTGATTATTGCGACCTGACGCATGTAGGTCGATTTTCCCGCCATGTTAGGCCCCGTTATAAGCGCGAGACGGTTATGCGAGGTATCGAGCAGCGTATCGTTAGGTACGAAGCCGCCGCTGCCCGCAAAGCGCTCGACGACAGGGTGTCTGCCGCCGCGGATGTCGGTAACATCGCTGTATTCGACCTCGGGGCGGACGTATCTGTTATCCGCCGCGACCGCTGCAAGCGAGCAGAGCGCGTCGAGCCGCGCAAAGCATTCCGCATCGCGTGCTATCGCCTCCGCGCGTGCGCTGACGCTGTCGCGCAGGGTGCAGAATATCTCATATTCGAGATTTGAGAGCTTGTCGCGCGCACCGAGTATGGTAGCCTCCATATCCTTGAGCTCGTCCGTTATGTAGCGCTCTCCCGTCGTCAGCGTCTGCTTGCGCACATAGTCGTCGGGAACGAGCGATGTATACGACTTTGACACCTCGATATAGTAGCCGAAAACCTTGTTGTAGCCTATCTTCAGCGTCTTGATACCCGTTCTCTCGCGCTCACGCGCCTCTATGCGGCTCTTGTATTCCTTTGAGTTATCTATTATGCCGCGCAGCTCGTCCACCTCGGAATTGTAGCCGTCGGCTATCATTCCGCCCTCCTTGACGAGTGCGGAAGGATTCGCATCTATCGCGCAGAGCAGCAGCTGAAACAGCTCCTCTTCCGCAGACATCGAGTCTCTTATCTCGCACAGCTCACGTGCAGTCGAGCCCTCAAGCTGCTCGCGCAGATACGGCACGAGTGCGAGCGATTTTCCGATAGCGAGCAGGTCCTTTGCGTTTGCCGTACCGTAGCTTATCTTTGCCATCAGACGCTCGATGTCGAGAACGCCCGAGAGCGTCTCGGATATCTCACTGCGCTGCATGTAGTTGCCGCACAGCTGCTCCACCGCGTCAAGGCGATGCGATATCGCCGATACGCTGCGCAGCGGCTGTTCAATATAGCGTCGCAGCAGACGCGCGCCCATGGACGTCTTTGTCCTGTCAAGCACCCAGAGCAGCGAGCCGCGGCGCTCGCCCGCGCGCATAGTCTCGCACAGCTCGAGATTCCGCCGAGTGGAGGAATCCATCTGCACATACTGCTCCTCGGTATAGAAGGTCAGATTTCTGATATCGGGTATCTCGCGGCGGTAGGTCTCCTCAATATATGCCACCATCGCGCCGAAAGCGACGGCGCACTCCTCCTCCTCTACTGCCCCCATATCCGCTGCGGTCTTTCCGAAGCGGTCAAGCACGAGCGTCTGCGCCGCGCTGCGGTCAAAGTACGCACGGTGACTGTCGTCGACCATTGTGTGCAGCCTGTTCCGCGCATAATCCGCCACCTCGGGCACCTCCGCCTCGGGGCAGCTGAGCAGCATCTCACGCGGCGAATATGCCGCAAGCTCGTTGATTATCATCTGACCGAGATCCTCGCCCGACAGAAACGTTCCGCGCACCTCTGACGTGGAAACATCGGCAAAGCAGAGCCCCGCCCTGCCGCCGCTTACGCAGACGGTGCAGAGATAGTTGTTCTGTCTGTCGTCGAGCAGCCCCGTCTCGATTAGCGTTCCAGGGGTGACGATGCGGACGACCTCGCGTTTGACGAGCCCCGTCGCAGTCGCAGGGTCCTCCGTCTGCTCGCAGATAACTACCTTATAGCCCTTTGCGACAAGCCGACCGATATAGCTCTCGCTCGAGTGATAGGGTATGCCGCACATCGGAGCACGCTCCTCCATGCCGCAATCCTTGCCCGTAAGCACAAGCTCGAGCTCGCGGGATACAAGCTTTGCATCGTCGAAGAACATCTCATAAAAGTCTCCGAGACGATAGAAAAGTATCGCATCCTCATGCTGCGCCTTTATCCGCAGATACTGCTCCATCATCGGTGTGATTTTCTTCTTTTCCGCCATCTCAAATCATCCCCTTCGCGTTATCGGTCATTCGGTCGCGTGCGTGCCTCAGTGGCAGCCGCCGCAGGACGAGCAGTTTCCGCCGCAGCCGTGCTCGCCGGTTATTGCAAAGTTAATCTCCTCGTTTACCTCGTTCATGAGCTTCATAACGGCGTTGTTCGCCTCAAAATATGCGACATAGGTCGGGTAGGATATGATCTTTCCGTAGAGTGCATCCGCGCGCTCGCGTATTGCACCCTTGCTCGCCTCATCCTCCGCCTTCTGCATTGCGGCGGTCTGCGCGTTGTACTCCGCTATATCCGCCTGGAGGTCGGCATCCGACTGAAAAGCAGCCTCCGCCGCCTTTGAGCGCTTCATTACATCGGTCTCCGCAAGCATATGTCCGAGCTGATTAGCCATTTCAAGAATTGTCATTTTTTCTGTTTCCTTTCGGGTATTTATATAATTTTTCCGGTTACGCAACAATTATTCGCCGCAAACGAGCGTGCCGTACAGCGCGTAGGTCTCGGCGCGGTCGATATGTACGCGGACATGACTGCCCGTGAGCGACGGGTCGCCCGCAAAATGCACGAGTCTGCCGCGCTCCATGCGCCCCGTGAGCCTGCTGTCGTCGGTCTTGCTTATCCCCTCGACGAGCACATCGACATCCCTGCCCTCAAACTCGCGGTTGAGCTCGAGCGAGATGCCGTTCTGCACCTCGAGCAGACGCGCAAAGCGCTCGCGGCTGACCTCGGGCGGTATCTGATTCTCCATCGCAGCAGCGCGTGTGCCCTTGCGCGGAGAGTAGATAAATGAATAGATGGAATCGTAACGGACGCGGCGGAGCATCGAGAGCGTATCCTCAAAATCCTGCTCCGTTTCGCCCGGGAAAGCGACGATTATATCGGTCGAGAGCGATATGTCGGGTATGCGGCGGCGCATACAGTCGACCGCAGCGAGATACCGCGCGGTGTCGTAGTGACGGTTCATCTCGCGCAGAATGCGGTCGCTGCCCGACTGCAGCGGGAGATGGAACTGACGCGCTATCTTCGGATTTTCCGCGATAACGTCTATCAGTTTTTCCGAAACGTCCTTCGGGTGACTCGTCATAAAGCGAACGGTAAAATCACCGTCTATCCGACAGATATCCGCGAGCAGATCGGCAAAGTCGTAGCCCTCGCCGTTTACCCCGTCACTGCCGTAGGAATTTACGTTCTGACCGAGCAGGGTTATCTCGCGATAGCCAGCCTCCGCGAGCCCGCGCACCTCCTCGAGAATATCCTCGCGTCTGCGGCTGCGCTCTCTGCCGCGCACATACGGCACGACGCAGTACGTGCAGAAATTGTTGCAGCCGTACATGATGCTGACCCACGCCTTGAAGTCGGAGAAGCGGTGAATGGGAAGCCCCTCCGCGACCGTGCCCTCCTCGCCGTTCTCGAAGAACCGGCGCTTGCCGCACGTCAGCTTATCGTACAGTATCTCGGGAAAGCGATAGTTATCCGACGTTCCGAACAGAAAATCGATATAAGGATATTTGTTCTTAATATCGTCTATGCGGTGCTCCTGCGAGACCATGCAGCCGCAGATTCCGATAAGCAGCTCGGGATTTTTTTCTTTTATATGCTTGAACTGCCCCGCGACAGACAGCGTTTTAAGCTCCGCATGCTCGCGTATCGCGCAGGTGTTTACAAGAATAAGATCGGCATCCTCGGGCTCCGACACCACCGTGTAGCCCATCTCCTCCGCCATTCCGCACAGTCGCTCGCTGTCTGCCTCGTTCTGCTGACAGCCGAAGGTCTGCATATAAACCCCTCTCGGGCGGTCTCCGAGCAGCTCGCGCACCCGCGACATATAGCCGTACTGCGTGCCGATCTGCTCCTCCGTTATTCGCTTGATGTTTCTTTCCATATTAAAAATGCTCTCCTGTCCGTGCCGACGGTCGCCGCACGGCTCGGCAAAATTGATATCATTTAATTATACGATAAATTTGTTTTTCGCTCGATAACAATATGTGAAATGATTTTGAATAATTCGTATCCGTGCGACAATAAAATATTTAAAAAAACTCTATCCGCCCGCAGAAAGCGAGCGTTTTTTCGCGCTGTGCGGGGTAAAATATATCCATAAAAAGGAAGGTGAACAGCATGGATATACCGAAGTGCGAGATGTATTACGACGGACAGACGCTCTATGCCGTCCCCGGCGGCGGGATAGACCACCACACGGCGAGACCGATACGGGAGCAGATAGACGATGCGGTCACGGACCGTTTGTCAAAGCGGCTCGTGCTCGATCTCTCCGAGGTCGATTTTATGGACAGCGCGGGGCTCGGGCTCATTCTCGGCAGGCTGCGGCATGTCTCGTCGTGCGGCGGAAAGCTCGTGCTGCTGGACCCGAGCGCCGACATCATGCGCATACTGCGACTCGCGGGACTCGATAAGCGGCTCGCGATAGTCGAGGGCGGGAGCGAGCGCACCCATCTCGCCGCACTGCGTGCAGCAAAAAGAGCGTCACACGCAGACGGCACGGAGCAGAAAAAGAGCTGCTGACGCGGCGCAATATGCGCAAGCAAAGAGCGCGCCGTATGTGTTGCCGACGGGACAGAAACAGCAGCGATGCATCCCTCTAAAAACGAAAGGAAAGCGAAATGAGCAGAAAAAAAGCAGTAAACGAGATGAGGCTCGAATTTCTCTCGGACTCGAGAAACGAGAGCTTCGCGCGCAGCACCGTCTGCGCATTTGCCTCGCAGCTCGACCCGACTGTAGGTGAGCTGACCGAGATACGCACCGCGGTCTCGGAGGCGGTCACGAACGCGATAATTCACGGCTACCGCGGCAGCAGCGGCATAGTCAAGGTCAGCGCGTCATATTCGGAGTGCGGCGTGCTGCGTGTGCGCATATCCGACAAGGGCTGCGGCATAGCTGATATCGCGCGGGCAAGAGAGCCGCTGTTTACCTCCGATGAGAGCGGCGAGCGCGGCGGAATGGGATTCTCCATAATGGAAAGCTTTACCGACAGAATGACGGTCAGATCGTCACCGGGTCGCGGGACCGCCGTCACACTCGTCAAGCGGATAGGGCGGGACGGCAATGCCGATTAAGTCCTCGTGCGCAGAGACCTGTGCGGGCACGGCGGCAGAAAGTACATATCAGGCGGAGGGCGGAAGACGCGAGAAGAATGCCGCTCTGCTCCGAGCCGCAAAGGCGGGTGATGCTGCGGCGCGCGAGCAGCTCGTGTGCGACAATCTCCCGCTCGTACACCGCATAGCGCGGCGATTCTGCGGACGCGGCACCGACTACGACGATCTGTGTCAGATAGGCGCGGTGGGAATGATGCGCGCGATAGACGGCTTTGATCTCTCGCTCGGAACGGCGTTCTCGACCTACGCGGTCCCGCTGATAATAGGCGAGATAAAGCGGCATCTGCGCGATGACGGCCCCATCAAGGTCGGCAGGGGGCTGCGCAGACTCGGCGGCATGCTCATGCGTGAGCGGGAGCTGTTTATGGCACAGACGGGGCGTGAGCCTCGCATCTCCGAGCTCGCCGCCCGCTGCTCGGTGACGCAGGAGGAAGCTGCGGAAGCGCTCGAAGCATGCTCCGAGATAAGCTCGCTTTCCGCGCCGCTCGGCGAGGACGGTCTGACGCTCGAGGGCTCACTGCCAGACCCGTCAGACCGCATTGCCGACAGGACCGACCGCATTGCACTCGCACAGGCGCTGTCCGAGCTCTCGGGCAGGGAGCGGCAGATAATAACGCTGCGCTACTACGGCGGGCTGTCGCAGAAGCAAACGGGCGAACAGCTCGGCATGTCGCAGGTCAAGATATCGCGCGAGGAAAAAAAGATACTCAGCAAGCTTAAAACGGCGCTGTAGCCGCAGCACATCCGATGCAGGGGCTGCGAAATTCGCCGCGGCGCAAGAGCGCGAAAGACGGTACAGACGGTTGACGGGTGCTCTGTATTATGGGCGGTCAACGTGCGTACCGCAATATAGGCTGTCGGCACACGCACCGACAGTCAAAACAAACGGGCGGCGGGCGTGTGCTGCTGCGTGTACTTCTGTATGGACAATCGGCAAAAAACAATCCTCTGAAAGGCATGGTCAAAAAAATGAGCGGAATACTCGAGGCGGCAGCAGGTGCTACGGTACCCGTGCTGTGCGTTATGATATTTGCAAGCGGCGGATACTTCGCGGCTCTGCTGCGGCTTTACCCGTTTCGCAGACCGTGCAGGCTCGCCCGCGTTTTCTTCCCCGCGGGGCGGGGATTGCGCGACAATCTGTCGTCACTGAAGGCAATGACGCTCGCGCTCGCCGGCACGCTCGGTGTAGGTAACATCGTAGGCGTAGCCTCCGCGCTTGTCGAGGGAGGCAGGGGCGCGCTGTTCTGGATGTGGGTGAGCGCTCTGTTTGCAGCGGTGGTAAAATACGCGGAGATAGTCGCGGCGGTGCGCACAAGGCGGTGCGAGACGATTCCCGGTGAAGGCAGGGTCTATCACGGCGGCGCGATGTACTATATAAAAAATCGCCATGCCGCGTCGCTTTTCGCCGTGCTGATAATATTCGGTTCGTTCTTCATCGGCAACATCCTGCAGGTAAAGGCGGCGGGCGAGGCGGTGGGCACGGTTTTCGGAGTGCCCGAGATATACACATCATCGCTGATAGCCTTTGTCTGCTGCATAATTCTCGTCGGCGGAGGCAAACGGATAAGCGGCTTCACCGCTGTGCTCATCCCGCTGCTCGCGCTCTGCTACATCGGCGCGTCGCTGTACATAATCTGCCGCGAAGCATCGGCACTGCCGTCGGCGCTTGCCTCGGTGCTGCGCGATGCCGTCTCTCCCGCATCCGTCGGGATAGGCGGCGCGGGCTGCACGATGTGGAGCGCGATGCGCTACGGGATAACGCGCGGGCTGTTCTCGAGCGAAGCGGGCTGCGGCAGCGCCCCGATAGCACACGCCGAGGCACACTGCCACTCACCCGCAGAACAGGGCTGCTACGGGATATTCGAGGTATTTGCGGACACCTCCCTGCTCTGCACCCTCTCGGCGCTCGTTATAATTTTATCACCCGATACCGCGCTCTCGGCGGGCGGTGACTACGGCACGGGCATCGACCTCGTAATTGCCGCATTTTCAGCCAGACTCGGCAGCACCGCAGGACTGTTCATTTCGGTATCCGTCGCGCTGTTTGCGCTCGCAGCGCTCGTCTGCTGGGCGCATTACGCGACCGAAGCTATCGGCTATCTCAGACGGTGCATAAGGCATGAAAAAGAACGCGGCGAAAGCAATACCCCCACATCGCGCGGTATCAAAGGCACACTCACACCGCGCGATGTCAAAAGCACGTTTGCGCCGCACGGTACGAATCGCACACTCGCGCCGCACGGTACAAAGCTCCCGCCTGATACGGGTGCAGCCGACGGCGTAAAATATTCGCTCGCGGCGGAAAGCTCAAACAACACAAAGCACGGCGAATCGTACAGCGGCACATGCGACGAGTCGCGGAGCGGAGCAAACGGCAGGCGGAAAAAGCTGCTCCCGCGCACCGATGCCGTATACATCCTCGTCTACTGCAGCGCAGCGGCGCTGTCGGTCAAGATATCGGGCAGCGTCATATGGTCGCTTGCCGACCTTTCACTCGCCGCGATGACGATAATCAATCTTATCGCGCTCATACCCGAACGAAAGCAGATTGCGGCGCTTACCTTCCGCGTTTTTTCACGGCGCAGATATAGGCGTCTTTACCGCGACAATGAGACCGCCGCAGCTCGCAAAAGCCCGATGGGCACAGCTGCTGCACACAAAAATTCAACCGCAGCAGCAGCCGCGAGCAGGAACACGGCAAGTGCAGCTGCGTCGCATACCGAAAACACACGTTTTGAGCAGCGGTTCGTTCTGTGCGCGCATTCCGAGAAAAACGGATAAGCCGCCGACAAGCCGGACGGAATTCATTCGGCATACAAGTAAAGGACTGACGTACATCGGTCGATGCGCGTCAGTCCTTTATTTTACGTTTATATTATTTCATTACAGTGGCTGCATCGAACCGGGCATTTACTTTTCGTCGGGCAGCTCTCCCGGCGAAACATCGTTCTCATCCTTCGGCGGACCGATAGGCTCTTCTCTTACCTCAAGCAGCAGCGAAAGCTGCTCCGAGCCGCCCTGTGCAGTACTGTCGCCGACAGCCGCCGCACGTGCGGCAGCACGATCGCGCGACGCTCCCGCAGAGCCCGCGCCGCCCCTGTAAACACCCGTATGTCCGAGCTGTTCGGCATCCTCGCCCCTGCCGTATGCAAAGCTGTCGCTGACCTCCGCAACATCGTCGTCCGCGCCGTCTAAGGAAGAACTCATACTGCCGCTGAAGCTGTCGCCGCGGATAACCGAGCGATATCTCCCCTCACTGACGATAATATGGTCTGCGAGCCTAATACCGACCGATTCGCAGGCAACGCTCATCCTGTCGGTAAAGCGCATATCCGCGGCCGACGGCATAAGATCGCCGCTCGGATGATTATGCGAGAGCAGCAGCCCCGAGGCACCGAGCTCAAACGCGCGGCGGAACACACGCTTTGTATCAACGCGCACCTCACCGACCGAGCCCTCCGCCATCTCCTCGCACATCAGCCATCTGCCCGCGCCGTCAAGATATGTGACGCGAAAGCTCTCGACCGTGCTGTCATAGAACCTGCCGGCAAGCGAGCGGCATATCTCGCGCAGCCGGTGCTCTCGTTCGTCACGCAGGAAGCGTGCGGCATTTGCCGCGGCACCGCCCTCTCCGCGCTTTCCGCTCCCGTCGTAATACCCCGTATCGGCGCTCCGCGCGAGCACAATCGCACTCTCCTGCACGAGACGGATAAACCCCTGAACGAGACTCCCGTCGCCCCTGCCGTCACTGCGGATAAGACTGCCGTAGCTCTTATATTTGCGCATCATCGATTCGCGTGCGCCGTGGCACTGCGTGCCGAATGCGTACAGCTCCACAAGCTCGAACAGCTCGCGCTCGGTCATCGACCCGATACCTCCCGAGCAGAGCTTTACGTTGAGCTCGTGCAGCCGTTTATTTCTTCTGTCTACCTCATCACTCATACAAACAATAATTACTCAAACCGAACCTTCAAAAAACGTACTGAGCGCCGACCCGATAAAGAGCGCGGCGAGCGACAGATATTCACCCGCCGTCCGCCGCGATAACATGCGTGCCGATCCCGTATCCCACGGTCGGGGATTACTTTTTACCCGAGTCGTGATCGCTCTTTTCGCCGCTGACGTCCGATGTAACCTCCGCGGGATTTTTGCCGTAGCCGTATCTTCCGTAACCGTATCCGTAACGACCGTAGCCGTAATTCCCGTATCCTCCGTAGCCATAGCCATAGCCGCCGTACTTGCTCTTCTTTGAGGATACGTTGTTCAGCACTGCGCCGATAACACGGCTGCCGCTCTTAACGAGCTGCTTATACACAGACTGAGCAACGCGGTAGCTTACCTTGCCCGCGCCGAGCACGAGAATCGAGCTGTCGGTCTGGCTTGCAATGACCGCAGCGTCTATAACCATTCCCAGCGGCGGTGTGTCGATTATAACGTAATCGAATATCTCACCCGCCGAGCGGAGCAGCGACTTAAATTTTCCGCTGTTAAAGAGTTCTACGGGGTTAGGCGGTGTCTGACCCGCAAAGATGATAAAAAATCCCTTGTACTGCGTCTCATACAGCGCCTCCGTCAGCGTTGTCTGACCTGAGAGCAGCTGGCTCAGGCCCTTTATACCCTTAGCCTTTGTGTGCTTCTTTACAACCTTTGAGTTACGCATATCCGCGTCGATGAGCAGCACCTTTTTGCCCGCCTCCGCGAGCTCGCGCGACAGCTCGATGGATATGGTGGTCTTTCCCTCATTAGGGAAGCAGCTCGTTACCGAGATGAGCTTGACATCGCCGCAGAACTGAATATTGGAAAGGAGGGATTTATAGGACTCCTCTGCGGTAAAATCACCGTCAAAGCCGAGCCCGGTAAGTTCTATCTTCTGTACCTGCATTCTGTGCCTCCCTATTACTTATCGCTTGTGTTGGGGATAACGCCGAGAACGGTGAGTCCGAGATACTTCTCGACATCGTCCGCGGTCTTGATCTTATCGTCGAAATAGAAAATCACAAACAGCACCAGACATGTGAACACAAATCCAACCGCGCCGAACTTAGCCGCAGTCGACATAAACGTAAGGTTATACGGCTTACTTGAGGGCTTTGCGGCGGAGGCGATATTGACCTGGTCAAGACCCATTATATCGCGCACCTCCGTAGTCGAGACCCTGCACAGCTCGTTTGCGATATCGCATGCAAGCTGCGGATCCTCATCGCTCACCGATACCTCGATTATCAGTGACGTATCCGCGTCGGGGGTGCTTGTCCTTATCTTTGCCTTAAGCTCCTCGGTGGATATGCTCAGGCCGAGATTTTCTATCGTTTTGTCAACGATGGTATCGTCCGCGACAAGACGCATGCAGTCGCCGACGGTCTTAGATGCTATAGAGACCGCCGATGTGGACAGCGAATCCGAAGAGCCCTTGCTGATGATAAACAGCTTTGCCGTAGAGCGGTAGAGCGGTACGGTGGTCATTTTTGCATAGAAATAAGCGCCGACGCCGCACAGTGCCGTAACAAGCACTACGATCCATATGCGGTTGAGCAGATATATAAGCAGCTCGCCTATATCAATCTGCTTTGTGTTTTCCTCGGTCACACCCATACCGTTCGGCGCGGGCGATCCGTTTTCTGTTCTGTCCATTCCCCTTATGTCCTTTCGTTTTTCGTGTATCTGTCATATGCATCGTGCCGCACAGCCGAAGCGTCGCGTCTCACGACAATATATCAAGTATGTTTTCGCGGAACATAGCATCCGCAGCCGCGTCGCCGAAGCGATCCGCAACAAGCTCGTATGCATCCGAGAGTATCGGGCTGCGCAGCTCGACATCGTGTGCGTCGCTCGCAACTATCTGCACGAGCCCCGCCTTCATCAGCTTTGAAATAAAATGCTTGCACTGTCTGCCGCACTCGCCTACTACCGAGCGGGCATTGACCGAAATTACCGTGCCATCCTCATGCAGCTCGCGAACGTCGGATACCCTTCCGAGCAGCTCGCTGTAACGCTCGACATGTGCAAGCACGGGCATGTAGCCGCTGCCTATAAGCGATAAGAGAGAGCTCCTGATCTTGCTCCTGTCCTCATCGGGAAAGAACTCGACCAGTACATATCTGCCGTCTCCGAGTGAGCGGCAGCGCCCTGCGGTAAGATCGTCTATGCAGTCATGATGGTAGAATATCTCGTTTCCGCGCCACAGACGCATATCGGGATACTTCTCGCGCACATACGCGGCAAGACGGGAAAAGCTCTCGTCCTCGCCGACCGCCTTTTTCGGGCACGGGACCATCGGATTATAAAAGTGCGGCGTACAGCATATGCCGCGAACACCGTCGCGATATGCCGCCTCGAGCATGCGTGCGCTGACCGCGGGCGTTTCCGCTCCGTCGTCAACTCCGAAAAGTATATGACTGTGTATATCGACAAAGCCGATACCCTCGGACACACCGATCACCTCCGCATAAATTCCGAACAAATTCCGATAAAACGGGATACCGCCGTCAACACGCACGGCGCACAGACGGCTATCATTAAGATATTACCACATCGGACGGCAATTGTCAAGAAAAACAATTAACAACTATGCCCAATGTGCATTTTTTTGCAGTTTTTTGTGAAAATATCGTCCCGCGATGTTCACCGATACGACAAAAAGCACCTCTCCCGCATCAAACGCCGATGTACAGCACTCTGTATCCCGCCGCTTCTACCGCCCGCGCTGCCGCCGCGGTGTCAAAATCGGGTTCAAACAGCCCGAAAACGGTCGGACCGCTGCCGCTGAGCAGCGCACCCGACGCGCCGCACCCGATAAGACAGCTGCGCACCGCAGAGCATGCGGGGTTGACAAGCTCGAAATCGTTGTGCAGCGCCGCGCACACCCGCCCGAGCTCACCCGACGCGAGCGCGCCGACCATGTCATATACGCCTGTGCAGCTGGCAGCATCGGAGAATTCTCCGCCCGAGGCTTGACCGAGACAGCCATCGAGCTCCGAATACATCGCGGCGGTAGAACGCTTCTCACCGCAGTCTCCGACTATCATCAGCCGATGCGGCGGGAGCGGGTGACACGGGGTCATTATCTCGCCGATCCCCGTGCAATGCATCGTCCCGCCCGCAAGACAGAACGGCACATCCGCACCGAGCGACAGCGCCGCTTTTTCGAGCTCCGCGCGCGACACCCCGCCGATGAGCGAATCGAGCGCGCGCAGCACCGCCGCGGCATCCGCACTGCCGCCCGCCATGCCGCCTGAGACGGGAATGCGTTTTTCTATCTTTATACGAACGCCCGTATGAGTGTCCGTATCGCCCGCATGAGCGCACGTATCGTACATATCGCACGTATCAGCGCCCGTCCCGCGTCCGAGCGCGTCGAAATACGCCTGTGCGGCACAGTACGCGAGATTGCTCTGCGGTGCGATATCCCCCGGGCAATCGACGGTTATCCCGCTGCCGCCGAGCGACACCGTGACCATGTCGCACAGCCCCGTCTCATGCATCACCGTATCTATCGTGTGATAGCCGTCGGGTCGACGACCCGTCACGCGGAGCGAGAGATTTATCTTTCCCGCCGCCCTGACCGTTATGCTGTTGCCGTGACAATTATCCATAGTCCGCTCCGATGCCCGCTCAGTGCGCGAGCTTGAAAATATAATTCTTTTTGACCTCTATCGCGTGCTTCGGGCAGAGCTCCTGACAGCAGAAGCACTTTATGCAGTCGCGGCGGTTTATAACCGCCTTGCCGCCCTTTATCTCTATCGTATGCGCGGGGCAGCTCTCCGCACATCTCCCGCAGCCGACGCACTGCTGCCGCATGACCGACGGGCGGGGCTGCAGAAACGGCGGAAGGATCGAAAATATGCGTCCGCGTTTCGCGTCCGAATGCTTATAATCGGGGACGATAAAGCCGTCCGCCGCATCTCCCGCAAGCTCAAGCTCCGCATACGGGCGGCAGAGCCCGAGCCGTCTCGCCTCCGATACCATCGGCACCTCGCCGTCATGCGCGATAATGTGTTCCGCGACCGCGTCAAGCGCAAACGGGCTGCACGATGCGAGCAGACAGCCGATATCGCGCGGCGTTCCGCCCGACGGTCCGTTACCCTCCATGCCCACGACCGCGTCGCATATGCAGACGACGGAGCTGCGGTCGCATATCATCTCGCACAGGTCGATGAGTGCACTGCCGAAACGCTGCTGATTTGAAAATCTCGCGTGCATCTCGACCTTCTGCGTACCGGGTATCACACCGAAAAAGTTCTTAACCGCGCACGTCATACCCGTTAGCGTGTGCGTCTTGAGCTTGCACACATTAAATATAACGTCCGCATCCGCTATCGGGTTGATGACGTTAAAATTCTTGCTCGTTCTGCCCTTCGGCGACGGCAGCGTGCGGAAGCCCATATCGTAGTTAAGCTCCGCGCCGCTGCGCTCTGCGGCGACGTCCATGCCGTTTACGCGGTAGTTATGCTTCATTATCGCGGCGGTGTACGGACCGCCGGGGCTCTCCGCTATCACGACGTGCGCCCCCGCGCCGACAAGTATGCGCGCGACCGCCTCTACTGCGCTCGGGTCGGTGCATGCGGCAATGTCGGTCTTTTGCGCAACAACGAGATTGGGCTTTATCGCGACGCGCTTTCCGCACAGCCCCGACAGGTCAAAGCCTATATCCTCGAGCTGAAGCCTGATTATACCCTCTATTTTATCCGTATCATAGCCGTCACAGCGGCGTACCGAAACCTTATCGTTCATCACCTTGACCGCGACCCCGCACGGGAGCCGTTCCTTTCAGACAGATATCGCGCCCGCGCGGCGCGGACATGGATTTCTCTGTGCTTGATTTTATCACATTTCTCTGATATAATCAAGGACAAAACAACATTTCATACCGTGACACATCACGCAAAGAAGGAAACGCAGATGAACAGAAGCATTCACCCCATCGGGTACATACACACCCTTTTTTCCGAAAAATTCGGGCTGCCGCGTCAGAGCTCGCTCAAAGACGAGCTGCTCGGCGCGCTGACGCTCGACGGCGAGTACGCACGGGCTGAAGCGCTGCACGGGATAGAGGATTTTTCGCATCTGTGGCTGATATGGGATTTCTCCGAGTCGCACTCCGACACTTGGAGCCCGACGGTGCGCCCGCCGCGCCTCGGCGGAAACCGCAGAGTGGGAGTGTTTGCGTCACGCTCGCCCTTTCGTCCGAATTCGCTCGGGCTCTCTTGCGTACGTCTGCTGCGGGTGTGCGGAGGCGGCAGCGGATACAGCCGCAGCGGCTGCGACGAACCGCGATGCCCGCTGTTCTCGGACGGGCGCTGCACGGCGCACGCGCTGACGCTGCTCGTATCCGGCATTGACATGACCGACGGAACGCCTATATACGACATAAAGCCCTATATCCCGATAAGCGACTGCCGCCCCGAAGCGAGCGAGGGCTACACCGCACAGACAAAGCTGCATCGGCTGCGGGTGTGTATCCCGCCCGAAGCGCGTGCGCAGATACCCGACGGCTACATAGACGGTCTGACGGCTGCGCTCGAGGATGATCCGCGCCCGGGCTACCGTCATGCGGACGACGGTAGGGTGTACCGTCTCGTTTACGGCACGCTCGACCTGCCGTTTACCGTCAGCGGAGACACCCTCACGGTAGGCTCGGATATACGCCCCGCTCGCCCCTCGTAAAAGCACAATGTTCCACTTGGCTCCCCCTACCGAAACACAAAAGGCTTACCGCAGCAGACGACCCGCTGTGATAAGCCTTTATTATTTATTCGGTACTTGCCTGCTCGGTCGGCACAACGGGAGCACGGTCTGTAATTCGTTCAGACATAAACTCGGTCGGCTGTCCCGCCGCGTGCAGGGCGGTCACTTTATCCGTTCGATGAGCCGTGCCGTAAAGTCGCGATACGAGCCGCGCACACGTTCCGCCGTTTCAAGCACCTCGGCATGCGAGAGCGGCTGCGGAAGCACGCCCGCCGCCATGTTCGTCATACACGAGAGACCGAGCACGCGAAGTCCCGCATGACGCGCCGCAATGACCTCGGGCACGGTAGACATGCCGACCGCGTCCGCGCCGAGCGAGCGGAAAGCACGTATCTCTGCGGGTGTCTCAAAGCTCGGACCGCCCGTGAGCAGATAAACGCCGCTGTGCGCACACACGCCGCACTCGGCAGCGACCGATGCGGCAAGCGCAGACAGCTCGGCATCATAAGCCGCGCTCATATCGGGGAAGCGCGTTCCGAGACGGTCGTCGTTTGCGCCGCGCAGCGGATTGAGCGATGCAAAATTGATATGGTCGGAGATAATCATCATATCCCCCGCCTTGTAGCTCTCGTTAACCGCGCCCGCAGCGTTTGTAACGATGAGCTTACCGACCCCCGCCTTCCTCATCATATACACGGGCATGACGATGTCGCGCAGCTCGTGACCCTCGTATGCATGGAGTCTGCCGCTCATGATAAGCACGGTCTTTCCGCCGATATTGCCGCATATCCACTTTCCCGCATGCCCGGGCACGGTGGAAACCGCCATACCGGGTATCTCGGAGTAGGGAATCTCTATCGCGTTCTCTGCGCGCTCAACGATGCTGCCCCAGCCCGAGCCGAGAATGATTCCGACGGTCGGCGCTCTGCCCGCGAGACGGGTAATGAGCGTATCCGCTGCGAGCGATATCTTATCGTAATATTCCATGACGCACCTCTTATTTAAACAGTCCCGGATACGGGTCTACGGTCACAAAATCGTTGTTCTTGACATAGTGTCCGCGCTTGCGCTCGATAAAGTCGATAAGCGCGCGGAACTCGGGCAGCTGATGGCGATGCCCGCCCGTGCGGTACCACGACTCTGCGCGCTCGGGAACGCCGAGCAGCTCATACACGCGGTGCGCCTCGGTAAACGTCAGATAGCTGCCGCGCGGGTTAGCCCACGTGTCGTCGTATGCGCCCGTCTCGAGCAGATAGCGCGGAGCTATCAGCGCCTTGACAAAGTGCATGTCGTACGGCAGCTCGGTCTCTCTGCCGATGTAATTTTTCATCTTCGGTCCGAGCCAGTACGGAACGATGCCCATCAGATAGCAGAGCGGCTCGCTGCGGGTATCGCCATCGTCGGTCATATCGTGGGAGACGTAGCGATAGCAGCCGCAGCCGTGCGTTCCGCTGCAGTTCGGATTGGTATATGTGATACGCTCATCGAGTGCGCCCGCGAGCAGAACAGCCTTTCCGCCGCGCGAATGTCCCGATACGGCGATGTGCTCGGTGTCGATATGCTCGAGCATAAAGAGCGCATCGACGCAGCGCATGTACGCCCATGCCCATGCCGAAACGGCGGAAAACTCGCAGTCGGGGTAGAGCGGGTAGATGCCGAGATCGCGGTCGGTATTGTACATGTCGGGCGCAAGCTCGGTGCGGTCGAAGTTTGCAACGGCGTAGCCGCGGCTGTGCGCCTCTTCAAGCACCGCGCGGTCGCAGTCGAGCCAGCAGCCGTCGCCCGTGAGAATAACGGGATAACGGTCGTGATTGTTCTTGTCGTCGATGTTTCCGGGGTAATAGATATGGAGAACAAAGGTGATGGGATTCTTTTCGGGTCCCGTTGTGATGCGGTAGGTATCAAAGCCCGTTCCGAAGCCCTGACAAACATGGTCGAGTCGGAAATACTCGGGCTTCGGCGGCATTCCGCCGTACTCGATGTCGATGACCTCGGACAGATATTCAGCCTTTCTCTTCTCCCAGTCGGCGGCGGTCTTGACCTCGCTGCCGTCCTTCATTCTCAGAAGCTCGGGCAGCGGCGCGTAGAAAATATCGTTTTCGTACATAGTTCTTTCCTATTCCTGTTTCGGTGTGTTATTGTCGGTCGTCCGGTATTCGGCTCGGCGCAGCGTCAAGCGAGCAGATAATCGAGCAGCGCACGGTCATCATCGCTCGACTCGTCGAGCCCGCAATACTTGACAAGCGCGGCGCGAGTGCCGTTTTCCTTTGCGTATGCAGCGACCTCTGCGGACGATGCATCGCCCTCGGCAACGAAATCAAGCGCAGCGAGCATTCCCTCGCGGATGAATTTCGGCTCTATGCCGTGCTTCATGCAGAGCAGCGCGGTTCCAGTCAGTCTGTCCGCGCGCGCAAGCTTACGGACGGTGTCCCTGCCGACACGGTCGACGGTATCGCCGAGCAGCTTGTTATCAAAGCGCGAAAGCAGCTCATACGAGAAATCAATGAGCGAGCCCATCTCAACGCCGTACTCGGCGCTAAGCGCCCCGGATGCCTCAAGCAGCGCGCCGAGCGCCTTGTAGCGCAGCTCGTAATCGCCCGCAGCCTCCCATATGTAGGTATAGCCCCTGCCCTTTGCGAGATATGCAAGCACCGCATGGCTCATGTTGTGCATGAAAAGCTTGCGACGGATATAGAAGTCGAACGGCGCAAACGGCTTAATCGCGTACAGCTCGGGTATCTCGCCGACAAAAGCGGCGCTGTCGACGGGCAGCTCACAGTACGGCTCAACGCAGACCGCAAGCGGGTCAAGCGCCTTTATGCGCTCGGGTGCAGCGGGAACCATGCGTCCGATGGTAGCCTCCGCGATACCGACCGAGTGCGCGAGATAATCGAGCGCAGCAGCGTCTCCATCGAGCTTTCCGGCAATGAGCGAGCGCAGATATTTGTCCGCATCCATGAGATTTTCGCAGACGATGATGTTGAGCGGCGCGCCGCCGAGCTCCGCGCGGCGTTTGATACCGCGTGCTATCGGCTCCGCAATGAATTTCAGAATATTTGCGCCGACCGCCGTCGCCATGATATCAGCCGTCGCTATCTCCTCTGCAACTGCGTCTGGGTCGCTGCCGCATACCGCGCGGACATTCGTCACGGTAAAGCGCTCATAATCCTCCGCGCCCGTTATGAATATCGGATATTCATGACGGGTATTCATGTCGTCGACAAGCGCGGTGTTTACATCGACAAAGACGGTCTCCCAGCCGCTCAGGCAGAACAGCTGCGCGATAAAGCCTCTGCCGATGTTTCCTCCGCCGTACATTATTGCTTTTTTCATATATGTATATCCTTTCTGCCGTGAGGCAGTAAAATATTCTGCTTTCGTGAATTGCGCGGGTCGGACTTGCACAGAGCAAAGAAGATTCGACCGTGCGGCGGTCTAGTCACCGTCCGAAGCCGCGTCGCCGCTTTCATTCCCGCCGTCGTCTCCGTCGCCGTCTCCGCCGCTCTCGTCTCCGTTGTGCTCAGCCACCCCAGACGGCATTCCCGCGAGCGAAGCAATTACGGTCGCAGCACTCGCAAGCGTTTTCATAGAGAGTATCGACTCGTCGGGCACGGTTATACCGAGCTCATCCTCCGCATCCGACAGCAGAACAACGACATCGAGCGAGCTCAGCCCGATATCCTCGATAAAGCGCGCATCCTCCCGCAGACGCTCTGCAGGCGTGCCGCAGCGCTGCGCGAGCACCGAGCAGATAAATTCGTATGCGCTCTCCGCCATGGCGCATCCCCCTCTCCGCGGGCAGCGCCCGCACTACGGTTATTTTACCACTTCCTTGCGGCTTTGTCTACATAAAAAGTGCAAAAAATTCGGAGCGGCTGTTCAAAAGCACAGCGCCGTCCGCGCGCGTCGTGACGTGATATCGGCAGCCTTGCGCGGCGCGGAAGCATGAGCAATTATTCACATGCGGCGGTAAAAACGGAAAAGGTCTCCGCCGCGGAGCATACCCGCCGAGCGGAGACCCGATATTATTTTCCGCGCTCCTTCGCAAAGGTTCCTGCGATGAGTCCCGAGAGCAGCGCGACCGCGATGCCACCCGCGCAGCCGCTCAGCCCGCCCGTAAACGCGCCTATCAGCCCGCGCTCATCCACCGCACGCCGCACCCCTTCTGCAAGGCAGTAGCCGAAGCCGGTCAGCGGCGTAGTAGCCCCGCAGCCCGCAAGCCCCGCAAGCGGCTCGTACAGCCCGACCGCAGTAAGCAGCACGCCTGCGCAGACGTACCCGACGAGCACCCGCGCGGGAGTGACCGCCGTCAGGTCTATTATTATCTGTGCGACGGCGCAGAGCGCACCGCCGATAAGAAAAGCATATAGATATATCAAGCGCCATCCGTCCTTTCGTTCGGCGGCAGCATAAGCCCGTTTTCAAGACAGTCGCAGCCGCTTTTTCCCCTTTAATTCAGTCCTGCTCCGCTGCGGCGCATCTGCACACCGCCGCAGCATACATCATATTACACCCCGTCACGGGCTGCACAGATGCACGAGATGCGCAACGCCGGGGATGGAATCTCCCTGCGCAACGCTGAGCGGGCTCATCAGCGCGCCGGTCGCGACGAAAAGCACATTCTTCAGCTCCCCGCGCGCTATCCGCGGCAGTATATGCGCCGCAAGCACCGATGCCGAGCAGCCGCAGCCCGAGCCGCCCGCACGCATCTTCTGCACGGCGCGGTCGTAGATAAGAACGCCGCAGTCGGCGTAAACGCCCGCAACATCGTACCCCTCTCCCGTCATCAGCTCAACAAGAATAGCGCTGCCCTCCGCACCGAGGTCGCCGGTCAGTATCATGTCATAGTCGGCAGGCGCGGTCCCCGTCTGTCGGAAAAAACGCAGCAGAGTCAGAATAGCCGCGGGAGCCATCGCGGCACCCATATTAGCGGAATCGGTTATCCCTCGGTCAACGGTCACGCCCGCCTGCACCCCGACTATCCGCGGCAGTGCCGTATCGATCGATGCCGCGGCGCGGAGGACAAAAGCGCCGGAGCCCGTGACCGTCCACTGTGCGGTAGGCGTACGCTGACCGCCGTATTCGAGCGGAAAGCGGAACTGCCTCTCCGCAGTGCTGTTGTGCGAGGATACCGAAACACAGCAACGCCCGAGCACCCCGCCGCCGATGAGCATCGACGCGAGTATCAGCCCCTCTGCGGAGGTCGAGCACGCGCCGTACAGCCCGAAATACGGCAGGTCGAGACTCAGACTGCCCGACGACGAGCAGGTGCATTGATTGACAAGGTCGCCCGAAAAAAGTGCGTCGATATCGCGGTCACGCACCCCCGCCTTAGCAAAGGCAAGATTTATCGCACGCCGCTGCATCTCCGCCTCCGCACGCTCCCATGTGTCGGAGCCGAATCGACCGCTCGGGTCATGCGCGTCAAACTCCGCGCCGAGCGGTCCCTCGTGCTCATGCCGACCGACCACCGACGCCCAGCCGTCTATCACGACAGGGGTTTTGAGTTGTCGATAATCGCACCTGTCTCCGTCCTTTACCCAACCAGACATTCCATATTCCGCCTTTCAAAATACACTCTTTAAATCCGGCCGCGCCGAGCTGCAGTCGGCTGCAGCTGTTACGGGCAAGAGCGGCAGCGCACGGCAGCCGCATTCGCGCTGCGGCGCTCCCGTGCATCCGTCTCACCCCACAACGGCTATTCTGCCCGCGAAGGGAAAAAATATACATGAGATGCAAAAAAGGAATGCCGCATCCGCCGCACCGTAAAAGCAAAAATCAGCTCAGCCGAGCGGGCGAACCCGCAGCAGCCGAGCCGATTTTTATTACAGTGATTCTCAAATCACAGGCACTCTTTTATTTTCGTCAGTACCGATCTGCGTCGGCATCACACGGCTTTCTCTGCCCGTGTCTCAGGCATCCGCTGCCCGCATCTCAAGCAGCCTTATCCGCATCTCAGACATTCGTTTTTCCGAACTCGAGAATATCCGCAATACGGCGGGATGCAAGACCGTCGCCGTACGGATTTGCCGCATGCGCCATAGCGTTATACGCATCCTTATCCTCGAGCAGACGGCGGAAATTATCGTATATAACAGCCTCATCGGTACCGACGAGACGGAGCGTGCCCGCAGCGATGCCCTCGGGGCGCTCGGTCGTGTCACGCATAACGAGCACGGGCTTTCCGAGCGACGGTGCTTCCTCCTGAATTCCGCCCGAATCGGTCAGTATCATATAGCTCTTAGCCATTATATTGTGGCAGTCGAGCACCTCAAGCGGCTCGATAATATGGATGCGGTCGCAGCCGCCGAGCTCCTCATCCGCAGCGCGGCGGACGACGGGGTTCATGTGTATCGGATATATCGCACGAACATCAGGGTGCTCATCCATAACGCGCCTGATTGCGCGGAACATATGATGCATCGGCTCGCCGAGATTTTCGCGGCGGTGCGCCGTGATAAGTATCAGTCTGCTGCCCTCCGCCCATTCAAGCTCGGGATGGGTGTAATCGGGGCGGACGGTGGTTTTGAGCGCGTCTATTGCGGTGTTGCCCGTAACGTATATCTTGCTGCCGTCTCTGCCCTCGCGGAGCAGGTTTTCCTTTGCGGTCTCGGTCGGCGCAAAATTATACTCGGAGACGATGGAAACCGCCTGACGGTTGAACTCCTCGGGAAACGGGCTGTATATATTATATGTACGAAGTCCCGCCTCGACGTGACCTACGGGTATCTGCAGATAGAAGCACGCGAGCGCGGTAACGAAGGTGGTCGAGGTATCGCCGTGAACGAGCACGGTGTCGGGCTTGACCTCCTCGAGCGCCGCCTTTATGCTCGAGAGAATATTCGTCGTTATATCGAACAGCGTCTGCCCCTGCTTCATTACCGACAGGTCGTAGTCGGGGGTAACGTCGAACGCCTCGAGTACCTGATCGAGCATCTGTCTGTGCTGCCCCGTAACGCAGACGACGGTTTTTATTCCCTCACGCGAGCGCAGCTCACGTACGAGCGGACACATTTTTATAGCTTCCGGTCTTGTACCGAAAACGAGCATAACTGTTTTCATTTCAATTTCCTCTCAGCGGAGCGCAGGGCTGCCGCCACCTATAATCAGCAACTGTGAATCATATCCGTCGGCATGGTCTGCGCCGACGGCTGTTGTCCTGATTATAGCATAGACACGATATTTTGTCAAATCCGCCCGCTTACATAAACAGTCCGACAATATAATAAATGATGCCGTACAGCACCGATGCGGCGGTGCCGTAGAGAATGACGGGTCCCGCTATCGTGAATATCTTATTTCCGATACCCGTAATAAAGCCCTCGCTGCGCGCAGATATCGCCTCCGCGGATATGGCGTTAGAAAAGCCCGTTATCGGGACAAGCGTTCCCGCACATGCGCACTCCGCTATCTTATCAAACACGTCGAGCGAGGTCAGCAGAGCGGCGAGCGCTATCAGCGTAAAGGTCGAGCACAGCCGCGAATTCTCCTCGGTCGCGCCGAGCATTGAATACAGCGCGCACAGCGCCTGCGCAAGCACGCATATCCCGCCGCCGAACAAAAAGGCGCGCGCGCAGTTTCCCGCCATATGCGATGCAGGCGCATGAGATGCAGCATAATCCTTGTACGATTTCTTTCCGAGCATAATGTGTTCCTTTCGGCTTAGATATGAGCGGCGAGCCGCGCCGCATAAGATGTTCCCGTACTCCGGCGCGGATTTTCCCGCAAGCGCCGACATCGGCTTTGAGAATTCCGATGCGGTCTGCATCCCGTTCCGTCCGACGTATTTTCTCCCGTATTTTCAAAAAATATTCATTTTCACTTGAAATAGCCTTCCGCATATGTTAAAATCCGCGAGAGGAACGTTAAAAATGCCCGAAGCGAACATTTTTACCTGTCCCCATTAAAACGATTTTCTTACAGCCCTGCGCCGCGTGCAATGCCACGCAGACCGCGCACCGAGAAAATATCACAAAAAATGAAAAGCAAAGGACGCTCCGCACGGGGCGAAAATACCGCCATGCCCGAAAAAGCACAACAAAGCTACCGCCCGACCGTCACCGCCTGCTGCACAGGCTACATCTGCGAGGCGGTCGCGAACAACTTTCTGCCGCTGCTGTTTCTGATTTTTCAAAGCAGCCTCGGTATCTCGCTCGAGCAGCTGACCCTGCTCGTTACCGTCAATTTCATGACGCAGCTCGCCGTCGACCTTATATCCGCCCGTCTCATCGACCGCATCGGTTATCGCCGCTGCGTGATATTCGCACATCTGCTGACCGCCGTCGGACTGCTGTCGCTCGCGGCTCTGCCGTCGCTGCTCCCCGTACCGTACGCGGGACTGCTTTGTGCGGTGGTGCTGTACGCTGCGGGATCGGGGCTCATCGAGGTGCTTGTCAGCCCGATTATCGAAGCGTGCCCCGCGCCCGACAAGCACTCGCTCATGAGCCTGATGCATTCCTTTTACTGTTTCGGCACCGTCGCCGTCGTTATAATTTCGACGCTGTCGCTGCGGATATTCGGCTCGGACAGCTGGCAGTTCATTGCCGCCGCATGGGCGCTGCTGCCGATAGGAAACGCGATTCTGTTCTCCCGCGTTCCGATATACAGCATGACCGAACTGCACGGCAGCATGCCGATAAAGCGGCTGCTGCGTACGCCGATATTCTGGGCGCTGTTCTTTCTCATGTTCGCCGCGGGCGCATGTGAAATGGCTATGAGCCAGTGGGCATCCGCGTTTACCGAAAGCGGGCTCGGCGTTTCAAAGACAGTAGGCGATCTGCTCGGTGTATGCATGTTCTCGCTGATGATGGGCATCTCGCGCTTTCTGCGCTCACGGGTCAACATCAAAGCAAGCATATTCGGACTTATGGCAGGCTGCGGAGTCCTCTGCACCGCCTCGTATCTGCTCGCCGCGCTCGCACCGCACCCCGCTCTCGCGCTGCTCGGCTGCGGGCTGTGCGGCTTCTCGGTCGGCATTCTGTGGCCAGGGGTCTATTCAATGGCGGGCGAGCTCTGCCCGACGGGCGGAACGGCGATGTTCGCGTTTCTCGCTCTCGCGGGCGACGTCGGCAGCTCGGGCGGTCCCGCTCTCGTCGGCTGTGTTGCGGGCAGCAACGGAAATGACCTTTCGCTCGGAATGCTGTTCTCGGCTGTCTTTCCGATAATGCTCATCGTCTTTGCATTGCTCACCGCAAGGCTCTCCCGCCGCAGCTGACTTTTCCGCCGCGACCGACTTTCCCGCCACAGCTGAGTATTACGGAACGCATCCGCACCGAATCGCACAAAGCAACGCCGTACGTGCCCGATATCGCAAAAATATCGACCATGCGCAAAAAAATTTTTTTGAGACGGCATGCGAGCAAATGCATAGGAAAAGCAAGCAATAACGAGAAAAACGGAGATATGCACGAGCTAAATTACACAGATCAAAAAAAGTTTGATTTTTGTATTGACAAAGCCCCCGCGCTGTGATATAATAGCCGAGCATCTAAGAAAACTATTATTCATGGAGGATTTCAGCATGTCCACTTATATGGCAAAGAAAGAGACCGTTGAGCGCAAGTGGTATATAATCGATGCTGCAAATAAGCCTCTCGGTCGGACCGCTGCCACCGTCGCAACGATCCTCAGAGGTAAGCATCGCCCCGAGTTCACGCCTCACGTCGATTGCGGCGAATTCGTTATCGTTATCAACTGCGAGAAGGCAGTTCTGACAGGAAATAAGCTTACTCAGAAGTTCCATCGCACACACTCCGGCTACATCGGAGGACTCAAGGAGACTTCCTACAAGACGCTTATGGCTACCAAGCCCGAGCTTGCTATGACGCTCGCTGTCAAGGGTATGCTTCCCAAGAACAGCATCGGAGCTAAGAGCCTTACGCGCCTTCGCACCTATCGCGGAGCAGAGCACGGTCAGCAGGCACAGAAGCCCGTTCCGTATGAAGCTTGACTTTGAATTATTAAGAAAGGAAGTTATCTAAAATGGCAGTTTCTTACGCAAGCGCAAAGCCGTACTTCTACGGCACCGGCAGAAGAAAGAGCTCTGTTGCAAGAGTACGCATCGTTCCCGGCACAGGCGCTGTTACCATAAACAAGCGCAGCATTGACGAGTATTTCGGTCTCGAAACTCTCAAGCTCATCGTAAATCAGCCCTTCGCCGTTACCGGCACCGAGGGTAAGTTCGATATCATCTGCACCGTTAAGGGCGGCGGTATCTCGGGTCAGGCAGGTGCAATCCGCCACGGTCTCTCCCGCGCACTTCTTCAGGCAGACGAGACCTATCGTCCTCTCCTCAAGAGAGCAGGTCTTCTCACCCGTGACCCTCGTATGAAGGAAAGAAAGAAGTACGGCCTCAAAGCTGCCCGTCGCGCACCTCAGTTCAGCAAGCGCTGATCGAGACTTCAAAATGCCCCAAAACCCCGGAACCATGCGGTTTTCCGGGGTTTTTCTTTTTGTCCTGTTCTGGCTCAACCTGACCCAACCAAATCGTTTTTACCGGGGACAACTCGGGGACAACTCCCCTTTTTTCGTCTTTATGGGACAACTTCGGGGACAACCACGGGAACAACTTTTAGGCATTTGGGGGTAACAATATCGGCGCTTATCCTGCCTATCTCTTTCATTTGAAACGCTTTGTCACAACGTGAAGTAAAAAAAACCGAATAAAACCATCTTGTAGCCCTTGTGGAATCACCTAAGATTTCACAAGGGCTTTTTTGTTTTGTCCGAAAAATTTTTTTGAAGGGCACCCATAAAAACACCCCCTCTAATTCCTTACTTAGTGAAGGGGCTCTTCAAAAACTAACAGAGGTGCCGCTTCATGATCTTTGAAAATTAAATAAACAGGTCATCAAGTACCTTAATCAAACTGATGAGCCGAGCAGCATGTACGCTCCTGCGAGAATCCAGTGTTGTAAATATCGGGTTGCTCCTGATATGGCCATGACAGGTTTGAGGACAATGATACTTCCCTACGGGGCTGGCGGAGAACCCGGCAGAGGTGAGACTCCTATGAGATTGTGAAGCACACAGTCGCTTGATGACTTCCTATAGCGCAGAGGGCGTTGAAAACAAATACTGCGCTTTTACATGATCCAGAGCTTAGCTTAATGGGTCGTGAATTCCAAGAAAGGAGACTAACTATTAAATGTCAAGCCTTAAAATAAAGAAATTGCAAAAAATGCGC
>URDX01000013.1 GCA_900546695.1 uncultured Eubacteriales bacterium | reverse complement strand
AGTTTAATGTTTTCGCTTTTTCTGCGCCCGATTTCGCCCCGCGACGTACAATTGTGCGCCTTGCGCGCCGAAATCGAACACTCCAAACGATTTTATCTCTCCCCTATGCGGTGAGGCTAAAAAAGCGCAGACCGACGGCGGGCGGAAAGTCACTTAAACGGCTCGAAAAAGGGCAGATGATTGACAAAGCCGCCGCACAGTGATATAATGAGCACGGTTTTGACCCCGCGCACGGCGCAGGCAGGCGATACGCATGCCGCCGCACGGCGCGTCCGACAAACAGACGAAAATAGGAGAAAATTAATGAAAGAGAATAAACAGATGGAGGGCGAGCTCGAAGCTACCGCCCGCAGAGTACGCGGTGGGGGCAGGCGACTCGTCGCAGCCGTGATAATCTCCGTGATATCGGCACTTGCGGTCATCGTTTTCGGCGGGCTGCTGTGGTCGTCGGGACTGCTTCCGCTGAAATACTTTATCCCGCTGTGCGCAGTGCTTCTGCTGCTCTGCGGGCTGCTGACCCTCCTTTCGCTCGGCGGCAGACACCGTCTGCGTCCGACGCTCGGCATAATATTCAATATTCTGCTCGCCATCGCCTGCGTGCTCGGCTCGTATATGGTAACAAAGGGCGTTGACACCCTGCGCGATATAATCGGCAAGCGTGAATTGAGCAACCATGTCGGTATCTACGTCCGCACCGACGACCCCGCAAAGGACCTGCAGGACCTCGAGAGCTATGCTTTCGGCATACTCGGCGAGGAGGATCGCGAGAATACCGACAAGGCGATAGCCAACCTCGAAAAGACGCTCGGGGACGGAAAGAAGATATCCTACACCGAGTACAAAAATAAATTCTCGATGGTCAGCGACCTGCTTTCGGGCAAGCTCGGCGCGATATTCCTCAATTCGTCATATATCGACGTTATCAAGGACGTTGAGGGCTTTGAAGAGCTTGATACTAAGCTGCGCGAGGTCTATTCGGTACGCATCGTCTCCGACAAGACCGACGACAAGACCGTGATAAAACAGCCCTCCGACACAGGCTATCCCGACGGCGTTTTCACCGTTTACATGAGCGGTATCGACACGCGCAGCGGATACCTTGTCGAAAAGAGCCGCTGCGACTCGAACATCCTTGCGGTGATAAACTCCAAGACCAAGAACGTGCTGCTCATCTCCATCCCCCGCGACTACTACGTTGAGCTTGCGCTGCCCGAGGCAAACGGCGCAAAGGATAAGCTCACGCACGCGGGCATCTACGGCATTCAGTGCAGCATGGACACGGTCTCCAAACTGCTCGACACCAACGTTAACTACTATTTCCGCGTCAATTTCGGCGGCTTTGAGCAGATAATCGACGCGCTCGGCGGCATAACCGTCTACAACGACAATTATTTCGAGTCCACCGTAAGCTTCTTCGAGGATGAAGCGAGCCGCTACTACTCCTACCCCGCAGGCGAGATAAATCTCACGGGCGAGGCGGCGCTCTTCTTTGCGCGCGAGCGCCATGCGGTATCGGGCGGTGACCGCGGCAGAGGCGTAAATCAGATGAAGGTCATTGAGGCGGTCGCAAACAAGATGATGTCGCCGGCCATACTCAGGAATTACAGCAGCCTGCTCGATCAGATTAAGGGTAACTTTGAGATGAGCATCCCGTACGACACCGTTTCGGAGCTCGTCCGCGAGCAGCTTGATTCCGGCACCGACTGGACGTTTACCACCTACAGCGTCGACGGCACGGGCGACAGCCAGCCGCCCTACTCGCTCGGCGGACTGTACGCATATGTCATGGTCCCCGACGGGAGCACCGTCAGCACCGCAAAGGACCTCATTGCGCAGGTCGTTGACGGCAAAACGCCCGTTATCCCGAGCGCAGCCGAGAGCGGCAACTGAGCCGACATCCCGTCACCGACACGGCGTGGCGCGGCAGCGTCGGGCATCCCCACAACATCATCTGCCTGAAAGGAGAGCCCCATGAAGGAAAAATTGCTGTTTATACTTAATCCTAAAGCAGGTACAATGCGCGGAAAGGACAATTTCTACTCGGTCTGCAACACGTTCTGCAACGCAGATATCGACCTTTCCGTACGAATGACCCGCGAGCCCGGGCACGCAACGCAGATAGCGCTCGACGAGGCTGCGGGGTTTGACAAAATAGTATGCTGCGGCGGCGACGGCACTCTGCACGAGGTCGTCTGCGGTCTGATGCAGCTCCCCGAAGACAGCCGCCCCCCGCTCGGATATATCCCTGCGGGAACGACGAACGATTTTGCGACCAATTTCGGGCTGCCGACAAAGCCCTCGCTCGCAGCGGAGCGCATCGTCAACCCGTCGATAATGAGCATAGACGTCGGCGTGTTCGGCGAGCCGTCCGAGCATAATTATTTTACGTACGTCGCCTCTACGGGCGCATTCGCCGACTCATCCTATCGCACGCCGCAAAAGGTCAAGAACGCCATCGGCTACCTTGCGTACATTCTCGACGGTATAACGCGGCTCGGCAGCATCCGACCGATACACATGCGGGTAGAGGCTGACGGAAAGATATTCGATGATGAGTATATCTATGCCTCAGTGTCGAATTCGACGACCGTTGCAAAGATGATAAAGCTCGATAATATCGGCGTCGACATGACCGACGGTCTGTTCGAGCTGATACTCATAAAGCAGCCGAAAAATCTGCGCGATACCCGCGAGATTGCCGAGGCTCTGCTCTCGCCGAACAGCCCGAAAGCAGAGATCGTGCGTGCGCAGTCGAGCGAAATATGCTTCCGCCTTGACGACGAGAGCGCATGGACGCTCGACGGAGAGATGGCAAATGCGCCGTCCGAATTCTCCGTACGCAATATCTGCCGCACACTTAATTTTATAAAGTAATCGCCCGCACTGCGGCGCACCGACATCTACATTTAAACAACGTGGCAAAACAGCAAAGGAAAACAAAATGATGCTCTTACAGACAAACGAAACTTCCACCGTCGACACAACAGGCACAAAGAAAAGAATCAGCCGCCGCACCGCGGCGCTGACCCTTTCCGCCGTATTCACCGCAGTGACAGCGGTCTGCTCGCAGATATCCATCCCGCTGCCGGTCGGCATCCCGATAACGCTCCAGACCTTTGCGGTCGCTCTCTGCGGCTTTACCCTGCCGCTGCCCTGCGCGCTCGCTTCTATCGGCGTGTATATCGCGCTCGGCGCGGTCGGCGCCCCCGTTTTCTCATCCTTCAGCGGAGGATTCGGCATCCTCGTCGGAAAAACCGGCGGCTTCATCTTCGGCTTTATCGCAATGACCCTGCTCTGCGCGCTCGGAATGCGTCTGTCACGCCGCCCGCTCACGCTGCTGCTCGGAATAGTCGGACTCATGCTCTGCCACCTTGCGGGCTCGGCACAGTACGCGGTGCTCTCGGAGATAACCTTCGCGCAGTCGTTCCTCGCCGTCTCGGTGCCCTTCCTTATCAAGGATGTTGCATCGGTCGTTCTCGCGTTTCTTATCGCGCTGCGGCTGAATAAAGCAATCTCCCGCCGCATGCCGCTCTGACAGAGCAAAATAAAAGCATAATGTCACGGGCAGTTGAAATGCCGTCGGCGACATAATACCGCATTAAACCGCAGGGCGGGGAGCATAGCTCCCCGCCCTGCGGTATTTTACCCGCCGCATGCCGCGACGAGCGTCATGCGATTTATGCAGCAAACATACCATAGGTATCCGCAAACCGTAATGAAAATCACACCGCCTCAGGCAGCCGCAGAAAACGCGAAATATTTCTTTTCAGAAAAATCCGTCAGGTTTTTTTCGATTTTATTTGGTACTTCTGTCATACTAAAACTGAATGTTTTCTTATTCGCTTTTTCGGTCCGGGCTTTTTCAGCATCCCCCTTTTGTTCCGAAATCTATCCTTTAGACATATAGCTATATAACCGCCGTCACTCCGCGACAGCGTACTTTTCGGCGTACTCTGCGTAGCGGCGGTCGTAGTCGGCATTGCCCTTCTTAGTCGCGCGAAGCAGCTCGTGTGTGTTGAGATTATGCTGTGCGGTATCTATAACGCAGCCTGCGATATTCGAGCAATGGTCGCTGACGCGCTCAAGATTGGTCAGCATATCCGACCATACAAAGCCGACCTCGATGCTGCACAGCCCCTCCTGCATGCGCAGAATATGGCGGGTACGCAGCTTCTCCTTGAGGCTGTCTATGACCTGCTCAAGTGGCTCGACCTCTGCGGCAATGAGGGTATTATTCTCCGAGAATGCGCTGACTGCGAGGTCAAGCGACTCGCATACCGCGGCGGAGATAACGTCGTATTCGCGCAGCGCGGGCTCGGTCAGGGTCAGGTGCTTCTCGCGCAGCTCCTCCGCAGAGCCGAGAATATTGACGGCATGGTCGGAGATGCGCTCAAAGTCGCCGATGGATTTAAGTATCGCGGTAGCCTCCTCGCTCTCCGCGCTGCCCATCTTAGTCGAGCTGACCTTGACGAGATAGCTGCCTAGGATATCCTCGTACTTATCGCATTCGTTCTCGTCGCGGCGGATGCTCTCCGCAAGCGCGGGGGTATAGCCCGTGAAGCAGCGGACCGAATTTTTCAGCGCACGGGCAGCGGAAGCCGCCATATCGAGCGCGACCTTTCTGCTCCGGTCGAGCGCGAGCGCGGGGGTAACGAGCAGACGCTCGTCGAGCAGATTCTCACCGTCGTTCTTCTCATTCCCCTTGCCGTCGGGCACGAGCACGCAGACAAGCTTCTCGAGCAGACTGCCGAGCGGGAGCATGAGTGCGGTGCAGAGCACGTTGAATATCGAATGAATTACGGCTATGCCGAACAGCGATGCGGATTCGGTCAGTATCACGGGCGCGAGCAGCGCGCGGATGATGCAGTAAACCGTGAGCCATACCGCCGTTCCTATAACGTTGAAAGAGAGATGCACGAGTGCCGCGCGGCGCGCGTTCTTATTCGTGCCGACGGAAGAGATAAGCGCGGTAACGCATGTGCCGATATTCTGTCCCATGATTATCGGGATTGCGGAGCCGTAGGACACCGCGTCCGTTGAGGCAAGCGCCTGAAGAATACCGACGGAAGCGGAGCTTGACTGGATTATACCCGTAAGCAGTGCGCCGACAAGCACGCCGAGAATGGGGTTAGAGAACATGAGAAACAGCTGCTGAAAGCCGGGAACATCCCCAAGCCCCGACACAGCGTCCGTCATGGTCTCCATGCCGTACATAAGGGTCGCAAAGCCGAGCAGAATGAGTCCCGTATCGCGCTTTTTGTCCCGCTTGCAGAACATATACAGCACTATTCCGACAAGGGCAAGCACGGGCGTGAACGATGAGGGCTTGAGCAGACGCACCCATACGTTATCGCCGCTGACACCCGCAAGACTGAGTATCCAGGCGGTCACGGTGGTGCCGATGTTTGCGCCCATTATGACGTTTATCGACTGTCCGAGCGTCATAAGCCCCGAGTTTACAAAACCGACGACCATGACGGTCGTCGCGGACGAGCTCTGAATGACCGCGGTCACGCCGAGACCCGTGAGCAGGCCGCCGATGCGGCTGCCCGTCAGCTTTCCGAGTACCGACTTGAGCCCGTTGCCCGCGCGGCGCTCGAGCGCCTGACCCATAAGATTCATACCGAAAAGGAAAAGGCTGAGACCGCCTATCATGGTCAGCACATTAAAAATATCCATCTGCTACATCTCTCAATCCTGTTATTTATCCTGATTTCGAGATTATTTTATCAAATGTACATCAAATCGGTTATCACCCCTTTGTAAAATCCATGTAAAACGAGGTGGGGGAGGCTAAAAAAGCGCAGATTGAAAAAGCGGATAAAATTATAATTTGGGCTTTTACTCGGCACAAATACCGCGAAAGCTGATGAAATCCTATCGGATTTCTCCAAGAAAATAATTATCCGCTTTTTCTACCGCCGAAAATCGCCTCTGCCGTACGCTTGTACGGCGACGTGACGATTTTCGACGCTTCTGCATATTTTTTATCTCTCCCCCACTGAAATCAAAGGGAGCTGTTAAAAACGAGTTTTAACAGCTCCCTTTCACCGCAGTCGTCCGTTTGGACCCGAACGCCCGTCACGGATGCCCGCGGATTTTTTATTTTATTTTGCAGCTCGGTCTCGGTCAAGCCGTGCAATCTCGCGACTGAATCTCGGTCAGCTCGTGAACTTTCGCTGCTCAGTCTCGGTCAAGCCCGCGCACGCGGTCGGTTATCTCGCCGAGCAGCGGCTCGAACTTTACTCCGTAAAAATGCTCCTCGTCGCCGACGGTATTCTCGATGCAGTGCAGCACGAATTCGTCCGCAGCGGAGGCGCATTCCTCGGGTGCAAAGCCGCGCAGCAGCAGCCCCGAAAAGACCGATGCGAAGATATCGCCCGTGCCGTGACAGAGCATTCCGACGCGGCGGTGCGGGAAGTACCGCATCCCGCTGCGGCTCGCCGCGACGGCGCCGATATGCCCGGGGTCATAGCTGACTCCCGTCAGCACGACGTTTTTCGCGCCGAGCTCGAGCAGCGCGTCGGTCAGGGTACGTATATAATCCTCGCCGTACCGCTCGCGGTACTCGATGCCGCAGAGAATAGCCGCCTCAGTGATGTTAGGCAGCACATAGTCGGCATCGGCGACGAGCCCGCGCATAGACTCCGCAAGCTCGGGCGTTATGCCTGAATAGAGCCTGCCGTTATCCGCGACGGCGGGGTCGACTATCCGCACACCGCCCTCCCGCAGCAGCCTGTCCGATATATCGCGGACGAGCGATGCCTGCGCGGCAGAGCCGAGATAGCCCGAGTAAACGGCATCGAACCGTATCCCCTCGCGCTCCCAATGCTCCGCTATCCCCGCCATATCATCGCCGAGATCGCGGAATGTATAGCCCTCAAAGCAGCCCGTGTGCGTCGACAGCACCGCCGACGGCAGCACCGCCGTCTCAATGCCGCATGCAGAGAGTATCGGCAGCGCCGCCGTAAGCGAGCACTGCCCGACGCAGGAAATATCCTGCACCGTCAGAATTCTTTTGTATTCACCCATCGTATTCCACGCCCCCGTCGGGAGCGCTTTTACGTTACGCCTCCTCAGGGATCTCTCCTGTAGAAGAATAGATGACCCAGCGAGCGATATTCACGGCATGGTCGCCGCTCCGCTCGAGATACTTTGCTATCATGAGCAGGTCGATACCGCAGCGGCTGAAATCACCGCTGTGCTTCATGTCGGTGATGAGCTGTTCCTTGACGCGGTCGAAATACGCATCGACAACGTCGTCCTCCGCGATTATCTCCGCCGCGCGCTCGCAGTCGCCGGATGCAAAGGCATCGACGCTGCCGCTAACCATTCCGATGACCGCCTGCGCCATGTCGTGTATCGTCTGACGCTCGGCGCTGTCGGGAAATGCCGCGATGCGCACGATGTCTGCGATATCCGCCGACTGATTTCCGATACGTTCAAGATCTGTAACCATCTTGAGCGCGGAGGAAACGGTGCGCAGATCGGTCGCTACGGGGTGCTGCGTGAGCAGCAGCTTGAGACACATCGCCTCAATGTCGCGCTCGCGTCGGTCTATCGACTCAGCCGTCTTTATCACCGATGCGGCGAGCTCGCCGTCTCCCGTCATGAATGCTCCGGTCGCTCTCGCAAGCGCCTCCTCGCATTCGCCGCTCATGCCTATCAGCTCCTGCCGCAGCTGTCTCAGCTGCTCATCAAACGCCGCTCTCATTATCCGAACCTCCCTGTTATATAGTCCTCCGTTCTCTTGTCGGAGGGGGTGGAAAACATCCGCTCGGTCTCGTCGAATTCGACCAGCTTTCCGAGCAGGAAGAATGCCGTGCGGTCGGAGATGCGCGTCGCCTGCTGCATATTGTGGGTCACTATTATAATAGTATACTCCTTTTTCAGCTCGAGTGCAAGCTCTTCTATTCTTCCCGTCGAAATCGGGTCGAGCGCGCTCGTCGGCTCATCCATGAGCAGCACCTGCGGCTTTACCGCGAGCGCACGCGCGATGCAGAGCCTCTGCTGCTGACCGCCCGACATTCCGAGCGCGGATTTTTTCAGTCTGTCCTTCGTCTCGTCCCATATCGCCGCATTGCGGAGCGAGCTCTCAACTATCTCGTCGAGCTGCTTACGCGAGCGGATACCCATCAGACGCGGACCGTAGGCGATGTTGTCGTAGATGCTCATGGGGAAGGGATTAGGCTTCTGAAAGACCATGCCGACCCTTGTGCGCAGCGCGGTCACGTCGACTCCGTCGCCGTAGATATTCTCGCCGTCAAAGCACACCTCGCCGCTTATGCGGCAGTCGGGAACGAGGTCGTTCATTCTGTTTATCGTTTTAAGAAAGGTCGATTTTCCGCAGCCCGACGGACCTATCAGTGCGGTTATCTCATGCTCCGGAATATCGGCGGTAATGCCGTACAGCGCCTGATGGTCGCCGTACCGGAGATCAAGATCCTTTACCGTTATCAGCGCCTTGTTCATTTCTTCTTTCCTTTCAGTGATTTCGCCGTGAGCGCGGCGGCAAGATTGAGCAGCAGCACTATCACGATGAGCACCGCCGCGATGGCAAATGCGATATCGAATCTGCCCTCCTCACCCGCATACACGTACAGCGCGACGCTCAGGGTCGCGGAGGAGGATGTCAGCGAGGTGAAAAAGTCGGTCAGCTTGAGTCCGAAGCCTGCCGTGAAAAGCAGCGCCGCCGACTCTCCCGTTATTCTGCCCACCGACAGAATGCAGCCGGTCAGGATTCCGTCGAGCGCGTTGGGCAGCACGACCGTACGTATCATATGCCATTTTCCGCTGCCGAGCGCAAGCGCGCCTTCGCGCAGCGAATTCGGTACCGAGCGCAGACTCTCGAGCGTGTTGCCGATAACGGTCGGCAGCACCATTATCACAAGCGTCAGACCGCCCGCGAGGATGCCCTGCTTCAGCCCGAGTATCTGACCGAAGAACAGCATTCCCACCAGTCCGAAGATGATAGACGGGATACCCGTCAGGGTGTCGACGGCGAAGGTCATCAGCTTCACCAGTTTTCCCGCGCGGGCGTATTCGCTCAGATATATCGCCGCGCCTACGCCGAGCGGCAGCACTATCACCATTGAAACGATGATGATGTACAGCGTGCTGAGTATGTTAGGCAGTATACCGACCGTACCCGTGAGGTACGAACGCTCCGATGTCAGCATCTCAAGCGACAGCTCAGGCAGACCGCGCAGCAGTATATAGCCGATGAGAAAGAGCAGCAGCAATACCGTCATTGCGCCTGCAATGCCGACGAGCGCTGCGGCTGCGCCGTTTTTCAGCTTTCTTTTCATATCCGATCACCCGAGCGCAGCTCAGGACTCCTCCTTTGAAACGACCGTATGCAGCAATGCGTTTATCAGCATTATAAACAGGAACAGAACAAGTCCTATCGAGAACAGCGCCTGCCGCTGAAGCGAGCCGTACGGTGCGTACGACATCTCCGAGACGATGGCGGTGGTAAGAAAGCGCACCGAGCCGAAAAGCCGCGGCATGTTTGGCACGTTGCCCGACACCATTATGATAGCCATTGCCTCGCCTATCGCTCTGCCGATGCCCTGCACCACCGAGGTGATAACGCCGCTGCGTGCCGCGCGCAGCGACACCTTGAAATATGTTTCCATCCGCGTTGCGCCGAGCGCGAGCGATGCTTCCTCATATTCGGACGGCACCGCGCGCAGCGCCGTCTCAGATACGCTGACGATGTACGGCAGTATCATCACCGCAAGCACAAGTATCGCGGCAAGCAGACACGCGCCGCTTGACAGTCCGAACGCGCTCTGTATACTCGGCACGAGAACGGTCATTCCGACCAAGCCGTATACGACCGACGGGATACCCGCAAGCAGCCCGACGGCGGAGCTTATCACCGAGGCGATGCGCGGCGGAGCTATCTTTGCGATAAACACCGCGGTCAGCAGCCCGAGCGGTACGCCGAGCACTATCGCGCCCGCCGTGCCGTAGACGCTCGTCAGTATAAACGACAGGATGCCGAACTGCTCCGTGCCCGAGCTCCATGTGTCGCCGAAAAGGAATTCGACAAGCCCGACCTGACGTATCGCGGGTATGCCCGACACGATAAGATATATACTGATGCCGAGCACGAACGCAACGGCGACGAGCCCGCAGAGAAGAAATATCGTGTGAAACAGCTTTTCAGTTAGCTTCTTCTTTTTCATATCATCACTCCGACAGCATTTACCCAGCCGCGCGGTGCAGCAGCTGCGCAGACGGTCGGCGGGGCAATTTTTTCGCGGGCGGCGCAGCATATGCAATGCCCGGCACCCATGCACCGCAGCGGGAGAGCCGCAGCCGCACCGATGGCGGCACGAACCGCAGGGTAACACTCTCAGCCGCGGGCATATCCGCCCTGCTGTTTTACTTTACGGGGACCGCGCCTGCTTTTCTGATAAGGTCGGAGGCAGCGGAGGAGGTAGCGTAGTCAAAGAACTTCTGAGCCGCATCGGAGAGCTTTACGCCGTCCTTGGTGACAAGCACGAACGGACGCTGGATAGCGTAGCTGCCGTCGAGAACGGTCGCCTCGGAGCACTCAACGCCTGCAACCTTGACAGCCTTTACACCGCTCTGACCGTCAACTGCGGAGAGCGAGGCGTAGCCTATCGCGTTCTTGTTGTTCTGTACCGCGGAGATGACCGCGCCGGTGGAGGTGAGCTCCTGTGCGAGCTTGCACTTGTCGCTCGTATTTGTTACCGACTCAAAGCCGTCTCTTGTGCCCGAACCGGACTCGCGTCCGATGCAGGATATCTCGAGGTCGTCGCCGCCGACATCCTTCCAGTTAGTTACCTCGCCTGTAAAGATGCTTGCTATCTGCTCGACCGTCAGGTCCTCGACCTTGCTGTCCTTGTTGACTATGATGGCGATTCCGTCAAGCGCAACGGTGGTCGCGGTAAGACCCGACTCGCTGTCCTTGAGCTTTCTTGACGAAAGTCCGATATCGGTGCTGCCGTTCTTGACAGCCTCGATGCCCGTGCCCGAGCCGGTCGGGTCGTATGTTACGGTGATGCCGCCGTTATCGTTCATAAACTGCTCGCTGAGCGTGCTGATGACCTTCTGCATCGAGGTGGAGCCGTTTGTCGAAACAGTACCCTTTACCTCGGTCTCCGCGCTTGTCTGTGCTGCGCCGGATGCGGTCGTTGTCCCGCTTGCACCGCCGCCTGCGGTGCTGCCGCAGCTTGCAAGTGCCGATACGCTCATGAGAGCGGTAAGTGCTATTGCTATGATCTTCTTCATGCTTTTCATTTTATCATTTCTTCCTTTCTTCCTTGGTACGGCTCTATTATAGTACCCCGTTGTAAAGAGCGTTATCCTGATATTGTAAAATCGAGAAAAAGTCAAACGGGAAAATGCAAAGCACGAAAAAAGGCCGATAAAGAATTGCTTCCTTATCAGCCTTTTGTAAAGGGGAATTGAAAATAAACCAAACGCGATTGCTTGTGCGATTTTAATCCATTATAAAATATTCATCCCTGCCCGCTCCGACGGATACATATTTTATTTTGCACTCGGTCATGCGCTCGATATACTTAACATACTTCTGCGCATTCTCGGGCAGCTCCTCAAAGCTGCGGCAGCCGGAGATATCGGTCTTCCAGCCGTCCATGTACTCATAAACGGGCTTTGCCGCGTTGAGCGCGTCGCCTACGGGGAACACGTCGGTGAGCTCGCCGTCGATATCGTACTTAACGCATACGGGGATCTTATCGAGGTAAGAGAGCACGTCGAGCTTTGTCAGCGCGATCTCGGTAGCGCCCTGCATAAGAATTCCGTACTTAGAAGCGGGGATATCAAAGCCGCCGACTCTGCGGGGTCTGCCTGTAGCAGCGCCGTACTCGCCGCCCGCATCGCGGAGCGCCTTTGCCTCGTCGCCGAACAGCTCGCAGGTAAACGGTCCCTCGCCTACGCAGCTCGAGTAAGCCTTCATGATACCGATAGCCTTATCGAGATGAGCGAACGGGATGCCCGCGCCGATGGGAGCAAAGGACGAAATAGTATAAGAGGAGCTGGTGTAGGGCACGATGCCGAAGTCGATATCGCGGAGCGCGCCGAGCTGAGCCTCGAACATGATGTTCTTGCCCGCCTTGACGGCAGCGCCGAGATATTCGGTAGTATTGCAGATATAGTCGGTGAACGGCAGACCGAACTCCTCGAGCCATGCAATCATATCCTCGCTCTTGAGCTCGGGCGCGCCGTAGCCGCCGTGAACGGTGAGGTTCTTCCACTCGATGATGCCGGGCATCTTGCGCTTGACCGAATCCATATGAAGCAGCTCGCCCATACGGAACACCTTCTTCATGAAGCGGTCGGCGTATACGGGAGCGATGCCGCGTCTTGTAGAGCCGAACTTAGCGTCGCCGAGGCGGTCCTCCTCGAGGCAGTCGAGCATCTTGTGATAGGGCATGCAGATAACCGCGCGGTCGCTTATCTTGAGGTTATCGGGGGTAATGGTGATGCCCGCATTGCGGAGCTTCTTGACCTCGCCGAAAAGGTGCTCTACGTCGATGACCATGCCGGGTCCGAGCACGTTGACGGTGTCGTCGCGGAGGATGCCGGAGGGAAGGAGGTTAAGTATGAACTTTCCCTTCTCGTTAACTACGGTATGACCAGCATTGTTTCCGCCCTGATAGCGGACTACGATGTCGTAATCGCGGCTGAGCAGGTCAACCATTCTGCCCTTGCCCTCGTCGCCCCAGTTGATTCCGGTGATTGATGTAATCATTTTTCTTACCTCTTTATATATTTTATTCGGATATTCGATTGTTTTCGTACGTCGTATGCACTCAAACCTCGATACTGACATTAACACCCTGCTCGTCGCGGTTTGCTTCAAGCAGCGGTCTTACAACGTCGCGCAGATATTCCTCGGTCTGCACGGGTGCGCAGCCGACAAAGAGCGCGGGATCTGCGACCTTCTCAAGCTCCTCGCGGGTCAGACCGAATATCGGGTCTGCGAGAATGCGGTCGAACAGGTCGTTAGGCGCGCCGAAGAGCTTTATCTGCTTTGTTGCGGCAACAGAGTGACGGCGGATAGCCTCGTGCAGCTCCTGCCTGTCGCCGCCGCGCTTTACGCAGTACATAAGGATGTTTTCGGTCGCCATGTAGGGAAGCTCCTCGTCGAGATGGCGCTTCATCATGTTCGGATACGGCGTTCCGCCGCTGATGACGTTGATGTACAGCGAGAGGATACCGTCTATCGCAAGAAACGCCTCGGGCACCGAGATGCGCTTGTTTGCGGAGTCGTCGAGCGTGCGCTCGAACCACTGCGTGGCCGCGGTGATGGCGGGATTGAGCGTGTCTATCATCACATAGCGGCAGAGCGACGCGATACGCTCGCTGCGCATCGGGTTACGCTTGTATGCCATCGCGCTCGAGCCTATCTGACCCACCTCAAACGGCTCGTCGAACTCCTTCAGATGTGCGAGCAGACGGATATCGTTCGAGAATTTTGCCGCGCTCTGCGCGATAGAGCTGAGCACCGAAAGAACGTTGTAGTCGACCTTTCTCGAATACGTCTGTCCCGATACGGGGTAGCAGCCGTCCATGCCCATCTTTGCCGCAATCTTTTCCTCGAGCTGCTTTATCTTCTCCGTATCGCCGTCAAAGAGCTCGTAGAAGCTCGCCGCGGTTCCCGTAGTGCCCTTGCAGCCGAGCAGACGCAGCCTGCCCGACTCGAAATCGAGCAGCTCAAGGTCCGATGTCAGATCCTGCAGCCATAGGGTCGCGCGCTTGCCGAGCGTTGTCGGCTGAGCAGCCTGAAAATGCGTATATGCGAGGGTCGGCAGGTCCTTGTACTTCTCGGCAAAGTCCGCAACGGCAGAGATAGCACCGAGCAGCAGCCGACGGACAACGCCGAGCGCACGCTTCATAAGTATTATATCGGTATTGTCTCCGACGTAGCAGGAGGTCGCGCCGAGATGGATTATTCCCTTCGCGCCGGGGCATGCGTCGCCGTACGTCTTGACATGCGCCATAACATCGTGACGCACCTCATGCTCGTACTTACGCGCACGCTCGTAATCTATATCGTCGACATGCGCACGCAGCTCCGCAATCTGCTCCTCGGTTATGCCGAGCCCGAGCTCGCGCTCGCTCTCCGCAAGGGCTATCCAGAGCTGTCTCCATGTACGGAACTTCGTATCGGGGGAGAATATCTTCTTCATCTCGGGTCCCGAATAGCGTGTGCACAGCGGATTTTCGTAAATATCGCTCATTCTGTCGGTTTCCTTTCTTGCATTCGGCAGCCGCGGTAACGGCACTGCCTTCCGCGCTCTGTGTATATTTTACCACATTTTTTAAAAAAATGAAGAGCAAAACGCTTTTTTGCTATCACCTTTTTTTATAGCCGCTATAAAGTGGCAGCGGCTTACTGCTCTCCCGTGCGGGTAATGTCGGCGTAGCCGAGCCGTATCGCGCGTCCGAGATCGCTCGGTGCCATCTCCATCATCCAGCCTATCCTGCCTGCGCTGAATGTGATTGTCTTGTAATCCTGCGCGGTGATGTGCGCGGTGGTGCGGAAGAATTTCTTCATTCCGACGGGCGAGCAGCCGCCGTGAATGTAGCCCGTAAGCGGAAGCAGCTCCTTTGACTTTATCATCTCCACCGACTTCTCGCCTACCGCCTTTGCCGCCTTTTTCAGGTCGAGCTCGTCGCATGCGGGCAGCATGAATACGTAGTGCTCGCCGCTTTTTCCGACAGTAACGAGCGTCTTGAATACCCTCTCCGGCTCCTTGCCGAATATCCGCGCTATCTCGTCCGCGCTTTTCGCCTCCTCGCAGGGGCAGGTGAACAGCTTGTAATCGAGCTTTTTCGACTCGATCATGCGCATTGCATTCGTTTTGTCCTTAACCTTGCTTTTTTCGGATTTGTCCATTGTCTTAACGGCTCCCGACCGTCGGGAGTCCTCCTTTGTATTGTAAGATGTCCGCCCGCGGCAGACTGCGGGGGGAATGCGGTCATGCCGTCGCGCGGCACGCATCACAGCAGCTTATATTCCCTGTAGTTCGGCACGCATCACAGCAGCTTATATTCCCCGTCGCGCTCGCAGATAAGCGTCTTTTCGAAAAAGACGGTCAGCGCGCGTATCATCGCCTCTGCATCCGACGCGCCCGCCGTTTCGCAGCAGGAATGCATCGCGAGCTGAGCTATCCCGATATCGACCGAGCAGACCGAGAGCTGAGAAGCAGAGATGTTACCGAGCGTCGAGCCGCCCGGCATGTCCGCACGGTTTGCATAATCCTGCACCGCAACGCCCGCCTCCTCGCATACGAGACGGAAAAGCGCCGACGAAATCCCGTCGGTCGTGTAGTGCTGCGCCGCGTTGTACTTTATCACAACACCGCCGCCGAGCACGGGCGCATGCGTCGGGTCGGACAGCTCCGGATGTGCGGGATGAACGGCATGAGCGTTGTCGCAGCTGACGAGAAAGCTCTCCGATGCCGCGCGGGCAAGAGCCGCGCCGTCTCCGCCGAGACCCGCAACCACCCTGCCGAGCGTGTCGCGCAGGAAGGACGAATCTGCGCCCTGCCGCGTTCTGCTTCCGACCTCCTCGTTGTCGAGCAGGCAGTATACCTTTATGCTGCCGCTCTCACCCGAGCGCAGAAACGCCTCAAGCGAAGCGAATGCGCATTGCAGATCGTCGAGCCGCGGCGCGGTGATGAGACCGTTCCATTCCTCGCCGTACGACGGCTCATACAGCATGAGATCATGCGAGAGAATGTCGCTCTCCTCCGCTCCCGCAGCCTCCGCAATATCCGCCATTATATCGGCGTCGGGCGATGCCGAGAAGAGCGGGAGCATGTCGACGGCGGGGCTGAGCTCGGCTTCTCCGACCCCGCGGCGCATGTGTATCGCAACGCTCGGTATAACGACGCACGGCGCACCGAGATCGACGAGCCTCGCCCCCGCGCCGAGCGGGGTACGCACCGTAACACGTCCCGCCACCGACAGCGGACGGTCTAGCCACGAATATTTTATCATTCCGCCGTAGCCCTCGACCGACAGCCGCGTCATATCCGATGCAGCGACGGACGGGCGCTGACGCAGACGGAAGGTCGGACTGTCCGAATGCGATGCCGCTATCATAAAGCCCGCATAATCCTCCTGCGGGACGGTAAAAGCGATGAGCGACGAGCCGCCGCGCGTGACGTAGTAGCTCCCGCCGCGCTCGGGCTGCCATTCCTCGCTCTCGGACAGCGGGATAAAGCCCGCCTCCTCAAGCCGCTGAGCAGCCTGTGCGACCGCATGGTACGGGGTCGGAGAAGCAGCGATAAAATCAAACAGACGGCGATTTGTTTCGGTCATGAAAATTCATCCTTTCGCGGGCGATGCCCGCACCGATTGATTATTGGTTCGGGTGATAATTACGGCACACGTCAGACCGTGCTCAATCCTCCTGCACGGTCGCCGTAAGATGCATATGGCTGTATTCGGTCGCCGAACCACCCATCTCGAGCGTATAGTCAATGACCATCTCGCCGCCGTCACAGCCGCGCAGGAGCATGTGCAGACTGTTATGTACCCTATGGGTAATGATGCCGAGCGCAAGCTGCCCGTGCGGGGTGGCGTACATATTCGTCATACGCGGGCAGGAGCGGTCAAAGCAGAGCGCCGCGCCCGACGGTCCCGTACGGTAGACGGTTATCCGCCCCGGCTCCGACTCGTCGAACACAACGACCGTCTCGCAGTCGGTACCGAGCAGCGCGCTCTCGTCATACCGCAGCTCGCAGCTGCGTCTGCCGCTTAATTCGTATTCGGAGATGACCCCCTCCGAGCCCGCGCGTATCTCCTCGACCGAGTCAGGAGCTGATTCGCGCAGCCCCTCGATAAACTCCTCTATGCCTGCGGGCTCCGCCGACTCGAATATCGCGGACGATGCCGAGCCGAGCCCGCGCTCGCAGACCGACTCTATCCATGCGCCGTAAGCGCGGTGCAGCCGCTCTGCCTCGTCGAACTCGCTCAGCTTTCCGCGAACGAAATTCTCAAACATAAGATTGCATATCCGCGAGTGGGTCTGTACCCTGACGCGCTTTGATCCCAGTAGCTTTTTCTCCATTTATCTTCCTCGCCGTCCTCTGCCCTTTCCGCCGCGTCCGCCTCTGCGCTTCTGCGCCGCCTTTGCCGCGCGCTTCAGCTGTGCCGATACACGGTTTGTGCGGCTCCTGCCGCCTCCCGCACCGCGTCCGTCGCCGCCTTTTCCGCGTCCGCTTTTATCCTTGCCGCGTCCGTTTTTGCCGCGACCCTTCTTATCCTTAACGTGACCGTCGCCCCCGCGCGATGCAGCACCGCCGCGGGTATGTGCGGGTCCGCCCCCGTCCTCGCTCTCCGAGCGTTCACCGCCGCCGACAAGCACGAAATCTATCCGTCTGCGGACGATATCCGACCGTGTCAGACGCACGCGGACGGGGGTGCCGAGACGGTAGACGGTGCGGTTTCCGCTGAGCGTCAGCGCACGCTCGTCGAATACGAAATAGCCGTCGAGCGACGATATCGGCACAAGCCCCTCAACGGTATTAGGCAGCGAGACAAACATTCCGAAGGAGGTGACCGAGCTGACGACACCGTCAAACTCCTCGCCCTCTCTGCCGCTCATATACATCGCCTTAAACAGATCGTCTATCGCGCGCTCAAGCCCTACCGCGCGCAGCTCGCCCTCGTTTGAGCTCTCCGCAGCCTGCTCCGCAAAGCGCTTTGCAGCCGCCCTCTCGCCCGCGCCCGCGCCGTCCGTGAGCATTCCGATAAAGCGGTGCACACACAGATCGGGGTAGCGCCGTATGGGCGATGTGAAATGACAGTAGTTGTCGAGCGCAAGCCCGAAATGCCCCGTGCATTCGGTCGAGTAGCGCGCCTTCATCAGCGAGCGCAGCAGCACCACCGAGACGACCGAGCCTATACCGCGCCGCTCCGCCTCAGCGAGCACCGACGATATGGCTGCCGGGGTGACGCGGTCGCCGCGCAGCGGGGTTATATCAAGCCCGAGATTATGCGCGAACACCGAGAACGCCTGCATTTTCTCAGGCGACGGGTCCTCATGAATGCGGTATACGCACGGCATGCCCGCCGTACGCAGCATCTGCGCCACAACCTCGTTTGCCGCGAGCATGAACTGCTCTATCATCCGCTCCGCCGTGCCGCGCTCAACGAGCACGATATCCCGCGGAGCGCCGTTTTCGTCAAGAATTATCCGCGCCTCGTCTGTCTCCATATCGAGCGCGCCCCTGTCGCGCGACGCGCGCAGCAGTATCGAATAGAGCTCCTGCGCACACGCAAGGCTCTCGCCGAGCACCGAATATTTTTCGGCATATTCCGACTCCGCGCCGTGCTCGATAACATCGTTCAGCTCGCCGTACACGCCGCGCAGCCGCGAATGTATAACGCTGCGGTGCAGCTCGGAGCGGACGGTGCGTCCCTGCGCGTCGATATGCATTATCGCCGAGACGGTGAGACGGTCTACCCCTGCGGTGAGCGAGCAGATACCGTTTGATATCGGTCGCGGCAGCATCGGTACAACGCGGTCGGTCACATATACGCTCGTGCCGCGGCGCATCGCCTCACGGTCGAGCTCGCTGCCCGGGCGAACGTAGTGCGAAACATCGGCAATATGCACACCGAGCATGTAGCCGTCGCCCTCGCGGCGGATGCTTATCGCATCGTCAAGGTCCTTTGCGTCCGCGCCGTCAAGCGTAAAGACGGTCTCTCCGCGCAGGTCGAGCCTGCCGTCGATGTCGCCGCCGTGCACCCCGTCTGCGCCGTAATGTATGCCCTCCTCGGAGATGCGCTCCGCCTCGGAAAGCAGCTCGCCGTCAAATGCGCCGTTCGGTCCGAGCGGTACTCCGTACTCGTAGAATACCGACGCATAGACCGCATCGGGCGTTCCGCTCTCGCCGAAAACGCGCTCGATAATGCCGCACGCCGTTCCCGTATGATCGGGATAGTCGGTAATTACCGCGCTGACGCAGCTGCCCGCGTGCGGTACGGTGTCGTTGCCCGCATCTATCAGAACAATAAAATTATATGACGGGTCGTCGGGACGCACGCACAGCCCCGTCTCGCTCGTGACAGGGTATTCGGGCGGCACGGGAATGACCGTGCCCGTGACCGATGTCAGCGAGTGTGAGACGATGCGTATGACCTCGCCCTCTGTACGGCGCTCGCGGCGGTCGCGATTTGCATGCATGCGAACTACCACCGTATCGCCGTCGACCGCATATGCGGTCTCATCTGCGGGAATGTAGATGTCGGTGCCGTCGCCCGAGCCCTCCTCAGGCGTGACAAAGCCGAAGCCGCGCGCGTTCGAGCGGAATCTGCCGCGAATGCAGCCCGATGCCGCAAGCGATATCACCCCGCCGCGCACGCCGACGACCGCCTCGTCCTCGGCTGCCTTTTTCGATCCGCTCTTCTTCTCGGCGGGGCTGCGCTCCGCCTTCTCCTCTTCAGGAAGCTCTTCTTTTTTCTTCACAACTCGTCTCCGTATCCCGCGCGCCACGCGGCTCTGTCCGCCCTGCTGACCCGCACATACGGGCGGCGCGAACGATTTTTCTACCTATATTACCTACACTTCCACATTGTAGCACAAAATATTCCCCGGGTCAACCGTGAACGGAAAAATTAAGCACGGCATCGTCAGCACATAACCCACCGCATTTTCGGAGTACATCGACGCACCGTCGGCTCAGCCCGCCGCATTTTCAGAGTACGGCACGCGCCGTCGCACATCCCACCGCGCTTTCGGGGCACATCGGCACACACATCCTGCCCGCGCAGCGCACATCCGTACAGAGCGTCTGCACTCGTACAAAGCATCTCCCCCTTGCGCATAGCGTCGGCGTACACCCGCGCGGCACACACCCGCGCGATGCCGCTTTTTCCGCCGCATTCGGTGGGAATTCGGCAAAATCCCCCGTTTTTTGCGTCAATTCAACATTCATTTTATAAAAATTCAACCGTCAGTATATTGACAAAGTGTTAATCGCATGGTAGAATGGTAATGGTAAATTTGTCGGAAATTTACTGCGACACAGTCCATAGTTGTTTTTTTGACACAAGCGAGCGAAAGGAGAGCCGTTTTCAAACAGTATAATATCTTACCGATACAGACAATACGTATATAAATCAAAGCAGTCGGTCGCACTCGCGCCGACTCGGACATGCGCAGAGCATGTCCCCGTCTTGTGAAAGGATCGTAATAATGAACGGTACCGAAAACATAACGAAAAACAGCAATGCGATGTTTAATGATTTTTTTCGGAGAAGCAAGCTGAAAATGTTTCTCGTCCGCGTCCCGGGCTTTCTGCTGCTGATTGCGTCTGTGCCCTGCCTCAACGGCAATTTCGGATGGCTGACGGGCATGCAGGTCGGCTGGTGCCTTCTCGCCGCCGCGCTGATATGGTTCGGCATTGCAACAAAACTCGAGGTAAACGGAAAGCGCGCAAACGCAGAAGCAGAGCCGCTGCTCGCGGATGAGCTTGCGGAGGCGCAGAACGCGCTCGCGGGCTGCCCGCTCGGGGATAGCAAAACAGCGGGTATCGCCTCCGCGCAGTTCGTGATAGGCGACGACGCCCGCGTCAGAAAGACGGGCGCTGCCCGTTACGGCTATCTTTCGTCGGTCGTGCTCGGCAGTGCGCTCGCGTTCGGTCGGCGCTCGGGCGGTCTGTGGATATACCGCAGCCATCGCGACATCGTCAGCGGAGAGGTCAGCCGCCGCTGTGAGCTGATATCTTTTGATGAAATCGACGACATCAAGGTAACGCCCGTCGTTTACGGTGAGAAAAACGCGGTCTTTAAAAAGCTCGTGAGATTCGATATAACCGTAGGCGACGATGTGATATGGCTGCTCTTTGACGAGGATTTCGACTCAAAGCGCACGGGAGATGAGCTGCTTAAGATATATAAGGGCTGATGCGCACGCAAAAGCTGTCGGGGCTGAAAACAACAAAGGGAGTGCGCTCGCACTCCCTTTGTTGCACTATGACAGAGAAAAAACTTCGACGCGGTCGAGCAGCCCGGCGACCTCATCGCCGCGGCCGAGTCCGTTTGAAAAAGCTGTCGCAGCACCCGCAGCGGTCCCGAGGCTCAGCGCGCGGCGGAAGTCCCCGCCGTCGAGAAAGCCCGCAAGAAAGCCCGCGACCATCGAGTCGCCCGCGCCGACCGTATTCACCGTTCTGCCGCGCAGCGCAGGCGCGCGCAGAGCCGTGCCGTCCTCGGTGAGCAGCACCGAGCCGTCGCTGCCCATGGAGACAAGTACATTCCTCGCCCCCGCCTCCTGCAGGCGGCGGGCATATGCAAGGCAGGACTCGGGAGTATCGAGCTTTACACCGAACAGCTCGCCGAGCTCGTCCGAATTCGGCTTGATAAGAAACGGCGAATATTCAAGGGCGCTGCGCAGCAGCTCGCCGCTCGCATCGAGCACGGTGCGTATCCCTCGCCCGTCGAGTCTGCGCATCAGGCGCAGGTAGCTGTCGCACGGCATCGACGGAGGAACGCTGCCCGAAAGCACGAGAACATCCCCGGTGCAGAGCGTATCGAGCCGCCCGAGCAGCGCGTCAAGCGCAGCGGGAGTTATCTGCGGTCCCGCACCGTTGATATCGGTCTCGCAGATATCGTCCCGGCAAGCGGTATCGCGACAGCGCCCGTCGGTATCGGACACTGTCGAGCCGCTGCGCAGCTTGACATTTATCCTCGTCATGCCGTCCGAAAGGCGAACAAAATCGGTATCTACGCCGCTCTCCCGCAGCTGACGCTCGAGTTCGTCACCGCTGAAGCCGCCGATAAACCCGAGCGCGACCGACCGCAGCCCGAGCTCGTGCAGCATGAGCGAAACGTTTATTCCCTTACCGCCGCAGCGACAGCTCTCGCAGCTGCTCCGATTGATGCCCCCGAACCGCAGCGCGGGCAGATGCATCGTATAATCAAGACAGGGGTTAAAGGTGACGGTATATATCATGGCGTATCTCCTTGCCTCGGTGAATTGCCGCCCGCATCTCGGACAGCTTTGTGCTTTCGGAAGGCTGTGTGAGCTCGGATGACGTGTGCGCTTTCGGACAGCCGTGTGATTCCGAGCGGCGGCGTGATTCCAAGCGACAGCGTAATTCCGATTCCGGCCGGCCTATGTGGGATAAATCATACCACAACGAGCAGAGAAAGTCAAATCACGGGGCTAAAAGCGCTATGTTTTACCGCGGGATGTGCGGAAATATCGGCAGCTTGCCGTTTTTGACTCAAAAAAGGCGAAATAAGCCGAGAAGCTATTGAAAAAATGATAGGAATGTGATACAATTTATATCCCGCAGAGAATAGTTTTCTGCGCACATGATCTCCGCAAATCTGAAAGGAAATGTCCCGTCGGGACGAGGTGGAAAAATGGAACTGATGTATCCGGTCGTCGTGGCTGCGGTCGCGGCATTGCTGTTTGCGCTAATCATGGCTGTACGTGTGCTCCGATGTGATAGGGGCGAGGAGGATATCAGGCGGATATCCGATATAATCGGTCGGGCTGCGCGCGCCTTTCTGCGCCGTCAGTATGCCGTTATCGCAATATTTTTCGTAATAGTATCTGCTGCACTGCTCGTGATGAATCTATGCTTCGGAAAGGGTAATATCTATACCCCCTTTGCGTTCATCTCGGGCGGTTTTTTCTCAGCCCTATCGGGCTACATAGGCATGAAGATAGCGACCGCGTCAAACGGCAGAACGGTCGTTGCGGCGCGCCGCAGTCTCAACAGCGGTCTGCGCACCGCGTTTTCGAGCGGCATGGTAATGGGTATGTCGGTGGTCGGGCTCGGTCTTTTCGACATCAGCGTCTGGTATCTACTGCTTAAATACGCCTTTTGTCAGAGCATCGATGTCATAGCGACAAACATGCTGACCTTCGGCATAGGCGCGAGCTCGGTGGCGCTGTTTGCGCGCGTCGGCGGCGGAATATTCACAAAGGCTGCCGATGTCGGAGCGGATCTGTGCGGAAAGGTCGAGGCGGGGATACCCGAGGACGACATCCGCAATCCCGCAGTCATTGCCGACAATGTGGGCGATAACGTAGGCGACGTTGCGGGAATGGGCGCAGACCTCTATGAGTCGTACGTCGGCTCGGTGCTCTCCTGCGCCGCGCTCGGCGTTTTCGCGGGCTACGGGCAGCACGGCTTTCTGCTGCCGTTTCTCCTTGCCGCAGCGGGAATCTTCTGCTCTATAGTCGGCTCGTTCTTCGTTCGCACGCATTCGCTGACCGAGCAGTGCTCGCTGCTCCGCGCACTGCGCACGGGAATGTACGTCACAAGCGCCCTCATGGCAATAGGCTCGTTCTTTATCATCCGAGTCATGCTCGGCGGCTGCATATTCTCGCGCGCCACCGCGATAACCGACCTGTTCACCGGTATGTTCTCCGACCCGTACGTGCTGCGCATGTGGGGAGTTGTGATATGCGGCCTTGTCGGCGGTGTTCTCATCGGCAGAGTGACCGAATATTTCACCTCCGAATCCTATAAGCCCACCCGTACGCTCTCCGCATCGTCGGAGACCGGCAGCGCGACGGTGATAATCGACGGTCTCGCACTCGGAATGCGTTCGACCTTCGGCTCGGTCGTTATCGTTATCGCGGTAATGGTCGGCAGCTTTCTGCTCGCGGGCGGAACGATAAGCGATATTCAGCCCGGGCTGTACGGGGTCGGACTCGCTTCGGTCGGAATGCTCTCCACCCTCGGTATCACACTCGCAACCGACGCATACGGTCCCGTTGCGGACAACGCGGGCGGAATTGCGGTAATGTCGGGACAGGATGATATCGTGCGTGAGCGCACCGACGCGCTCGACAGCCTCGGAAACACCACCGCGGCAACCGGAAAGGGCTTTGCAATAGGCTCTGCGGCGCTCACCGCCGTGACACTTATCTCCGCGTTCCGCGACACTATAGCGGAGCAGATACGTGATTTTGAATTTAACCTTGATCTGCTCAATATGCAGACGCTTATCGGTATATTCGTCGGCGCGATGCTGCCGATGCTCTTCTCATCGGTCACCATGCGCGCGGTAGGGCGCGCCGCATCAAGCATCGTCCGCGAGGTGCGCAGACAGCTGCACGAGATACCCGGTATATTGGAGCATAAAAACGACCCCGATTACGACCGCTGCATCTCGATATGTACAAGCGCCTCTCAGCGCGAAATGATTCTCCCCGCCGTTATAACGGCAGTCTCGCCGATAATCGTCGGCGCACTGCTCGGCTTCAACGGTATTGCGGGAATGCTCGCGGGCGCTGCCGTTTCGGGCTTCCTGCTCGCGGTCATGATGAGCAATGCGGGCGGCGCGTGGGACAACGCAAAGAAGCTGATAGAGTCGGGCGAGCACGGCGGAAAGGGCTCGAAGCAGCATAAAGCCGCTGTCGTCGGCGACACCGTCGGCGACCCGTTCAAGGATACCGCAGGTCCGTCTATCAACATTCTGATAAAGCTGCTCTCAACGGTCTCGATAGTCTTTGCACCCGTTATCTATGAGCTGTATCTGCGGCTGGGACTGTTTTGATAACAATGTGACCTGACTCCGGTAGGATTCGGACCGATAATTATATCATATACAGACAAGCCTCACGTATCCGACATAATGACATCGATACGTGAGGCTTATTCGGTTATTAAGGGAGGAATCGGCGTGCAGAGATGAGGGGCATTAAATCGCTCATTTTTACACGTGATTATTTAAAAAAAACAGATTTCAGAATCATTTCAAGATCTCTTCCGGCGTTTTATTCGACACCCTTGATACGGCATCGAGCCTAATTTCCGTTACGGGTCTTTGATCGAACCCCATCCGTCGGACTGCATTTTTGTCCGACAGTCAGCAATTATCAACCGGCGTTTTTTGAGATATTCTTGTTTTCTTGCAAAACGGGCGATGCTTTTTCCGCACAAGCGGTTCTTTCCGTCAGAGCTTTCATTGATAATTATCTTTTTCTCATCGCTAAATTACATTCATTGCATGTCAACGAGAGAATTGTTTGTTTTGCAATTCTCAGATGGAGATGCCCAAAAAAGCCGGACCGAAAAAGTGAAATAATTCTGTTTTAGTGTATATGAGAGGCTGAGAGTGTAGGGCTTTTATTTATGCGGATAAAACCCGATCAACCCTTCCAATTTCCGTAGCCGAAAAGCTCCATCATCTCGAACATAATGTCGGCTGCCTTTGAAATGTTATCGTTGATGTAAGCATTTGCCTCAGCACTGTTAAAATCACCCGCATCAATTTTATCCATTCTGTTAACAAGATTATGAGCGGCAAACTGTCCCGCTTCTCTGGCAATTCTTGTCCACATATTAACTCTTATAACACCATCCTCCGCAAGACCCTTTGTCTGGTCTTCGGTAAGACTTGATGTGCCGTGAAGAACGAGCATCTTTTTCCCGAGTGCCTCGGTGAGCTGTCTTGCGCGTTTTTTGTCGTACTTTGCACCGCCGACCGCACTTGTTTGCTGCTCGGTACCAAGATCTGCGACGAGAAAATCAATTCCGGTTTTTCCTACATATTCGACAGCCTTTTCGCAGTAATTGCCGATATGCCTTGCCGTTGCGCCGTTTTCTACGTTTAACATTTCGATAATTCCCTCTACAAGGACATCCTTACCGAAATATTTAATATAATCGGTTGTCATTTCGAGATTCTTTTCGTATTCATAGCACTGCGCATCAAACATAACGCTCGAAAAATACTGCGAGCCGACAGTTAGCGCCCAGTGATCACGAAACGGGTCTGCATGATCCAAGTGAGGAAGAACAGTAACGTTCCTATACGGTGCGTATTTACCGTTTGTAAGAGCATCAAGATGCCTGAGGTTGGAAATGATACCCGCCACCGGGTCCTGACAGTATAAAAATCTCTTTGCCTGGGGCATGTGCTGATATGTAAATGTACTTGCAACAACGACAGGAACGTTGTCGTAGCCGTATTTTTCGGCAATCCTCTGTGCTGCAATCAGAATCGCCTCCGTGTTCCAGTGGCTTGCGGTACAGAAAATACCGACGCTCATATTATCGGCTGCTACCTTTTCGAAAATTTTCAGTGATTCTTTTTTATCGGTTACCAACGCCATCTCAACTTCTCCTTATCTTTCTATGTCAATTTTTTCATAACCGAGATAATTTGTGAGGGCCTCATTCATGATATCAACAACATCACCCGAAGTAATTGTTACGTGATGTCTAAAGCCCGATTTGCTTATATTATAGAGCTTTTTCTGAAGATTCTGAGTTTCAAGGACGGCATGAATCCCGAAAAACTCCTTCTCGACCTCATCATCGGTAAATATGCCCTTATCAACATAATACTGAATACTGCCGTTGTCCGTTCGCGCACTTGCATAGGTGATTTCTCCGGTAATGACCTTACCGACATTAAGACCCCAGCTGCAGCCCTCTCCGTAGGTTTTTGACAACATCTTATGCTGCTGAATTTCGCCTTTTCCCTGCATAAGCTGCATAGGAAGAGGTCCGCAGTGAAAGGCGATGCACTTGTCGGGCTCGTTGCCGTAATTGTTGTTGAGATCAAGGCAGCCCGATGAATTGCCCGAAGCATGAGCAAGCGCCAGCATGGTTACGGTATTTGTAACATCCATTTCACATGTGGCGGGGATGCCGCAGCCGTTAAAGATTCCCATTACGGCACACGGAGTAATGCCGAGCTGCTCCTGAAGCTCGCTCCAGCAGCGAATGGCGAGAGCATCCAGCTTATTTTCATTAACAAGGTCTTCAAGAACCGCTCCGAGCTTTGCCATTAATATATCTCTGCCCATCGGCGCCTTGGAAAAATCGGCAACAGCATGAAGCTTTTCGAGCCAGTCTTTAACTGCCGATGCACTGTCGCCGAGCTTATTGATTTTATCAAGGATCATACTCAAATCGTAGTCCTCGGTATCAATCTTGTGTCTTTCCAACGCAATTTCGTCAAACCGGACACTCTTAAAGGCCGTGGTTCTTGCGCCGACGGTACCTATACGTACATTGGTCATTCCCTTTACTACACGGCAAATTCCCACAAACTTATTGAGTTGGATATCAAACTCATCGGATAAAGGATGAACGACAAAAGGCATAAATTCCGTATATTTAACACCCATTTGTGTTAAGACGCTTGTAAGAGCAAGCTTGCCGCAGAATGCATCTCTTCTGTGGGAGAAATCCATCTTGCCGAATTCGTCGGGATATGCTTGAATAAGAACGGGAACATCAATATTTCTGATGGCAGCCTTTATACCGTTTTCATCGCCGAAGTTGGGAAGACAGATTACCATACCGTCGTACTCTCCGCGATGTGCCTCGAGAAAATCCGCAAAAATCATGCCCTCCGCAGTGCTTTCAACAGCACCGTATTTTACGGAGCTGTCATCAATCGTAAGACACTCAACGCCGGCTTTTTTAAAGGCCTCAAGCATATCGGCTCTTGCGCTTTCAATGACCGAGCTCGGAAAAAAGCCTCTGTTTGCAACCAACAATGCTAATTTCATAAAAACAGCCTCCTAAATTTTTTACTCATTGCAATCATAAGCGTAAGGAATCATAAATAAAGGCCGAATGCGTTCGTAAATCATCATCCGGATTTCTTTGAAACTTTGTGAAATGATTATTATACCTTTAAGGCAGGTTTGACCTTATACTACTGTCAAACATTATACACAAAAAGCTGTATTTGTCAATAAGGCAGAAAAAGCCCGCCGTAATTCAGTAAAAATTACGGCGGACTTTTGATATGGAAGGAGGGCTTTAAACCGTTTGCGTATGTCTTAAGAACGAAACAAACAGGAGTACTCTCCTACTCAGTGTTCGGCTCCGATTGCTTTTAGATGCTTGATTGACGGCTCCCGGGTCTGTTTGCACCATAAATCGTGCTGCGTCGTACGGAATCAAACGTTCATTATAACGGGCAGGATCATCGGTCTGCGCTTTGTTCTCTGGAAGAGGAACTTAGACACACTGTCCTTGACGCTCGTTTTCATCTGATTCCATTCGGTTTCGCCGTTCCAGAGGCAATCGTCGAGTGCGGTGCGCGATATCTCGCGGACCTCCTCCATCATCTCCTCCGCCTCACGAACGTAGACAAATCCGCGGGACACGATATCCGGACCCGAAACTATCACGCGCTGGTCGATATCGACGGTCGCGACGACGACGATAAGTCCGTCCTGCGAGAGGTGGCGGCGGTCACGGAGAACGATGTTTCCGACGTCGCCTACACCCGAGCCGTCTACCATTATCTTACCCGACGGGATAGTGCCGTTCCATCTTGCGCCCTTCTCGTCTATCTCGAGCACCTTGCCTATCTCGGAGACAAAGATATCGCTCGCGGGCATTCCCATGTACTCGGCAAGCTCCTTATGGGCTATCATGTGCTTGTATTCGCCGTGAATGGGCATGAAATATTTCGGCTTTGTCAGCGCATGCATGAGCTTAAGCTCCTCCTGGCATGCGTGACCCGAGACGTGTATCTCGAGCATCGCGTTGCGCCATACGGTAACGCCGTGGCTGAGCAGCTCGTTGATGATGCGGTCGACCATCTTTTCATTGCCGGGGATGGCGCTTGCGCTGATAACGACGAGGTCGCGCTCGCCGAGCGAGATCTTACTGTGATCGCCGAACGCCATGCGGTAGAGCGCGCTCATGGGCTCGCCCTGGCTGCCCGTCGTGATAACGGTCACCTGCTCCGGCGGGTACTTCTTTACATCGGCGATGTCGATGAGCACGCCGTCCGAGACGGTCATGTAGCCGAGCTCTGTCGCAACACCGACGATGTTGACCATGCTGCGTCCCGTGATGGCGACCTTTCTGCCGAATTTTTCGCTGTGCGAGATTATCTGCTGCACACGATGAACGTTTGATGAGAAGGTCGCGATGACGATGCGCGAATCCTTATTTTTGAGGAAAATTTCGTCGAGCGTTCCGCCGACCTTGCGCTCCGACGGGGTAAAGCCGGGACGCTCCGCGTTAGTCGACTCGCACATGAGCAGCATAACGCCCTCGTTGCCGAGCTCGCCAAGCCTCGTTATGTCCATCATCTGGCTCTCGACGGGGGTGAGGTCGAGCTTAAAGTCGCCCGAATGGATGATAACGCCCGCGGGAGTATGAATAGCGAGCGCACATGCATCCGCTATCGAGTGGTTCACGCGGATGAATTCGACGGAGAAAACGCCCGCCTTGACGGTGTCGCCCGCCTCAACGCAGTTGAGCACGGGGGGAATGTCGTAACGGAACTCGCTGAGCTTGCGCTCGAGAACGCCGAGCGTAAGACGTGTTGCATATACCGGAACATGCAGGTTGCGCAGCACGTACGGCAGTGCGCCGATATGGTCCTCATGTCCGTGTGTGATGAATATACCGCGTACCTTTTCCTCGTTCTTTTCAAGGTAGCTGACATCGGGTATGACGAGGTCTACGCCGAGCATGTCGTCATCGGGAAAGCCGAGTCCGCAGTCTACGACGATAATGTCGTTTCCCGACTCGATAACGGCAATATTCTTGCCTATCTCGCCGAGTCCGCCGAGCATCGCAACTCTTACCTTGCCCTTCTTCCTTCCCTTCTGTGCGGGGCGCTTCTGTCTGCCGTCGCTGCGGCTGCGTGCCGCCTCGCGGGTCAGCTCCTCGCTGCTCTCGGCTCTGTTCTGCGCCGCTGCGTTCCTGCCTCTCGCGCCTCTCGGTGTCCTTGTTGTGTTATTCGTATTATTCGTATTATTCGTATTGTTAGCTCTTGCCATGTCGTGTCGCGGTACAGCCTCGGGGCTGCCGCGCTCCTTTCTTTTTATGTAGTGAAAAAACTATTCGGACGGCATACCTATGCGCTCCGCTGTCGGTCTGCCGATGAGATCGAAATCGTCGTATACGCCGCCTCGGCGACGAAAAAATGACGGATATCCCGAAAAAAGCATAATACGAAAAACCCCTCGGCTCTGCGCAGCCGTGGGCATCGGTGACGGGCGCATTCCCGTCTCTCCGTATTTTCGGCGCCTGTGTGCGACGCGGACAAAAGGGCTTCAAAAGGCGTTCAAGAGCCTGTCCGTGTGTCGCTTCGTGCATTCCTTTTTTCGGATAATGTCATCCTGCGCGGCGACTGCCGCTATAACGATCAAAATACGATACGGTTAGTGTAGCATTCAAATATGAATTTGCCGATGTGCTTTTGTGAACCGCGTGTTAATTGAGCGGACGCGATAATAATATACCCTCTTTCTGTGCAAACTGTATACACAAGGCGATGCGGACGGGACGCGGCTGCACGGCATCCCAAACCCGCGCGGGTTCTGTCCCGCCGCTGCCGCCCGTATCTATATCTATTAAGGAAGCAGGTGAAAGTTGTATGGATAAGAAAAAAAGAAGCGGCAACCGCCGCAGCGGGGTCACGCGGCTGTCCGATAAGGTGTCAAGACTATACCGTCAGGAAAGCGCGGATGAGCTGTTTCCCGAGCCGCCGACCGATCGCCCGTCCGCGCCCGCAAGACCGAGCGAGGACCCGACGGCGCAGTTCACGGGGTATCTCAGCCCCGACCGGGAGGAGCGCGAGCGCTTCGGCGACGGCGAATGAATTCGTCGGTCCGTGAGAGCCGCGGGGTCAACTCGTCGCAGTCAATCCGCCGGCAGTCGACCCATCACAGTCAACACATTGAGTCATCCCCTTGAAGTCAGCCGTCAAAATCTGCACGGCAGGGTCAGCTCGCCAAAATCGGCACGGCAGGGTCAGCTCATCAACATCGGCACGGCGGGGCAACCCATACGGCACTGTCCGCCGCCGTCATTCCGTCGCTGTTATCCCACCGCCGTTATCTCGCCGCTGTTATCTCGCCGCCGCTGTCGCGTCGCTGTTATCCCGTCGGGCGCCGCTCCGTCAAAACGCGCGGATAAGAAAGCCGACGGCAAGGATAAGCAGTGCGAGCGACAGCAGCAGCGCGGCGGCACGCAGTGACTGAGTGCGGCGCGAAAAGCCGCCGTCACCGCCTTCACGGATTATGCGATTAGCCTCATTTATCATATCACGCTCGGAAGCATGAGCGCGCAGCGCGTTTTCGCTGAGTATGAAATACGCCTCATCAAACATCGGGCTACCTGTGTTCTTCATCACGATTATCTTCTTCTGACAGCCTCTGAGCATGCTTTTCACCTCTCCGCCGCGGTCCGGCAACGATATTGTTCGACCGCAGAGAGCGGATGTATTCATATCCGGGCGATTTTTTGCACTGAAATTCAGTTTTCGGCGCACACAGCGCCGCGCGGGCAAGGAACTAAAGAGCACATGAATAAACCGAAAGGACATCTATCACCTTATGAAAGCTGTAATTATGGCGGGCGGCGAGGGCACACGGCTCCGCCCGATAACCGAAACAATGCCGAAGCCGCTTGTAGAGGTAGGCGGCATACCCGTGCTCGAGCACATCTTCCGCCTGCTGCTGCGGCACGGTATTACCGAAGCGGCGCTGACGACCCGCTATCTCGGGGATGTGATCCGCTCGCGCGAGGGAGACGCATATACCTCCCCGGCAGGCGAACGGCTCGGGCTGTGCTGTTTTGAGGAGCGCGAACCGCTCGGAACTGCCGGCGGCGTACGTCAGGCAAAGCCCTTCTGGCAGGGCAGCGAGCCGTTTCTCGTTATCAGCGGCGACGCGATGACCGATTTTGACCTGACGGCGGCAGAGGAATTTCACCGCCGTAAGGGCGGAGCGGTCACCGTGCTGCTCTCATACGCGCCCGACCCGCGCGAATACGGAACGGTAATAATGTCGGAGGGCGGCAGGATAATCGGCTTCTCCGAAAAGCCCGCATGGCAGCGCGCGCTCTCGGGCACGGTCAACACAGGTATATACATCATCTCGCCCGAGGTGATGGAGCAGGTCGGTGAGGGCGAGAAGTGCGACTTTGCCGCCGATCTGTTCCCCGCGCTGCTCGACCGCGGCATACCGATGTACGGGATGATATGCGAGGGGCACTGGTGCGACATCGGTACGGCGGAATCATACTACGCCGAAAACATGCGCGGCGGCAGACGCAATATCCTCTCCGAGAGCGGAGAAGCGTTTGTTGACGGCAGCGCCGAGCTTGACGGCACGATAGTTTATGCGGGGGTGCGGGTCGGTGCGCTCGCGCAGATAAGCGGCTCGGTGCTCTGCTCCGACTGTCGTATAGAGAACGGCGCAAGAATATGCGACGGCTGCATTATCGGTGAGGGCGCGACCGTAGGCGAGGGCGCGATACTGCTGCCGGGAACGCTCATCGGAAGCGGGGAGAACGTCGGGGAAGGCGAAATTCGCGGAGAGCCCCGCCGAGGAGGCGAGCCGACCCCCATCCCGGGCGGACTGCGCATACCTCCCGAGCCGGCAGCATGCTTCAGACTCGGCGCGGCGATAGGTGCGGCGGTCGGCGCATCGCTCGATCACGGTAGCATCGGCGCGGTCGGCGGAAGCTCTGACCGCAGTGAGCTGCTGCGCTCAGCACTGCTCCTCGGTATAGCGTCGGTCGGCTGCACGGCGTACGACTGTGGGATCGGCAGCGCCGCAATGGCGGCATACACCGCATCGGTGCTCGAATATGACCTGATGCTGCACATCGCTGAGCGCGACGACCTCGATCCGGACGGCGGCTGCGCGGAGCTGCTTATCTACGACGGCTGCGGGCTCTACCCATGCCGCGAGTTTGAACGCAAGCTCGGACGCGAGCTGTCGCGAAATCACCCGTCAACGGGCGGCGGCAGGGTCAATAAGGGTATTTCGGCGGAGCAGCTGTATCGCAGCGCGCTCGTGCGCGCACACCGAGATATGTGCGGCAGACACGGCGACTTGTACGGCAAAGGCGGCAGCATGAACAGCAGTCGCGGCGCGGAGGGAGGCATCGGAGATTTCAGCGTCTGCGTCAGCGGCGTAGGAGAGGAGGCTTTTCTTCTCGAGGATGTCCTCACCGAGCTCGGCTACCGCATACGCGCGCGGCGCGATGCCGACATCACGGTCTATCTCGGCGCGGGCGGCGGAAGCGCGGAACTGCTCGACCGACGCGGCGGCACGGCGCGTGCCGATATGTGGCACCTGCTTACCGTTCTGACCGCAGACGGCATTCTGCACGGCGGCGTATCAAAAATCGCACTGCCGTACGCTTCGCCCGCATGCCTTGCAAGACTTGCGCATCGGCTCGGCGCGCATGTTCTGCGATACGGCAGCTGTCCGAGCGAAAACAGCGAGCGCGAAGCTCGCAGACTGTCGGCGGGCATGCCGGAGCTGCGCGACGGCTCGTTTGCCGCAGTGCGTACCCTTGTGCTGCTCGGCGAAAATACGCTCGGCGAGATATGTACGGCTCTGCCTGATTTCTGCTTTGCCGAGGATAGCTTCGACGCCGAGCAGCTGCGCATCCCGCCCGACGGCAGCGCGATTGGAAAGCCCGACGGCGAGGGGTATCGGATAGAGTACGGAAACCGCGGCAGAGTCAGAGTCGTCCCCGACGGGGGAATGTACCGACTGTACGCCGACGCGGTAAACGAGGAGTACGCCGCAGAGCTGCTTGAGCTGTCCCGCGAAAAGCTCCGAGAGCTGACGGGGGACGGGAACGAAGGGAACGCGGCCTTTTGAAAAAGGCCCGGCGAAAACTTTAAAACAGAGAGTCTTTCTCGGGCAGAACGGCTGAGATGATTGCGGATTAAGGGTTTCGCTCGCCGCGCACCGACTGAGGATTGGACCGTTTTAAAGTTTCTCCCGCCGACGCGCACGGACTAAAGGCACAAGTAGATTAAAGTTTTCGTCCGCCCTTTTTAAATGGGTGGCGCATAAAGGCGGAGCCTTTATGCGGTGCGGCGTTTCTTTTCCTTAGCTTTTGAACAGCCGCGCGTTGTTCGCTGCGCACTGCATGGTCAAAGAAAAGCGGCTAAGGCTCTGATTCACCTACATTCGTAGTGACAACGGCGTTTCTTTTGGAGCTTTAGAATATTGCCATACACTGTTCGTTGTGTCACTCGCTCGTAAAAAGAAAATAAAATTCGCGCGTATACGCTTCCCCATCATCCGCAAAGCCCACTCCGAGCATATGAAAGAAAGAGGTTTTATATGAAAGAAAAATACCGTCTCACCGTATTCTCCGATTCGCACGGCAGCTCCGCCGAGATGCACGAAGCGATAGAGCTGCACCGCCGCGACACCGACTGCTTCATATTTCTCGGCGACGGCTGCCGCGAGGCTATCCCGCTTTTTGAGGATTTCGGCGTGACGTATCAAGCCGTTCCCGGGAACTGCGACATGTTCACGGGCGGTGTGCCTGAGTCGCTGACGCTCGATCTCGGCGCAGCACGGATATTCATCTGTCACGGTCACCGCTACGGGGTCAAGGGCTCGCTCGGAATGCTCGAATCAGCTGCGCGCGAGCGCGGTGCGGACATTGCGCTGTTCGGGCATACGCACCTGCAGCTTGAGCGTTATCTGCCGCCCGAGGATGGACAGCGCCCGCTGTGGTTGTTCAATCCCGGAAGCATTTCGCGCCCCCGCGAGGGCAGACCGAGCTACGGAATCGTAGACATCGCGCGCAGCGGCGACCGACTTGATGTGCTGCTGTCGCATGCGGAAATTTAAACAGAAAAATTCCCGTGAACGGATCGCTGCGTATCTCGGACACGGGAGTTTTTGAAATATGGGGGTAATCCACACGCTGTGGATTTTGGGTTGGCAGAGTGTCAAAGCGGCGAGTGTCGGTTTTTATGTGAAGTAATTTACCCAATTTATTCGCTGCTTTGATTTGTATCTAAATTTTAGTTTATCTGTTAAACCCTCTGAAAACGCTGTGTTTTCAAGGCATTTCGCCTATCTTGTGTTCCAACCTTATGTGTTTTCCCTTGTTTTTGCCCTTACGAGCCGAAACAAGGGAAAGTTTTTTACTCTCCGCCGACCACCTTATCCAGCAGTCTTGCGGAAGTACGCTTCGCTTCCCTTGTAGCGTGAGCGTAAATATTCATTGTGGTACTGACATCGGCATGTCCGAGAAGCTCCTGCACATCCTTCGGCGCTGCCCCGTTTGAGAGCAGATTGCTCGTGAATGTGTGACGAAGTTGGTGGAAATGAAAGCCCTCCAAGCCCTCGACCTTTCTGCTTGCCGTCCTGCACATAATCCCTACCGTACTCGGTGATTCGTATGCGCCGTCAGGTCTGAGGCAGACAAAGGATATTTCCTTGTACCCCTCTGGGATTTCATCTGTCCTCGGCAGGCTGTAAACCTCGTAGTAAGTACGGTCTTTTTCCTTCACCTCGGTGTAGTAGTTGAGGTGGTAAAGCCCGCCATACTGGAGGCGGTTTTTGTGCTGTTCGGTTTTCGCCGCTTTGAGGATCGCCGCCAGCGTGTTGCAGAAGTCCACGGTACGGACTTTCTTCCGTTTGGTCGCTCCTATCTCGGTTTTATGCCTTGCCCCGTTGTAGCGCATACTGCGGCGCACCGTAAGGTACTGCTTGTCAAGGTTGACATCCTGCCAAGTCAAGCCGCAGACTTCGCCGATGCGAAGCCCCGTGTAGTAGGCAATCTGAATGGGCAGTAAAGCGGGGTTATCTTTCTTTTTCAGAAATTCCTCCAGCTTCAGATACTGCTCAGGGCTGAGCGTGGGTGTGGAATCGGTATTGCCGTCCTCGTCCGAAAACAGGTCATAGTCCTCTTTTTTGCCCCGCCATACCACATACTGCATCGGGTTGAAGGTAATCAGCCGTTTGGGGAATACCGCAAAGTGGAACGCTCCTTGCAGGACTGCCGAGAACAAACGCAGATACCCTTTGCTAAGTGCCTTTGCCGTTGTACCGTCGGGATTTGTCCCGCCGAAGCTGAGAAAATCCATATACGCCTGCAAATGGTCGGCGGTGACGGTTTTCAGCTTTCGGCTGCCGATAGGGTGCTGCTTGATACGGTTTACCGTACCCTGATATGCCATTACCGTACCGTTGCTGAGACTGCCGGGCTTTAGTTCTTCCTCCACCCACATATCCAGCAGCATTCCCACCGTGGCGTTTTCAGACTTTGCAACGAATTTCTTTTCCTCGTAGTCCTCCATCGCCTTGCGGAGCAGGGCTTCCGTTTCGGATTTGCTTTCTGTTCCCACGAATTCACGCTGTACCAGATTGCCGCTTTCATCTTCGATATAGAAGCGGTAGTACCACTTTTTGCCTTTCTTTCTTACAGAACCTTTTGCCATAGATAAAAACTCCTTTCTATCCGTGGCAATCGGGACTGTGACATATGGTGTGCGTAAAGTAAAGAATGTCACTTTTGCCGGTTGGTTTCAATCGGCATATTTTTTGTCAAGGTGCCACGGAATTTTCTTTTTCGGCAAGCCTGTTTTCGGCTTCCGTCACTATCCCGAAGAGGTCGCCCATAGATACTTTGGTGCGTCCCTCATCGTAGATATGTAAAATTCCGTCTAAAAAACGCTTCATATCTTCGATAGGTATTTCCATTTCTTTGCGGTAGACCCGTTCTTCGATTGCGCCCACCTCAATCGCATACCGCATAATCGACTGCTTCAAGCCCTCGTCCTCCGCCACACGGTCAACCTCCGCCATAGCGTTGGCAAAGTAGTGGCACAGCACCGAGTACAGGTCAATCATCTTGCCGAGGAAGGTGGTAAGAAGCTGCTGGTGCGGCTCTCCGCTGACCGTGGAGGAAACCGTATCAAGGTACTTTTTGATATGCTCCTCAATGTCCTTTTGGCAGAGCGTGCGGGCATCATATTCCTTTTCCTCGGAAAGCCCTGTCAGCCATTCGGGAGTGGTAAGCAGCGCATCGGCAAGACCGTTGATAATCATAGTACGCTTCGGGTCAACGCCGTCTGCTTCATACCGCTGAATGGTGGATTTGTTTACGCCGATACGCTTTCCAAGCTCAGGCATGGTAAGGTTTAGTTCTGTTCGGCGCTCTTTTACCCGTTCACCGACTTGTTTTGCGGTGAATTCAATTTCTTTTTTCAAGGTTTTCACCTCCTGACGAGTATCATTATAGCACATCAAAATGCAGATTGCAACCCTGAAACGGGATAAATATTAAAAAAAATTCCTAAACAGTTGCAAAACAGGTTGACACGAGATTGCAAAATAAGTATAATTAGGATTGTACAGTTGCAAAACAAGTATTTCAAAAGGAGGATGAGATAATGAACGCAGTTAAAATAGGTATGACCATCGAGGAAGCCGCCGAATGTACGGGTATCGGCAGGAACACCATGCGGAAATTGGTGGACTGGGGCAAGCTGCCTGTCTTAAAGGTAGGGCGCAAGACCATTATCCGAAGGGACACGCTGGAGCGTTTTATGACGGTCAATCAAGGCAGAAATCTTCTCAATCAGAATGATGTCCGCCGAGTAAATTGACCGTTCTTAAAGCCCTCGGCGTTTGAGAGCGAAATACACCCCTCGCACAAATCTGTCGATTTGTACTCAGGGTATTTCGCCCCTGCGGGGAGCTACCGTATCAACGCTTGCAGGAAATCCCTGCCGCTTTTGATACGGCGCTGTTCCGTCAGCAAAGCCGCCGAAACAGCAGCAACCGTCAAGACGGTTGCAAAATGAGAACGGTATATTTTAAAGAAAGGTTGGATTATGGCAAGACACAGCTTCATACAGATGTCGAAGCTGCCTAATGTCAAAGGACGAATATCGTATATCACCAGCCACGCAAGACAGGAAAATCTGTACGCCACTTACCGCACCGCCGACAATGCCTTTTGGAATAATCTCGCAAGGGAGAGCCGGCAGGAGTTCCAGCGCAGCGGCGCAGAGGGGAAATGTATTGAGGCAAGGGAGCTGATTATCGCCCTGCCCGAAGTTTACACGCAGTACGAGCCGCAGCAGGTGCTTGAGGATTTTACAGATGAGTTCCGCAGGCGGTACGGCGTGGAATGTGTGTCGGCATTGCACCACAATAAGCGCAAGACCAATTACCACATTCATCTGATTTTCAGCGAAAGGAAGCTGCTTCCTGAGCCTGATGTGAAGATTGCCACAAGAAGCGTATTCTTTGACGAAACAGGCAAGCGGGTACGCACCAAGAAGGAAATCACAGGTGAGGACGGGCAGATAAGAAAAGGCTGTACCATTATCAAAAAGGGAGAGGTTTACGAAAGCCATCTGTTCACCGTAAAGGATGACCGCTTCAAGAGAGAGCCTTTTCTTCGGGAGGTAAAAGAGGATTATACAAACCTTATCAATCTCCATATTGAAAACCCTGAACAGCACCTGAAGGTATTTGACAAAAACAGCGTGTACCTGCCCACTAAGAAAATCGGCAAGCACAATCCGAGAGAGGAAGAAATCAAAGCCGACAATGCCGCAAGGCAGGAATGGAACAGGACGGCGGATATGGCACTTGTATCGGGAATATCCGAAGCAAGGATTTTGGAGGTCAAGCAGACCGAGATACACGACAAGGTTAGCCAATCCATTAAAAGCGAGGGCTGGCTGCCGAATCTGTTCCGCCGTATCGTGAACAAGGCGAAGGACATTTTACAAAACCTTATCCGTGAATACGGGATACCGCCGAAGCCCACGCTGGATATTGATATGACAGAGTTCTGCACCATGCGGAATCTAATGATACGGGTGCAGGATGAGGCAAGAGGGATTAGGAATTTGCAGGACAACATTCTGCCCAAGCTGAAAACACAGCTTGCAGAAACAACAGGGATTTTCAAGGGCAAGGAGCGCAAAGCCCTTACCGAGCAGATACAGCAGACGGAGCAAGAAATTGACCGCAGGCTGGATAAGCTCCCCGATATTCTCAGGGAGGATGGTTATCCCGATGTGCAGGCATTCATGGCGACCTATCGGGAGGCGGAAGCCGTTGTGGAACAATACAACCGTGACCTTGCCGAAGGGGAGCGTCAGGTGAAACAAAAGAGCAGACCGCCAAGACCGCCCGAAAAGGAGAGCGTCCGAAACAGGCTCAGACAGTTGCAGGAGCAGGGCAGACAGCAAAAACCACGAAAGAAATCCTTTGACAGAGGCAGCCGATAGGCGAAGAAAAACCGCCGCTATGGTTTTACCCATACACGGCGGCATACATATAGAGATTAGTTTTCCTGTTTCTTTATAACGGTTACTTTCAAGTTCTCTGCTTCTATCAGCGTTTCCTGCTTGCATTTCGGGCAGTAGAGAGGATAGTTTTTCAAGACCGTATCATATCTTATTCTGTCACGGGTTTTGTTGCCACAAACAGGACATAGTATCCATTCGGCTTGTTTCTGCATACACTCACCAATCCTTACGGTATTTCGTCAATTAACGTTACCGTCCATTTTCCGTCTAACTGTTCAATATCCCAACGTGAATATGCTTCTCCGTTACCAGAAATGAGAGTATCATCCTTATCGTAATAATCGGCTGAATATTTCACCCAGATATATCCCTTCCCATTTTCCTGTTTGGTGGTTACAAGTTCTATCGAAACATCTGCCCGAACCGCCTTATCATCAAAGAAATAGTATCTTTCTAACGCACCGCAGTTCTTTTTATTCGTACCGTCTCCTGACCCGCAGTAAGACATAATATCCTTTGCTTCTGCTATGAGGTCATTTGCGACCTTTAGCTGTGTTTCATCGGTACACTCGATTTCCATTTCATCGACCTTTTCCTGACCATAATGCTTCACAAGTGTCGAAATGCCTTTACCGCCGCAGGCGGAAAGACTGATTACCATCGTCAAGAATAGAATAGCACATAAGAATTTTTTCATAGTTGACCTCCGTTTTTAGCAGCGTTACGCTTGCTTTTTAATTTAATCCAATCCTTTGCAATGCTCTCATTGCGGTTTACTGATAGGATAATTCCAATAAGTGCCATATCATAAATAATGAACATTCCTCCTGTTACAACGAAGGGTACGCACATAAAGAAGTTCGGAAGAACCCCAATGTCGGATAAGGCAGTGAAAACAATTCGTAAAATATAAATCAACAGCACGGTATTGGTTAGAAGTTTGCCAACCTCTGTATCCTGCTTTTTTGAAGTCCTGTAAAGGATAGCAAACAATATCCCGAATACAAACAGCAAAAATACAAGTGAAAATTTTCCGTATTCGTACAGGAGCAGGGTGATTGGGTGGTCATAGAAGTAGCTCATTACCTTCACATCAACAGGTATTCCGCTTTTTCCAATTAACTCCGCTTCACGAAACACCGAAAAGAAATCGAGCTGTTGTAAATATCCTGTATTTTCCTGCAAACGAAAAAGATGATAAAAGCGGCTTAACAGGTACACTCCGATAATAAGAAAAATCAGCATACAAGCCACACCGAAGATATTAACACGATTCCATTTCAGCCATTTTAATTTTAACCCGCAGCAAAAGATGAATAGCTCGCAAGCCAACAGCAACACAAAAACTGGAAACGCTTGATTTATTAACGCTAAAGTCAGCGGAAAAATAGCATATAGCCAGTAATGTATGATTTTTGTCTCGCTTTCACTGTTCTTTTCATAAAACAGGATTCCGACCAAAACAATCGGATAGCATAGCAGCAGGTAGAACAGAAAACCGTATCCAAGCGGTGCAAATCCGTTCCATAATTCATAGAGTAGCCCGAAGATTGCCGCCAGTGAGAGCAGTCCGTATAACGCTCTTGGAAAACGAATTAAGACAGTGTAATCAATAAAATACAAAAAAGCAGCAACACAAACTCCAAGCACAATACCGATTATCTTTGGTACGGTCAGGGATATTGAGGTTAGCATAGCAGAGATTAGAATACCACTCAGCAGCAACACGCCTGCTATGAGCAGCAACAGCCAATTCACTTTCGGGCGGTGGACAATATCAAGCTCTGTCCCAACTACATCTGCATCGCCCATTTCTTCAATGGCTTTTCTCATTGCTTCTTTCTGATTCAGACCGTTTTCCCGCAAAGCATCGTATTGGTCGTTTATGTGGTCAGAAAGCTCTCTTGTTGCCACAACCTTTGCTCTGCTCCAACGAATGTATCTTTGTACATCCTTGATATATTCTTCGGGAGAATTATATTCCTGCAAGCAAAACACCCCCCGACAAAACCTTATTGACTGCGGCAGAGTAGCTTTCCCACTCAGACAGCCGCACCACAAGAAATCTTTTCCCTTCATCTGTAATCCTGTAATATTTTCTCGTTTTCCCCGCAACAGTTTCTCCGTCATAAGACACAAGATACTGCTTTTGTTCTAAGAGATGGAGCAGAGGATATAATGTTCCCGCTTTCAATTCAAAAGTATGGTCGGATTGCTTCGCAAGTTCTTCTATCATCTGATACCCATACATATCTTGTTTTTCAAGCAGCTTCAAAATCAGCATATCTGTATTCCCTGAAATCAGAGATTTATCAATTGCCATATATGTCCCTCCTTGTATCGACAGTCTACATATCAATTATATATAGATTGCCGATATAAGTCAAGAGGCAACAGACAACATTCATAAAAGGTTTGCTTTTGGATTGCCAAACCCTATGTTTTCAGCATAATCTCTCTACTGTAACGCTTTTAACCCACAAATGCCTTGTGTTAAGCCATATTCTCGTCATAAAATACGAGGGGTAAGGCATTTACACCTTTACCCCTCGCTTTGCGTTACCGCCAGTCTGCTATGCGAAGATGATTTCTTTATTCACAATCTCCATCGCACAAGCCCGTATGTTATTCATTCTCCTGACCCATTCTAAGGCGTTTTCCGCCTTTAATTGTTCCGTGATACCCTGTGCCTGCTTCATGCCATCTATGAGCCGTTCAAAGCGTTCCTGCGCCTGTTCGTTGATGCCGGAAAGATAAGTGTTGAGCTTACCGCTGGTCAGAAGTGTTGTGTAGGTTGCTTTTCTATGTTCTTTCAGGTAGCGTTTGTGCCGCTGTCCCCATATCCCGATAGGCTTTTCTTCTTCGGGTGGCAAGCTAAGGCACGGCAAATAGTATTCGCCTTGCAGTTCATACCAAAGACCGTTGTTTTCATCATAAATGTACTTGTCCATCTTGAAATCCTCCAGTATAATATATTCGCACATATGTCACAGTCTCCCGATTGCCACTTGTTGTTATAGCTTGTTATCAGATTTTTCTTCCCTTATTTTTGCCCTTATGAGGTGGCGAGGGAAGCATAAACGCAAGTGAAATCGTATAAAGGGATAAGGCGGACACATTGCGATAAATCCTTTGTTTTCAAGCGTTTTGGAGGATTTTATTAAAGCCCTATGAGGGGCAGTAACCACTTATGAAATCGTGGTTTTCAAATTCCAGTTTACCTATCTCACAAAGGTACATTTTAAATAATACTTCTCTTGCAACGCATCAATATAGAGCAAAAAAATCCTACCCAACGGAAAACCGTGGGTAGGATTCTTGCTTTATTATACGTTCCGCCGAACTGTCGGGGCTTTTTACTTTATCGGGACGATAACGAAGCTGTATGCAAGCTCCTTGCGTCCGTCAACTGTGTACTGCGGGAGAACGTCGGGGCCGCAGCTGCCGGTGCCCGTGCCTCTGAGGAAGCCGTCAATGTCGATTGCCGTCGTGTTCTCGGAGTGGAGGTCGTCGCGGTGCATCGAGCGCTGCATCAGAGCCTGCGTGAAATGCCTCGCCGTGAAGCTGAGATCTCTGTCAGGGTTGCAGATCATCAGTCCGACGCCGTCGGCATCCGTGATGCTGAGCTTGCGAACGCCTGTGCGCACTCCGTAATCCTGCGGCTTGATATAGAACTCATCCATATCGTTGACCGTGGTCTTGTATGTGCCGAATGTCGTGTGCTCTCTGAAATCGATCATGTTTTCACCGGGACCGTAGCCGAGATATTCGATGTTCTCGAAGCTCATCGGCATCTCAAACACGAGACCGAAGCGCGGCAGAGCTGCAGCGGCTCTCTGCTGGGATTTCGAGTTGAATACCGTCTCGACTTTTATGCATCCTGCGGCGTCAACAGTGTATTTAAGATTGACCTTTGCAACAACGCCCTTCTTCGAGCGGAGGTTGAAGTCAACGGTGAATTTCGCCGAGTGCTTGGCCGAGGAGAAGTTCACTGAATGCGGAATAGCTTTTATGTCGTCGTATCCGGCCTTTTCCCACTTTGCAATGATAACTCTGTCGTTGTCGAGCATCGCGCGGAAGATGTTCGGGATGAAGCCCTTGTGCGCGGCGGGGGACTGGTTAATGAGCTCCTTTTCGCCGAGCTTGTAGGACGCTATCTCGCCGGTCTTGAGGTCGAATTTTACCGAGCCGCCGTCAAAGCTGACTTTTGCGGAGTTTCTGCCCACTTTGCACTCCAATTTGCTGCCGGTCGGCAGAGCGACTTTCTTGTGCTCTTTCTTTATTATAACCTGCTCGCGCGCGAGGAAAGTGTCGCCGTCGAAATATTCAAAGTTCATGCGGCAGTCGCAGCCGGCGGGGATCTTTGTTTTGAATGTCACTTTTTCGCTCTTGCAGGGCGCGATGTCGAGCGAGAAACGCTCCCTCTCTTTGCCTTCGATGCCGTCAACCGTCATCGAACGGACGATTGTGATATATCCCGAACTGCGGAAACGGTTTGTGTTCGTGAAGGTGAAGCTGCCGTCGCGGTTGTACTTTGCTCTGACGGGGCGATAGACCGCCTGCATCTCAAGCGCGCCGCTCGAAGGTGTGCGGTCGGGGTGAACAAGACCGTCAACGCAGAAGTTGCCGTCGTGCTTCTTCTCGCCGTGGTCACCGCCGTAGGTGTATTCATACGGGCCGTCGGCGTGATATACCGCGTGATCTGCCCATTCCCAGATGCAGCCGCCCATGAGATTGTCGTATTTATAGAAGCTGTCCCAGTATTCCTCCATCGCGCCGGGGCCGAAGCCCATCGCGTGGACATATTCGCATAGGAAGTAGGGTTTCGTCTTGTACCATTTACCCCTCTGTGTGCCCATGCCGACGCGCTCAACCTGCGCGTGTGTCGGGTACATGTCGGAGACCACATCGTAAGCCTTGCGCTTTGTGTGGATAACACCCTCGTAGTGGATGGGAATTTCCGGGCAGGTCTCGTGCAAATAGTCGTAGCAGACATCCTGG
>URDX01000012.1 GCA_900546695.1 uncultured Eubacteriales bacterium | reverse complement strand
GCAGAAAAAGCGAAAACATTAAACTTTAAGCAGGAATCCGTCAGGATTCCGACCCTTTACATGCTGTAAAGGATATACTAAAGCTCAATTATAATAATCTGTTTTCGTTTTTTCGGTCCGGACGATTTTAGCCTCACCATCAAGCAAGACGGCATGCACCGTCACCGCGCACACTTGTCAGTCGGCATGCGCCCTCTCCGAACACCGCATCCATCCCCCGACAGTAGCTCTCCGCTGCTTCGGGCGGCATAAACGCCTGCACCGTTCCCGCAAAGCCGCCGCCGTGAACCCTATACGCGCTGCGCACCCCGCGCAGCAGCTCGGCAGACAGCGCAAGCGCGAGCGTAACTCCCTGCTCGCGTGAGCTGCCCGGAGCGGTCACATTCTGCAGCTGCTCCGCGCTCGAGCGACCCGACTCGGCTATTGCATCGAGAAAAGCATCCGTATCCGACTCTGCGAGCGCACGGCAGACCCGCGCGACCCGCTCATTCTCGCGTACAAAGTGCAGCGCGCGCAGCACTGCACGGTCGCCGACCTCTCCGCGCAGCTCGGGCAGCTCCGAAATTATCTGCTCCGCCGTCAACCCGCGCAGCACACGCTGACCGAAATGCTCCGCGACCGAGCGCATCTCTGCGGGAATAGCGGAATACTCATCGCTGAGGTCGGCATGGCTGCCGCCCGTGTTGGTTATGCACATACAGAGCCCGAGACCGTCAAGATTCGGGCAGAGCTGCGTCACCTTAGGGTCATTTTCGTCGGCAAAATCGAGCGACACAAGCCCGCCGACCGCGCAGACCGCCTGATCCATCAGCCCGCACGCCTTGCCGAAATATTCGCGCTCCGCGCGCTGCGAGATAATCGCAAGCTCAATCGGCGACAGTGCGCCGTCGCAGAACATATCGTTGATTATCAAGCCGACCGCATCCTCAAACGCGGCGGACGAGGAAAGCCCCGAGCCCTTGTAGACCGAGCTGACGGTGTAAGCGTCGAAGCCGCCTACCGTGAATCCGCGCTCCGTTATCTGCTCGGCGATGCCGCTGATGAGCGAAGCGGAGCTGAAGCGCGGGTAAACCGTGCCGTCGCCGACGCTCACGACATCCGGCTCAAAGCCCTCGCTGTGCATTTCGATAACCCCGTCGTCACGTGACGAAACGACCGCGATGAGATCAAGGTCGATAGTGCAGCCGACAACGCAGCCGCCGTTGTGGTCGGTATGGTTGCCCGATATCTCGCTCCTGCCCGAGACCGAGTAGACGCGCACGCTCCTATCCTCTCTGCCGTCGCCGAAATTGACGGCAAAGCGGTCGAGCGCACGGATATAGCGTCGGCGCTGCCATTCGACGGCATCCGCGCCGTAGAGCGATACAAAGCGCCTGTCGAGCTGTCCTTTTTCGATTGCCCACCTCAGGTATGAAATCTTCATAATAATGCCGCAGCACTGTCCGCTGCCCTCTCAATCAAAATCTGATAAATATGATATAATTCGACATCCGTACGCCGTCAGAACACCACCCGTTCGACGCGCGTCACGCGCGAGGTGTCGGTATTGATGTCGAAAACAGCGCCGTGCAGCGTCACATGCCCCTCCGCAAACTCAAAGCGGGCCGGCAGCGATGTGCGCAGCTTTTCGATGATTATGTCGGTACGCACGCCGAGCACCGAGTCGTCCGGACCGCACATTCCGAGGTCGGTCATGTAGCCCGAGCCGCGCGGCAGCAGCTGCGCGTCGGCGGTCTGAACATGCGTGTGCGTGCCGTATATCACCGATATCCGACCGTCGAAATACCTACCGAGCGCTATCTTTTCCGAGGTCGCCTCGGCATGGATATCGAGCACGGCAAAGTCATACCGTCCCTCGTTGCGCGCGAGCACGCGGTCGACACAGACAAACGGATTCTCGAGCGGGTCGAGATATATCACCCCGAGCACATTTATGACGAGTATCCGATACCCCTCCGCCTCTACCATGACCGAGCCGCTGCCCGGCGCAGACGGCGGAAAATTCGCGGGACGGGTGATGGGGTTGCCGCTGTCGAGCCAGTCGTGCATCGACTTTTGCCGCCAGACGTGATTGCCCGTAGTGATAACGTCCGCCCCGGCGGACAGTATCCGCTGCGCAGATTCGGGGTCGATGCCGTTGCGCGGTGCGGAGTTTTCGCCGTTCACGATCGCAAGGTCGATGCCGTACTCACTCCGAAAGCGGCGCAGCCGCTCTTCGAGCGCGCGCACCCCCGCAGGACCGACGACATCGCCGAGCGCAAGTATTCTCATAGTTCCGTTTTTCATATGACCGTTCTCCGTCCCGTCAGTCAAATCACTGCATAGGTGCCGTGCAGCACACGCCGCATACATAAACTAAGAGGCGCATTTCGCATGCACACCGAAAGCCGCATTTCATCTTGCAAATTACGTCTGCCGCCCTCGAAAAATCAAGCCCCTTTTCACAGCACACGCCCCTCAGGGGATTCTCTTCAAAGTGTATTGTAAAAAGGGGCGGATTCAAGACCTCCGCTAAACGCGGAGGTGTTCAAATCGTTGCATTATTTGGCATAGTCTATTGCTCTGCTTTCACGGATAACATTAATCTTAATCTGACCGGGATACTCAAGCTCCGACTCGATCTTCTTTACGATATCGCGCGCAACAAGCACCATCTGCTCGTCGCTGACATCCTCGGGGCGAACCATGATGCGGACCTCTCTGCCCGCCTGAATGGCGTAAGCCTTCTCAACGCCGTCGAAGCTCTCCGAAATCTCCTCGAGCTTTTTAAGACGCTTGATGTAGTTATCGAGATCCTCTCTGCGCGCGCCCGGACGTGCCGCCGAGATAGCATCCGCCGCCTGAACTATCATTGCAATGATGGTTCTCGGCTCGGTATCGCCGTGATGTGCCTCGATGGCATGGATAACATCCTTATTTTCCTTGTACTTCTTTGCGATGTCGACGCCGAGCTGAACATGCGAGCCCTCGACCTCCTGCGTCATCGCCTTACCGATATCGTGCAGCAGTCCCGCGCGCTTTGCGAGCGTGCTGTCGACACCGAGCTCATCGGCTATGATGCCCGAGAGATGCGCGACCTCGATGGAATGTACAAGAACATTCTGACCGTAGCTTGTACGGTATTTCAGGCGGCCGAGCATGCGGACGAGCTCGCCGCTGAGTCCGTGAATGCCGACCTCAAATACAGCCTTTTCGCCCGCCTGCTTGATAGAATTCTCGACCTCGCGCTTGGACTTTTCGACCATCTCCTCGATGCGCGAGGGATGGATACGACCGTCGTTTATCAGCTTTTCGAGCGACAGCCGCGCCACCTCACGGCGGACGGGGTCGAAGCTCGAGAGCGTTATTGCCTCGGGGGTATCGTCTATGATAAGGTCAACGCCTGTCAGCGTCTCTATCGTGCGGATATTTCTACCCTCTCTGCCTATGATCCTACCCTTCATATCGTCGCTGGGCAGCGGAACGACCGATACGGTTATCTCGGAGGAGTAATCGGCCGCGCAGCGCTGGATAGCAAGCGAAACTATCTCCTTCGCCTTCTGATCCGCGTTCTCGCGCATCTCGCTCTCTATCTCGATAACGCGCATAGCCGTCTCGTGACGGATCTCGCCCTCGAGCTTTTCGAGCATTTCTTCCTTAGCCTGCTCTGCGGTAAGTCCCGCGACCTCCTCGAGCTTTGTGATCTCGGACTGTCTCATCTCCTCGATCTCCTCGCGCAGCCGCTCGTTTTCCTTTATCTTGCGGTTGAGCGTTTCGGTTCTGTGCTCGATGTTTTCTATCTTGCGGTCGAGCGATTCCTCCTTGGAGATAAGGCGCTTCTCGAGCCCCGAGAGCTCGTTTCTGCGGTCCTTCATCTCGCGCTCGCTGTCGTTCTTCGCGCGGATAATCTCCTCCTTTGCCTCAAGCAGCAGCTCCTTTTTCTTGGTCTCGGCTGCCTTGATGCCGTCCTCGATTATCTTCTTTGCCTGCTGTTCGGCAGTGCCGATCTCGTTGCTGTCCTTCTTCTTTCGCTGTGCGTTGCCGACAAGGTATCCGACAACACCGCCTACGACAAGTCCAACGACAATGCCGATGATAAGCGACATAATGTCCATCCGTAACACCTCCCTATGGTTTGATGGTTTCAAGGTAAATTTTCAAAATTTTTGAGCTTCGCAAGGCTGCAGCCCCGCGAATATCGGTTTCTGTCCGTCCTCTGCGGGCAGCTCGCAGCATTCACGCGGCGGTATGCAGACGAAATCAAGCCGCACCGCAGACAGCCTTTAGTGCCGCCTCGGATGCGCTCTTTTTTTCGGCAGAAAAACAAAAACCGCCGTGCAAAAGTCACGCCAAGATATGACGATGGCTTCCGCACCGCGGACGGCGGCAGATGCAAATATAGATGATTATAGAACTCCGGCATACTCCGACACGGAGCAAGAGCATATACCTCCCCGTCGGTCGGCAGACCGCCGCGCGGGGTACATATGCGGCATCCGCGCGGACAAAACGCCGCCGCAGCGCGCACATACATAGGTATAACGCCGCCGCTCATCGGAGGCAGCTATATATTATCGGTAAAAATCATATAAAAAATCTATATAAAAATCAACCGTGGCGACCCGATACTTCGGATCATTGCCCACCGGCATCATATCTTATTACATTGTAATACATAAAGAGGCGCTTGTCAAGAGTTTTTTGTGCGCACCGCAGCAAAAAGTGTTACTTATTATCATTGAAAACTCCGCGTGTCCCGCCGAGCATTTGTCACGGCATGCCGACGCTCTTCACTCGCGGCGTGCGGAAATCACGTCGGAGCAGGCTGACGGTGACGCAAAAATTGCGGCAGCACGGGGACAGCGGCGGTCTGTGGCAAGCAAAAAACAAAAAAAGAGCTGCCGCAAAACTGCGGCAGCCCCGAGAACTCACATATAATCAAGCCGACTCACGCGCCTGCGCGGCGCAAAGAGTCCGTCGATGCACATGAGCTGAATCTTGGGCTTAAATTACTTAAGCTCAACCTCAGCGCCAGCCTCTTCGAGCTTCTTCTTGATCTCCTCAGCGTCCTCCTTGGAAGCGCCCTCCTTGACATTCTTAGGAGCGCCCTCAACGAGGTCCTTAGCCTCCTTAAGGCCGAGGCCGGTGATCTCACGAACAGCCTTGATAACGTCGAGCTTCTTAGCGCCGAAAGACTTAAGAACAACGTCAAACTCGGTCTTCTCCTCAGCTGCGGGAGCGCCTGCAGCAGCAGCGCCTGCAACTGCAACGGGAGCAGCAGCGGATACGCCGAACTCTTCCTCAACTGCCTTTACGAGGTCAGCAAGCTCGATAATGGTAAGCTCCTTGATAGCGTCAAGGATCTGTGTGGTCTTCTCTGTAGCCATTTTAAAAATCCTCCGTAATAATTCTGATTTTTTAGATTAAATTTGTGCCGAGCGGTAACACTCGACTGCGTTCCGAGAAAATTACTCGGCTGCGGGTGCCTCTGCCGCCTCGGCAGGAGCTGCCTCCTCTGCGGGAGCTGCTTCCTCTGCGGGAGCTGCCTCGCCGTCCTTGTCGACAACAGCCTGCAGTGCGTATGCAAGGTTGTAAAGGGGCGAACGGATGCTTCCGAGAAGCTTTGCGATAAGGGTCTCCTTCGACGGGATGTCAGCGAGCTCGAGAACTTCGTCACGAGAAAGGACTCTGCCGTCAAGGAATCCGCCCTTGATATCGAATGTCTCGATATCGTCGGCAAACTTCTTTGCGATTCTTGCAGGAGCGATCGGATCCTCAGAGCTGAGAGCGAAGGCGGTCATTCCGTTGAGAAGCTCCTTCATTTCAGCGTAGCCGACCTCACCGCATGCGCGAGAAGTCATGGTGTTCTTGTAGACCTTGTAGTCAACGCCGGATGTACGGAACGAAGCGCGGAGCTTTGTATCCTGCTCAACGGTAATTCCGGTGTAGTCGACAAGTACGCCCGACTGAGCGCCCTTGATCTTCTCTACGAGAGCACCGAGGTCTGCCTGCTTCTGTGCTAAGATCTTTGCACTTGGCATTTGAACTATACCTCCATTTGAAATATTAGCCCAATAACGAAAAAAAACACCCCGTCAAAGACGCGGCGCAGAATAATTCGGACATAAAGCGCGGGGATACCGACGCTGTCTGTATTCATTATCCTCGGCAGGAATGCTTTGCATCGGCGGAGCCGACAACCTGCTGTCTTTGGACTGCCATACTATTATACACATGCCGCGCATGCGTGTCAAGACTTTTTTACAGAAAATCTCCAAAAAATTTCTTTCGGAATTTCACCCCCGAAAAAACCTCCGAAATTCTTCCGAAAAATCATCCTCAGAAAATTCCCCTGAAAATTTCTTCCTGAAAATTACTCCCCGAAAAATCCTCCCCGGGTCGGGATATACCTCCGACCCGGGGCATGTATTATCGCTTCAGCACGTCCGCGGCGTGAACAGCCTGTTCGTGAGTAAAGCCCTCTTTTTCGAGCGCCTTTATCATTAAATCTCTCGACATGCCGCCGCTCATCTTATAATAAACATCCATGTTCTCAGCGCCCTTTACCGCCTGCTCCATCCAGTCAAAGCCGCAGTTGTCGACCGCATAGCGCGCCTGCTCATCGGTAAATTTCAGCTGCGTCCGCAAAAGCTCATACATACCGCTGTACGAATGACCCGGACCCATAATCTTACCCATCTCGAGCGCCTGAGCGTTCCAATCCTTACCGCAATGATCGGCGGCATAGATGCAGTCGTCATATGCAATACCCTCGTTCATGAGCACATCCGTTATCATATCATATGAGTACGGCATCTCGGCAATACGGACGCTCAGCCTTTCGAGAGCATACCGCTGCTCCTCCGTTACGGGATTATAATCGGGGTCGGCTGCGCCGCAGCGGATGCAGCTGCCGTAGGAATAGCTGTGACCGAGCGCATATCCGTCCGTCTCCCCGCAGGAGCACGTCGGCGCTTCAAGGCAGGATGCACCCGAATATTCGTGTACATGTTCGGTCTCGGGCTCCGCCATGAGAACGGCTTCGCTCTCCGCGCCCGTCTCCGTTTCGCTCTCGGAAACAGCGGCAGTCTCGGTCTCGGAAACGGCTGCGGTCTCCGACGTGTCGGCGGGGTCGTTTGTCTCTCCGCCGCACGAAGCAAGGCAGAGCAGCGTGCACAGTATCAATATAAAGGACGCTCTTTTCATTCTGTTTCCTCCGATTTTGCACGGGTGCCACCGTCTGTTTCACACGTTTACGGACCGCCGACGGTCGGCATTGACCCTATCGTTTCTTGATAATACCATTGTATCATATGTTATGCAATAATACAACCGTTTTTTGTACAACTATCGGTTATTTTGTGTATTCATGTCATTTTCTGCAGCGGATATGTGCCGGTGCGGGCGAAAAAAACGGTTCGTGACCGTCGGAATCCGTCCCGCAGCCGCAAAAACGGCGGTAAGCGGGAGACTGATATGTAAATTTATGTTGACAAATATCTGATATATGGTAAAATCAGAGAAGTAAGGAAAACAATGCGGACCTTTCGGAGCTTTGACGTACCGCAAACGACCTTTTTCGGACAAAAAAGACAAACGCACGTCAGCGGAGGAAGCATGAAAAAAGATAAAATAAGCAGATTTTTCGGCAACATGGGCTTTATGTTCCGAAGGTCATGGGAGCTTTCCGGGAGCATATATTTTGTCACAGCGCTGCAGTACATCATCGGCACGGTCAGACCGTTCGTTATGCTGCTGATACCGAAGTATATTCTCGATGAGCTTGCGGGGCAGCGCCGCCCCGACGTCACGATAAAATACATCGCGCTGTATGCCGCCGTTATCATTATCTTCAATGTTCTGTCTGTCATTCTGAACAGATATGCGGGTCTGAAATCCATCGAGTGCTCGCACAACACGGAGATGCACGACCAGAAGATATGGCTCTATACAAGCTACGAAAATCTCGAGAACGGTCAGGTGAGAGAGCTCGCCGAGCGTTCGGTCGGGCGGCTCGACCCGTCGGCATTTATAGGCGGAACGGTGCTCGGCTTTATTTCAAACGCCGTGCAGCTCGCGGGGTATACCTATATAATCGCGTCGCTGCATCCGCTCATTATCCTGATAATTCTTGCGGTGATCGGTCTGAACGCGCTGATCGCGGGGCGGCTCAATAAGGTCGGCTACGAATACCAGCCGCTGCTCACCCGTTTTTCGCGGCGCTATTCGTATATCTATGACATGATGCTCGGGATAAGAGGCGGGCAGGAGCTGCGCATAAACGGCGCGTCGGGCTGGCTGCTTAAAAAATACGACAGGGAGACCTCGGAATACATAAAGAATTTCACGGCAAATCAAGACAGGCGGCTCGGTTATGACCTTCTCTCGCTGCTTATCGGTCTTGTTCAGACGGCGGTCATATACGGCTACTGCTCGTATCTTGCGATATCGGGCGGCATCTCCGTCGGTTCGTTCTCGGTATTTCTCGGCGCGGTGACAGCGTTCACAGGCTCGTTCGGCGACTTTATAAGGCGCTTCCCCGAGCTGCAGCTCCTCTCGAAATATGTCGATGACTATAAGGAATTTCTGCGGATAGCCGAGCGGAAGGAGGACGGTGCCGCGACCGTTTCGGGAGACGACCCGACAAACGGAAGATACGATATCGAGTTTGTAAACGTCTCCTTCAAATACCCGAATACCGACAGATATGTCCTTAAAAACATAAGCATCAGGATAAAAAGCGGGGAGCGGCTGTCGGTGGTCGGCTATAACGGCGCGGGCAAATCGACGTTCATTAAGCTCATCTGCCGCCTTTACGAGCCCACAGAGGGCAAAATACTCGTGGGCGGCATCGACATCAGAACGATAGCCCAAAAGGACTACCGACGGCTGCTCGCGGTTGTTTTTCAGGATTATCAGCTGTTCTGGACCTCGACCGTGCGCGAGAATATCGTTCTGAACGAAGGATATGACGAGGCGCGATTTACCGACGCGGTGAATAAAAGCGGGCTCTCCGAGTGCATCCCGTCGCTGAAAAAGGGCTTTGACACTATCATGGACTGCATATACTTCGAGGACGGCGTAAGACTCTCGGGCGGAGAGGAGCAAAAGACGGCTTGCGCAAGAGCCTATTACAGAGACGCGCATATCGTCATTCTCGATGAGCCGACCGCATCGCTCGACCCCATCGCGGAGGCGGGGCTTTATGAGCGCTTTAACAGCATAATCGGGAAAAAGACCTCCATCTATATCTCGCACCGACTGTCGAGCGTAAAATTCTGCGACTCCGTCGCCGTGTTCGCGGACGGAGAGCTTGTAGAAAAAGGGACGCACGGCGAGCTGATGGAGAAGGGCGGAGTTTATGCGGACATGTTTAAAAAACAGTCTCACTATTACGTAGCGGAGGATGTATCCGAGGAGGTGAACGTATGACGAAGAAGAGCATCCGACTGCGGCTGCACCACCGAAAAAAGCAGGAGACGGATACGGTCACCGCGGAGGGCAGCCGCACGCTGAAACAGCAGCTCTCCGACCTGCGGTTTGCATACAAAATGATATGGACGGCAAATAAAAAGCTGTTTCTTTACCGCGTTCCCCTGCTGATACTTCGGACGGTGAAAACGATCGTTCCGATATTCTTTGTCCGCGCGATACTGAACGAAATAACCGAGGGTCGGAGGATAGGCTACGCCGTTTTTTACGCGCTGTCGATGGCGGCGCTGTCGTTCGTTCTCGGCGCGGCAGAGCTGCTTCTGTCAAAGGGCGACGCAAAGGAGCACGAAAAGCTGAACTTTTCCATGCAAAAACTGCTGGCAAGGTCGGTCACATCCATGAGCTACGCCACACTCGAGGACCCCGTAATGCATGATTACATATGGCTCGCTCAGGAAAATCGTTTTGACAGCGTGCTGCAGTTCTCCACCGCGATAATAGGCAGCTTTATGACCCTGTTCGGTATCGGCATAGTCGTGTTCAGCCTCAGCCCCGTCATACTCGCCGTCATCGCCGTCGCAGCCGCGGCTCAGTATCTGACGGAGCGGCGTCGGCAGCGGATGTCATACGAGTATAACGAGGGGCGCATACGCGCGAGCCGCACGAACGGATATTATATGTCGCTGACCGACGATATTCAGGCGGGAAAAGAGGTCCGCATGAACGACCTCGAGGATTGGATATTCGGAATGGCTGAAAAAAGCTGGCGGGAGGACCTGTATAAGACCGACAGAGAATTTACCGAGCGCATGAGCAGGAGCGGGGGTATAGGTGCCGCCGTTTCCGCGCTGCAGGACATCGCGATATATCTCATCCTTTCGCTTCAGGTTATATACAGCTCTATGACCGTCGGTGATTTTTCGATGTACCTCACCGCCGCGGGCGCGTTCTCCTCATGTATCATGGGAATATCCTCCAACTGGATGAACCTCGTTTTTCAGACCTCATGGTATCTCAACGATTACAGACGCTGCCTCGATTACGGCGAGAACGAACGGAAAAACAGCGGCTCCCGACATATTGATATCCCGAAAAACGTCGAGATAGAATTCCGCGACGTGTCCTTTAAATATCCTAAGACCGACCGCATGATACTCGAGCACGTCAACATAGCCGTCAGGCAGGGCGAAACGCTGTCGATAGTCGGTGTAAACGGCGCGGGGAAAACCACATTTGTGAGACTGCTGTGCCGCTTCTATGAGCCGACCGCGGGCGAAATATTCGTAAACGGTATCCCCGCAAAGGATATCGCTCTCGAGGATTATTATAAGCTCATCGGCGTGGTGTTTCAGGACTTTTCCCTGTTCAGCTTTACGGTGGCGGAAAATATCGCGATGGATACCGAGCCCGATACCGAAAAGCTCGACGATGCCATCGTAAAATGCGGGCTCACCGAGCGGATAAAGACACTGCCCCGCGGCGTTGATACCTATATCTATAAGGAATTCGACCCCGACGGTATAGAGCTCTCGGGCGGCGAGGGTCAGAAGGTCGCGATAGCACGCGCCGTTTACCGCGACGCGCCGATAATAATCTTCGATGAGCCTACCTCCGCGCTCGACCCTGTCGCCGAGTATAATATCTATCGGAATTTTCATGAGCTCGCAAACGGTAAGACCGCAATATATATTTCGCATCGCCTTTCTTCCACACGCTTTACGGATAAGATAGCCGTTTTTGCAAACGGTACCGTCTCCGAATACGGAACGCATGATGAGCTGATGCAGACCGACGACGGGATATATAGGAAAATGTTCTCCATGCAGGCTGAGTACTATAAGGAATAACACCTCGCCGAACCCCGCGCGGGGCATTTGAACGCGCCGCGCCCGATGATATAAACGCGCCGTGCACGATGATACAGACGCTCCGTGCCCGATGGTACGGGTATATGAGCACACCGCGCACAACGGTAGGACAAGCGAGCACGCCGTACCCCGACGAGTACACCGTGCCCCGACATGGACAATGCACCCCGCGCGGTCACCGCACGGCAATGCCTGCAGGCTCCGACAACACTTGTAAAACGGGGCGGGTCTCGACCGAGACCCGCCCCGTTTTGTGCTGCTTAAACAGATTCTGTACTTCTGATACGAATTTCTCCGCACCGCTGTAACAGCAGAGATAATCACGAGGCATCGCCGCCTCTTCAAAAACAGCCTCTCCGCCTCATATTTTTGAAATGCGTTCGGAAGAGCTTTTTTCAAAAGCTCCGCATCGCCCTCTCAAGCCGTCACCTTCTTGAAAATCTCCTCGGACTAAACTCTCCGCCGTTGTCCCTTTCAAAACTCCCTCTCAGTTTTAAAGTTTTAAAGGGGGCTTGGGGGAAACTTTTTCAAAAGTTTCCCCCATCGTTCCCCCTCGTTCCCCTCGTTCCCCTCGTCCCCTCAGCGCTTTAGAGCGTAGCGGACGACGGTCTCGCATAGCTCGGGGTAGTCGATGCCGACGGCTGCCGCCTCCTGCGGGAGCAGGCTCGTCGGGGTCATGCCGGGGAGGGTGTTGGTCTCGAGATAGACGAGACGGTCGTCCTGCTCGCGGTAGATAAAATCGCTGCGGCTGTAGGCGTAGAGACCGAGCGCGCGGTGCGCGGTAAGCGACGCTTCGCGCAGTCGCTGCTCGAGCTGCGGCGGGATATTTGCGGGCGTCGTCTCAACGGTGCAGCCCGCCTGATACTTGTTTTTGTAGTCGTAAAAGCCGCCCCTCGGCTCTATCTCGATAGACGGGAGCGCGCGCTCGCCGAGCACACCGACCGAAAGCTCGCGTCCGCCGACGAACTCCTCCGCAATCACAGCCTGACCGCAGCGCTCCGCTTCGTCGAGCGCCGCGCCGAGCTCGGATTCGGTGCGAACGAGCGACACGCCGACGCTCGAGCCGCAGCCGATAGGCTTTACGACGCAGGGCAAGCCGAGCTCGTCAAGCACACGTGCCGCGCTGAGCTCGCCGCGGTCCATGGTTATCCAGCGCGCGGTGTCGATTCCCTCGCGGCAGACGATGCGTTTGCTTATGTCTTTGTCCATCGCAACGGCGCAGCCCGCGTACGGACTGCCCGTGTAGACGATGCCGTAGCAGTCGAGCAGCGCCTGGAGCTGACCGTTCTCTCCCATACCGCCGTGCAGCGCGAGAAAGACGACATCCGCCGCGCGGCATGCGTCGACAACGCCCCTGCCGATGAGCTCGCCGCTGCCCTCTTCGCTTCCGCGCAGTGCAATACGCTCGGCACGCAGCGCGTCGAGATCGGGCTCGGTCTCCGCAGCGGAGCACGGGGGTATCGGCTCATCCGAAAAGCGCGGCAGCTCGCCGAGATCCATATAAACATCGACCATCGCAACGCGGTGTCCGCGTTCGATAAGAGCGGAGGCTATCTTGCTGCCCGACGAGAGCGAAACATCTCTTTCGGGGCTGAGCCCGCCTGCAAGAACAAGAATATTCATCACTGTTTCCTTTCATATAACGCATATCCATATAGCTAACGCATATCCATATAACGCGTAGTGCCGCAGCGCCGTGAGGGCAGCGACGGTCATACCGTCATGTATACTTCCGACATATCCGTATGCTGCGGCGGCGATAAACTTGCATAAAAGCGCAGCGCCGCTGCAATGTCACGAACGGCTGCAATAAAATCACGCGCGGCTGCGGTAAAGTCAGGGTCGGCGCGGCAGCACCACACTCGTGCAGCGCGGCAAAGTCACACATCCCGAGCGGCGACAGAATCACGCTCGCGGCTCTTTTTTCTCAATTACGAAAAAGTAGGGCGAGGTCGGGGAATTAATAAACTGAAAGCGTCCCACCGACATCTCAAATCGGCTCTTCTGCGACAGCAGCTCGGCGATAGCCTCGCCCTCGAGCCTGCCCTCCTCGTGACCGGGGTAGACGGCAACGAGCAGTATCCCGCCGGGCGCGAGCAGCGACACCGCCGCCTCGATCGCGGGCAGGGTCGAGCTGCGCTGCGTAGTCACCTTTTTGTCCGAGCCGGGCAGCCATCCGAGATTGAACACTCCCGCGTCGAACGTCTCGTGAACGAACTCCGCAACGCGGTCGTGCGAAGCGCAGATAAGCGTATAATTCTCGGGCGTTCCGCTCTCGCGCAGCAGCCGCGCGGTGCTGTCTACCGCCGCCTGTTGAATATCAAAGGCGTAGACCTTGCCCGGCGCATCCTCCCCGCCGTAGACGGCATTGCACAGATACTGCGTATCGTGCCCGTTGCCCATCGTAAAATCGACAGCCACCCCGCCGCGGCGCAGGTGCTGCGAGAGAAAATATTTGTGCAGTGTCAGCAGGTCGGTCATATCCTACCTCCGTTTAAGTTTCCTGTTTTGTCTTCTGTTTTGTCTTCTGTTTTGTCTTCTGTTTTGTTTTGCGTTTTTGTTCTGCGTTTTGTATCGGTTTTCGTTTTTCGCTTTTGTCCGCATCAGCCGCACAAGCGCCATGCGTACATGCCCGTTCGGCATATCGCGGCAGCCGCTGCGGCTCTCGTACCGCGATATTATATCACGCGGGCGAAAAGAATTCAAGATATATGAAAAAACTATTGCAATGGCGCGCGGATTTTGATATAATTTAATGTCGGAAAAAAGGTCGCCCGTCGCGCGGGGCGGACATGCGGATATCGCATGCGTCAGGCGCGGCGGACATGACGAAAGGTACAATTAAAAATGGTATTCAAAAGCGAAAAAGGGCTGTCCGACGCAGAGCTGCGCGCAGCACTTGAGGAATATGTCGACGAGCGGATGACACAGCTCGCCGAGCAGCGCCGCGAGAGCGGCAGGGACGCAGGAGGCAGGGTGCGCGTGCTCATGCTTCCGCCCGATTTTACACGCATGTATTCGGGCGCGGGGCACATCACGGCGATGCTGACCGAGATATTTACAGCCCGCGCGGAGGAAATCGAGTGGGACGTTATGCCCGCACTCGGAACGCATGTCCCGATGTCACGCGAGGAATGCGAGACCTTCTTTGAGGGCAGGGTCGACTACGAAAAGCTGCTCGTGCACAACTGGCGCGACGACGTTGTTAAGATAGGCGAGGTCCCCGGGGAGTTCGTCTCGGAGGTGTCGGAAGGGCTTGTTTCAACGCCCATCGACGTTGAGGTCAACCGCAGAATAGTCAGCGGAGACTACGATCTCATCTACTCCATCGGTCAGGTCGTGCCGCACGAGGTCGTCGGCATGGCAAACTACTCGAAGAACATCTTCGTCGGCTGCGGCGGCAGCTCGATGATAAACAGCTCGCACATGCTCGGCGCGTTCTACGGTATGGAGCGGATAATGGGCAGGGATCACTCCCCCGTCAGACAGGTATTCGACTATGCCGAGCAGCATTTTCTCGGCTCGGTACCGCTGGGCTACATCCTGACGGTAACGACTAATACGGGCGACGGCGTGCACATTCACGGGCTGTTCTGCGGCAGAGAACGCTCGGGCTTTGAGCAGGCGGTCGCGCAGAGCGCGGAGCTGAACTTCATACGGCTCGACCGCCCGATGAAGCACTGCGTAGTCTATCTCGACCCGCGCGAATTCAAGAGCACATGGCTCGGAAACAAGGCGGTCTATCGCACACGTCTCGCGATGGCGGACGGCGGCGAGCTGACCGTTCTCGCACCGGGAGTCGAGCGCTTCGGCGAGGATGAGGAAAACGACCGACTGATAAGAAAGTACGGCTACGTCGGCAGAGAGAACGTGCTCCGACTCGTCGATTCGCCCGAATGCGACGACCTGCGCGGAAATCTCTCGGTCGCGGCACATCTGATACACGGCTCGTCCGACGGGCGCTTCAACATCACCTACTGCACCGAGAAGGTCTCGGAGGCGGAGGTGCGCGGAGTCAGCTTTGATTGGCAGAGCTACGCGGAGGCGGCAAAGCGCTACGACCCCGCAAAGCTCACCGACGGCTGGAACACCGCCCCCGACGGCGAGGAATTCTACTACATCTCCAACCCCGCGCTCGGACTCTGGAGCGTCTGAGCACCGCAATAAACAATAAAAGGAAAGGGAAAATACAATGAAAAAAGCAGACATAGGCATGATAGGTCTCGCCGTAATGGGCGAAAATCTCGTAATGAACATGGAGAGCAAGGGCTTTACCGTCGCCGTGTTCAACCGCACCACCGAGGTGGTCGACAGGTTCGTCTCGGGCAGAGCCGCAGGCAAGAACATCATCGGTACACACTCGCTCGAGGAGCTGGTCGATTCGCTCGAGAAGCCCCGCCGCATCATGATGATGATAAAGGCAGGCGCGCCCGTTGACGGCATGATAGATAAGCTGCTCCCGCTGCTCGACGACGGCGATGTTATCATCGACGGCGGAAACTCGCACTTCCCCGACACCATCAGACGTACAAAGTACGTCGAGAGCAAGGGCAAGCTGTACATCGGCACAGGCGTTTCCGGCGGCGAGGAGGGCGCGCTCAACGGACCGAGCATGATGCCCGGCGGCTCGCCCGCGGCATGGCCGATCGTCCGCCCGATTCTCCAGACCATCTGCGCTAAGGGCCCCGACGGCTCGCCCTGCTGCGACTGGGTCGGCGAGGACGGCGCAGGTCACTTCGTCAAGATGGTGCATAACGGCATCGAGTACGGCGACATGCAGCTCATCTGTGAGGCATATCAGATCATGCACGACCTGCTCGGCATGAGCAACGACGAGATGTCCGCCGTGTTTGCAGAGTGGAACAAGGGCGAGCTCGACAGCTACCTCATCGAGATAACCCGCGATATCCTCGCTTACCGCGACGAGAACGGCGAGGCGGTCGTTGATAAGATACTCGACACCGCAGGTCAGAAGGGCACGGGTAAATGGACGGGCATAGCCGCACTTGACGAGGGCGTTCCGCTTACCCTTATCGGCGAGGCGGTTTTCGCACGCTGTCTCTCGGCTATGAAGGAGGAGCGCGTTCACGCTGCGTCCGTGCTCGGCTCCGAGCGCACCCAGCTCAAGCTCACCGATGAAGAGAAAGCTAAGACCCTCGAGGACCTCCGCCATGCCCTCTTTGCCGCAAAGATAGTCTCCTACGCTCAGGGCTACACCCTCATGCGTTCTGCTGCAAAGACCTACGGCTGGAACCTCAATTACGGCGGCATCGCGCTCATGTGGCGCGGCGGCTGCATCATCCGCAGCGTGTTCCTCGGCAAGATCCGCGAGGCTTACGTCAATAACCCCGAGCTGACAAACCTGCTCCTTGACCCCTATTTCACAAAGGTCATCGAGGAGAGCGAGGCGGGCTGGAGACGCATCTGCGGTCTCGCCATCGCATCGGGCGTTCCCGCTCCCGCAATGACCACCGCACTCTCTTATTTTGACGGCTACCGCTGCGAGCGCCTGCCCGCTAACCTGCTCCAGGCTCAGCGCGACTACTTCGGCGCACATACCTATGAGCGAGTAGACCGCGAGCGCGGCGAGTTCTTCCATACTAACTGGACCGGTCACGGCGGTAATACCTCCGCGCGTATATATAACGCCTGACAGCGCCTGACCCGAACAGCGCTTGACCGGAAGAGCCCGGACAGATAATATGTAAATCGACCGTGCGGTAAGCACGTCGGATAAAAAGCCACCCCCGCGAACGCACGACGCCCCGTCGCCTGTGTAAAACGCGGGGGTGGTTTTTTGATATGACAAGAGAAAATCTGAGGGAAATCAGGCTGATAATGCAAGGTGCGGATTCCGCACACGAATGCCGCCCTCATTAAACCGCTGTGCGGTTTAATATGGAATTTTGCTTTGCTGCCGTCGGCAGCAATCTTGCTTTGCAAGACCGCAAAATTGCACTTGTGTAGGGGGGAGGCAAGGCGAAGCCGCAGCCGAGCAAGCGGTAGTGAATGACCGCCCGGTGGGCTGTCAGAGCCGCGAGTGACCGAGCCGCAGCGAGAAGTGCTGAGCGTAGCGAAGCGGAGGGGCTGTTGGGAACTGAAACGTATGCTAACAAGCCTTGATTTTTCACATAAAAAATTGTCTGTATCGCGAGGGTTCATTCTCGCTGCCGCGGTCAAGTGTATATGGATAGATGATATAGTTGTTCTTTTTTTACCACTTTCTTTTTACGCGAAAAAGAAAGTGGCGGAAAGAAAAGCGCGCATAAGAGGGGGCGGCGCTGAAGATGCTCGCATACGCGAGCATATGGCCGCGCCGATTCCCCCTCTTATGTATCTCCCCCTGACTGCTCAGCCGATAGCGCAAAGGCGAGTTATCGTCCGAAACGCTCGGCAGGCATTACGTCTCGCGTTTCTTGTCAGAAGAATGCACGTATAAAACTTTTGTTTTTCCTACTCTTCGAGCATGTACACCCGCTGCCGAGGGAAATACATAACGGTGTTGTTTTTCCGCAGCGATTATTCGTACAACCGCTGCCGAAGTTAAGTTTAACGGCGCGTTATGATTTGCAGAGGATAACGAACCGTATGTGGTCGAGCTGCTGCAAAGACTATGAGTATGGTGCACCCCGGTTTCGGAGCGGAAAAAGCTTTTTCGGGGGGCCTTTATGAAAAATCATGCCGCGCCGGTGCGGGCGCGAACGAAAGCCCCGCGGTGCAGGCAAAATTTTTACCCGGCTCCGGGTCCAAAGGCGGTATTTTCCTTGACAAAAGGGCGGGGATGTATTAAAATGATTAAGTGTTTATAAGTGACACAATAATTATATGTACGAACTCGAAAAAAGCGGCATCAGGGCCGCGATTTTCGGTGACTTTTTGCGGTGCGTATGCACCGCGCGGAACATGCGGCACGAACGGCGTCCGGTGCGCGGCGAAAGGGAGGATTTTTTATGGAGGACAGCTCGAAGAAGCTCAGCGAGCAGCTGCTTTTTAAGGCAAAGAACGCATATGATGACGGTGCGGAGGGCACCGCAGGCAAGGCAAAGGATTACGCCGAGGGCTACAAGGCGTTTCTCAACGCGGCAAAGACCGAGCGCGAGGCGGTAAAGCGCGGCATAGAAATGGCGGAGGCAAACGGCTACCGCGCCTTCCGCTTCGGCGAAAAGCTCGAGCGCGGCGGAAAATACTACTACAACAACTGCGGAAAGTCGCTCTATCTCTTTTCGCTCGGCAGCGAGGATATCGAGCGCGACGGCATCCGCATAACGGCGGCGCATGTCGACTCTCCCCGTCTCGACCTCAAGCAGCATCCGCTTTTTGAGGAGGGCGGCTTCTCGTACTTCAAGACCCACTATTACGGCGGAATCAAGAAGTATCAGTGGGTAACCATCCCGCTTGCGCTGCACGGCGTTGTCGTCCGCGCGGACGGCAGCACGGTCGATGTGTGCGTCGGCGAGGATGAGAGCGACCCGCTCTTCACCATTCCCGACCTGCTCATACATCTCGCTTCCGAGCAGATGACGCAGCCGATGAACAAGGGCATCAAGGGTGAGAACATGAACCTGCTTATCGGCAGCGAGCCGTTCCCCGACACGGAGGTCTCCGAGCGCGTCAAGCTTGAGACGATGCGTCTGCTCTCCGAGCGCTACGGCATAACCGAGGAGGACTTTATCAGCGCGGAGCTGAGCGCTGTGCCCGCCGCAAAGGCGCGCGACATCGGCTTTGACCGTTCAATGGTCGGCGCGTACGGGCACGACGACCGCGTCTGCGCGTATCCCGAGCTTACCGCACTCTTTGAGTGCGCGGACAGCCGTCACACCATGCTCGTCATTCTCGCCGACAAGGAGGAGACGGGCAGCGACGGCGTTACGGGAATGCAGAGCGACGTTCTCGGCGATGTTATCCATGCCATCTCGGACGCATACGGCGCGTCGGATGCAGCCGTCAGAGCGGCATCGGCATGCCTCTCCGCAGATGTCAGCGCGGCGTTCGACCCGATGCATGCGGACGTTTACGACCGCAGAAACGCGGCTGTCATCGGCGGCGGCGTTGTAATGAACAAGTACACGGGCAGCAGAGGAAAATACGGAACGAGCGATGCATCCGCCGAGTTTGTCGGCAGGATACGCCGCATCCTTGACGGCGCGGGCGTTGTATGGCAGACCGCCGAGCTCGGAAAGGTCGATGCGGGCGGCGGCGGAACGGTCGCTGCGTATATCGCGCGTCACGGCATCAACACCGTCGACCTCGGTGTTCCCGTGCTTTCGATGCATGCGCCGTACGAGACCATCTCAAAGGTCGACCTCTATATGACACATCTTGCGCTTTGCGCTTTCAATTCCCGCGACTGAGTCGGGAGACTACCTATAAAATCGGAAAGGCAAATTACTCTATGACAAGAACAGGCTTTATCGCCGTACTCGGCAGACCGAACGTCGGAAAATCGACCCTCGTAAACGCCATGGTAGGCGAGAAGATAACCATCGTATCCTCAAAGCCGCAGACGACGCGGAACCGCATAACGGGTATTCTCTCGCGCGGCGAGGATCAGTTCGTATTTCTCGATACGCCGGGAATGCACGCTCCGCGCACCAAGCTCGGAAAATACATGGTCGGCGCGGTCGAGCACACCATCGGGCAGACCGACGGCGCGATAGTCGTCGTCGAACCCGAGCCGCGTGTGGGCGACATCGAGCGCGACATCCTGCGCAGACTGAGCGCATCGGGCACGCCGATAATTCTCGTTATCAACAAGACCGACCGCTCGAACGCCGTTCGCATCGCGGAGACCATTGCGGCATACAGCGAGGAGTTCGAGCTCGACGCAGTCGTTCCGACCTCCGCGGTGCGCGGAAAGGGCGTTGACGAGGTGCTCGGCGAGGCTGAAAAATTTCTCTCCGAGGGTCCGTGGTTCTTTCCCGGCGACATCTCGACCGACCAGACCGAGCGCCGTCTCGTTTCCGAGACGATACGCGAGAAGATGCTGCGTCTGCTCTCCGACGAGGTCCCGCACGGCACCGCCGTCGTTATAGAGGAGTTTGTCGACGAGGGAACGCTCATCCGCGTCCGCGCCGAGATATACTGCGAGCGCGAGGCGCACAAGCGCATCATAATCGGTCACGGCGGCGAGATGATAAAGAAGATAGGCTCGTATGCGCGCGAGGATCTTGAGGCGTTTTTCGGGGTCAAGGTGCATCTCGACCTCTGGGTCAAGGTCAAGGAGAAATGGCGCGACAGCGACTACTATCTCGGCGACTTCGGCTACGATCTTAAGCACGATTTCGAGTAAATCTTGCAAAAGCGGGGATGTTAAAAACGTCCGGACCGAAAAAGCGGATAAAAGTATGAATTGAGTTCTTGTTCAGCACAAACACAAGGAAAGCTGATGAAATCCTATCGGATTTCCCCAACAGAATAGTTATCCGCTTTTTCTGCGAACGTTTTTGCCCCTCGACGTACGCTTGTACGCCTGACGGGACAAAACCACTCACTCCGAACGTTTTTACCTATCCCCTTGAAATCAAGGGGAGCCGTTAAAAAAGTCGTTTTTAACAGTCCCGCAGCGGGGTAATGCCATGAGAGAAAAGAGTCATACGACCGAGCTGCGCGTGCGCGGCCTCGTTGTGCGGGAGGTGCTGCTCGGCGAGACCGACAAGCTGCTCTCGATAATGACGGCGGAGTACGGCAGAATGTCGATAATGGCTAAGGGGGCGCGCAGCATCAAGAGTCCGTTTATCACCTCCGCACAGCTGATGTGCTACAGCGAGATGACCTTCTATGAGCGCGAGGGTCGGCGCTGGCTGCGCGAGGCGGTGCCGATTGAGGTGTTCTACCCGATACGGCTCGATATCGAGGGTTTTGCGCTCGCGCAGTACTTCTTCAGCATCTGCTGCGAGCTGTTTCCCGAGGGGAACGCGGACGGCGCGGCGGACATGCTGCGGCTGCTGCTCAACTCGCTTTACGCGATAATGACCGATATGCGCCCGCAGGAGCTGATAAAGGCGGCGTTCGAGCTCAAGGCAATGTCGCTGTCGGGCTTTGCCCCCGATCTCGGCGGCTGTGCCGAATGCGGCGCGGTCGACTCACCGTATATGCTGCTCGATCTCACGGGCGGAACGCTGCGCTGCGAGAGCTGCGTCGAGCGTGCAATCCGCGCGGATATAAACCGTAGTCTGCGGACACAGACGGAGGACGAGCGCAGGGGCGCGGCAGCATCATTTTCGCTCTCGCCCGAGCTGCTCGGGCTTATGCGGCGCATCGCCTCGGCACCGATAAAACGTTTTCTCTCCTTCGAGGCGGAGGGTGCGGTCGCCACTCAGCTCTGCACGGTCTGCGAGAATTATCTCTGCAATCAGCTCGAGCGCGGCTTTGAAACGCTCAACTTCTGGCACAGTCTGCGTCTTGCGCAGCCCCCGGGCGGGCAGCGGGAGCAGACATAGCGCCGTCTGTCAATCGGCATGACACAACAATATATATCGTCCGCCGCGGCGGATAAACAGCAACAGAAAGGTATGATCTATATGTCAGCAGAAAACGAAAATGTAACCAAGGGCGGTATCACCGTCGAGGCGGAGCATATATTCCCCGTCATAAAGAGATGGCTGTACAGCGAGAAGGAGATATTTCTCCGCGAGATAGTTTCAAACGCATGCGATGCGGTGACTAAGCTGCGCAGGCTCTCCTCGCTCGGTGAGGTGCGCGACGTCGACGACGACGAGTTCCGCATAGACGTCCGTCTCGACCGCGACGCGGGCACGATAACCGTCTCGGATAACGGTATCGGAATGAGCCGCGAGGAGGTGGAGAAGTTCATCTGTCAGATCGCGCTGTCGGGTGCGGTGGACTTTATCTCCAAGTATGAAAACACCGAGGGCGGCGCGACGGGTATAATCGGACATTTCGGACTCGGCTTCTATTCCGCCTTCATGGTCAGCGACAGCGTCGAGCTCATCACACGCTCGTATACGGGCGCTCCCGCGGTCAGATGGGTCTGCTCCGAGGCGGGCGACTACGAGATGGGCGAGGGCGAGCGCGAGGGCAGAGGCACCGACGTTATCATGCACATCAGCGAGGAGGGGCGTGAGTATCTGAGTGAGTTCAAGCTGCGCGACATTCTCGATAAATACTGCTCGTTCATGCCCGTTCCGATCTACTTTGAATCGGTCAAGACGAAGGCGGAGCTCGAGGAGAAGGCAAAGAAGGCTGCCGAGGCAAAGACCGAGGATGGGGCCGAAGGCAAGAATGCCGACGGACACGAGCACGGCGACGGCTGCAGCTGCGAGGAGTGCGCGGAGCACGAGCATGAGGAGAAGCCGATAAACGACACCAACCCTCTCTGGCAGCGCCGCCCGTCCGACTGCACCGAGGAGGAGTACAAGGAGTTTTACACCCGCGTATTCCACGACTGGAAGGAGCCGCTTTTCCATATCCACATCAATGCGGACTACCCGCTTAACTTCAAGGGCATACTCTACTTCCCGCGCATAGGCAGCGAGTTTGAGAGCCTTGAGGGTCAGGTAAAGCTATACTACAATCAGGTGTTCGTCGCCGACAACATCAAGGAGGTAATTCCCGAGTACATGCTTATGCTCAAGGGCGTGCTTGACTGCCCCGAGCTACCGCTGAACGTCTCGCGTTCCTACCTCCAGAATAACGCATACGTTTCCAAGGTCTCGGCGCACATCGTCAAGAAGGTCTGCGACAAGCTCACGGGCATGTTCAATACCGACCGCGAGGCGTACGAAAAGCTCTGGGGCGATCTCAAGGTGTTCGTTGAGTATGCATGCCTGCGCGACAGAAAGTTCTATGACCGCGTAAAGAGCGCGCTGCTCCTGCCGCTGACATCGGGCGGCTTCCGCACGGTTGACGAATATCTCGAGGCGGCAAAGGCAAAGCACGAGAACACCGTTTACTATACGACGGACAAGGCGGCTCAGGCACAGTACATCTCGATGTTCGAGAGCGAGGGCATAGAGGTCGCGCTGCTCGATAAGGTGCTCGATACGCAGTATATCAACGTTATCGAGGGCGACCGCAGCATCAAGTTCGTCCGTATCGACGCGGACGTTGCCGATGCGCTCAAGGGCGACGGCGAAAAGTACGAGAGCAAGGCGCTCGAGGAGCTGTTCAAGAAGGTCAGCGGCAGCGATCGCCTGACTGTGCGCTGCGAGGCGCTGCGCGATGAGAGCATCCCCGCGCTGCTCAACATCTCCGAGCAGACCCGCCGTATGGACGATATGATGCGCATGTACCGCATGAGCGGCGGAGAGGACGGCGGAATGAGCATGCCGCTCGACGCAACGCTCGTGCTCAACTCGAACAGCAAGCTGATACGCGCGCTCGGCGATGCCGCTGAGGCGGGCGAAAACGAGCACAACGAGCGCGTTGCAAAGCAGGTCTACACCCTTGCGCTGCTCGCGCAGAGACAGCTCAGCGCGGAGGAGCTTAAGAGCTTCCTCAGCGGCAGCTTTGCGCTGCTTGAGGAGGATGTCCTCGGCGGGAACAAGTAATGCCGCGGAGCGGTGACCCCGTCGGCAGCTACGGTGCGAGCCTTGCGTCGGGAACAGGTGATGCGGGCTTCGTGTCGTTAATGGGTAATGCGGGACTCGCGTCGTCAGTGGATAACACAGGCGGCGCATCGGACGGAGATATCGGGGTGTGTCTCGATAATATCGGCGAGCTCGACCGTGCTCTCGCGTCGGCTGCGCAGCGACGGGAGGCTCATCTGTATGAGCTTGCCGAGGCGCTTGTGCACTCACTGCCCGAGCTGAGTCTCGATTCGCTGTCGGGGAGCTATCGCGAGACCGTCGCGAGGCTTACGGCATCGCTCTGCGCGGATGTGTCGGGGCTGCTGCCGCAGCGGTCGCTGCGCGACGGCATAAACCCGATAGGCGCACCCGAGCTGCTCGGGATATACGACCGTGTCATGCTCGTGCGCGGGCTGTACCGTGCGCTCGGCGAGTCGGGGCTTGCTTCGCTCTGCCCGGACGGGCTGCTCGGCGCGAGAATATCGCCTACCGAGCTTGTGCGCGTCTGCTACATGCAGAACGGCTATTCCGACCTTGCCGCCGAGTTTTTCACCCCGTATCTGTGCACCGCGCAGGACGGACTGTCGCGCGTGTTCAGCGACAGCCCCGAGCAGGCGTGCGGCGAGGTCGAGCAGGGCTCGGCTCAGTACTGCATCCTGCCGATAGAGGATCTGTCCGAGGGACGGTTGTCGGGCGCGGAGCGACTGATACGCCGCTATGACCTGCATATCGCAATGTCCGTATCGCTCATGCCGCGCGGGATGGTCTTTGCGCTGCTTCGCCGCAGCTGCTGCCGCATAGGCACGGCAGGCGACGGCGCGCTCAGCTATGAGCTGCACTCGGATGAGAGCGGTATCGGGACCGAACAGATAATTGCCGCTGCGCGGCTGCTCGGGCTTCCGCTTCGGCGGGCAGATTCGCGTCATGCCGAGTATGATACCTCGCGACTGCTGCACAGTCTGCGCTTCGGTGTTCCCGAGGGCGGCGAGCGCGGCGCGGAGCTGCTGGGACTGCTGCTGCGGCTCGAAAAGCGGGACTATGCGCCCGTCGGCTTCTACCGCTCGGCGGAACGTGATATTTCAGGCGCGCTGTAGTATCGCCGCAGCGCGTTGACGCGCTGTTCGGGCGCTCCGCAGGTAACGCTCCGCAGGTAACGCACCGCACGGCAGCTTAACACGCTGCGTTATCGGGGCATAGCTCCGACCGTATATATAAAAACAACATTACAGGCATCCCGCACCGTCTGTCGGTATCCGACCGCATGACGGCACTGCCGTAAAACAAAACCAATCTACCTCAGCTTGATAGGAGAGAACAAAGTGGAAGAATTCATGAAGAACTACGAGCGCTGGCTTGCGTCGGATAAGCTCGGCGAGAGCGAAAGAGCGGAGCTTGAGGCTCTGCGCGGCAATGAGGACGAGATAAAGGAGCGCTTCAGCTCGCAGCTCAGCTTCGGTACGGCGGGACTCCGCGGCATCATGGCGATGGGCATGCACAATATGAATATCTATACCGTAACGCAGGCGACGCAGGGCTTTGCCGCTTACATCCGCGCCTGCGGAGAGGACGCTGTGAAGCGCGGTGTTGTGGTCGGCTGCGACAGCCGCAACAATTCGCGCCTTTTCTCCCGCGCTACTGCGGCGGTAATGGCTAATAACGGTATCAAGGTCTATCTCTTCTCCTCCATTCAGCCTACGCCCGAGCTGTCCTTTGCGGTCCGTCGGATCGGCGCTGTCGCGGGTGTAAATATCACCGCCTCGCACAATCCCAAGCAGTATAACGGCTACAAGGCATACTGGGCGGACGGCGCTCAGCTCGGACCCGAGCAGGCGGATGCCGTCTCCGCGGAGATAGCAAAGACCGATATTTTCACCGATGTCCGCTATGCCGACGGCGACTTTGAGCGCGCTCTCAAGAGCGGCATGATAGAGCTGCTCGGCGACGAGACCGACGAGGCATTTCTCGAGCAGGTGCTGCGTCAGCCCATCAACCCCTCGGTCATCGCCGAGGCTGCCGATGAGCTCCGCGTCGTTTATACCCCTCTGTACGGCACCGGCTATAAGCTCGTTCCCGAGGCTATGCGCCGTCTCGGCATGAAGCATATCGTCACCGTCGATGAGCAGATGACCCCCTGCGGCGATTTCCCGACAACGCCGTTCCCTAACCCCGAGCTGCCCGAGGTATTCGAGCATGCCATCCGCCTTGCAAACGAGTGCGGAGCCGACTTTATCATCGGCAACGACCCCGATGCCGACCGCACGGGCGTTATGATACGCGGCGCGGACGGCCGGTTCATCACCCTCACGGGCAACCAGATAGGCGCTATGCTGCTCGACTATATCATCACCGCCTCGCGCGAGTGCGGCAGACTGAGCGAGCATGCCTTCGCCGTTAAGACCATCGTCTCCACCGATATGGTCACCGAGATCTGCCGCCGCAACGGTGTGCAGCTCTATGACGTGCTCACCGGCTTTAAGTTCATCGGAAAGGTCGTGTCCGACTACGAGGAGCGCACGGGAAGATCGGCAGACGAGGACTTCCTGCTCGGCTTTGAGGAGTCGAACGGCTACGCGCGCGGAACGTTCCTGCGCGATAAGGATGCGGTTACCGCCACCGTGCTGCTCTGCGAGATGGCTGCTTACTACCACACCAAGGGCAAGACGGTATATCAGGCGCTGCTCGACATGTACGACCGCTACGGACTTTACAGCGAAAAGACCTCCAACATCTATATGGAGGGCATCGACGGTACCGAGCGCATGCGCGCGCTGATGGAGCGTCTGCGCAGCGAGCCGCCGAAGGAGATAGGCGGACTCGGCGTTATCGGCATCCGCGATTACCTGACAGGCAAAGCGGTGGACCTGCGCACGGGCGAGGAGAGCGGCACGGGCTGCCCCGAGTCTAACGTTCTGTACTATATCCTCGAGGGCGACAACAAGGTGGTTATCCGCCCGTCGGGCACCGAGCCGAAGATTAAGGTGTACTACCTCTTCCACACCGACAGCGGCGACGCAGCCGTGCTTGACGGTCTCGTTTGCGCCGCAAGACAGTCGATGAAGGAGATAACGGGGATTTGAGCCCTGCATCCGACATCATCGACTGCGCAGATAGCGGGGATCTGAGCCCCGCGCCGGGCTCCGCCCCGATTACGAGAAAGAAAAGGAACCGAGAGATGGAAAGTCCCATTACCTTTGAAAATCTGTACCTGTTTGCATATACAAACGCCCATCATCTTAAGCGGGAGGATATCCGCGGCATCGCGCTGTCCTTCACCGGCTTTAACTGCGCCGTCTACCGCGTCGGTCAGCCCGAGCCGGACGATGAGCCGTTCTACCGCGAGCACGGGATACTGTTCGTCGAGCCGTGCTATAACCCGTGGAGCTGGATGAGCGAGAATACCGTTTACTTCGTCGAGGAGATTGTCTCGCTGCTGCGCCGCGAGCTTGACCTGCCCGCGTCCCGCGTCCCGCTCATATCAACGGGCGGCAGCATGGGTGGCTACTCCGCTGTCATGTATTCGTATTACGCACGAATCGAGCGACCCGTCGCCGTCGTTGCCAACTGCCCTGTCTGTGACCTCGTCGCCATCCGCCGCGAGCTCCCCGAGACCGAGCGCGCCTTCTATACAACCTACGGCAGTATCCCGGGCAGGGAGGACGATATTCTCGCCTCCCGCTCGCCCGTCAATCTCGTGCCGCGTATGCCGCGCGTCCCGTATAGCATCTACCATTGCACGGCGGACCCGTCTGTGCCGAAAAAGACGCACTCCGACCGCTTTGTCCCGCTTATGCTCGCCGAGGGGCATGAGCTGACCTACCATGAGGTGCCCGACCGAGGGCATTGTGATCTGACGCCGGAGATGTGGGACAGCTATAGAAATGATATCACAGCCTTTGTAGAACGTTTTCGGAGAGGCTAAAATCGTCCGGACCGAAAAAGCGAAAACAGAATTGCATAACTGATTTTCAGAATAATCAACTTTGTAAATAATTAGGTCGGAATCCTTACGGATTCCTGCCTAAAGTTTAATGTTTTCGCTTTTTCTGCGCCCGATTTCGCCCCGCGACGTACAATTGTACGCCTTGCGAGACGAAATCGAACACTCCAAACGATTTTATCTCTCTCCTGCTGGGGGGAGGCTAAAAAAGCGCAGACCGAAAAAGCGAAAACAAACTGATGTTATCGGGCTTTAGTGTGTACGCTATGACAGAAAAGGGGTCGGAATCCTTGCGGATTCCTGCCTAAATTTAATGTTTTCTCTTTTTCTACCGCCGAAACCCGTCTCTGCCGTACGCAAGTACGGCGACGAGTCGTGTTTCAACGCTTCTGCATCTTTTTTATCTCTCCCCGACTTGGAAAGGCTGAAAAAGCGCAAATCAAGTCATAAACATAATCACCCGAACGTCCGAAATCAAAAATCAACCGAGAAAGGAACAACCGAAATGAACATTGTATGCCTTGACATGGAGGGGGTACTTGTCCCCGAGATATGGATCGCCTTTGCCGATGCAAGCGGCATTCCCGAGCTGCGCCGCACCACCCGCGACGAGCCCGATTACGATAAGCTGATGAAATACCGCCTTGACATCCTGCGCGAGCACGGTCTCGGTCTGCCCGAGATACAGAAGGTCATCGAGGGTATTGACGTTATGCCCGGCGCGCGCAAGTTTCTTGACGAGCTCCGCTCGCTCACCCAGGTCATCATTCTCAGCGATACCTTTGAGCAGTTCGCAATGCCGCTTATGAAGAAGCTCGGCATGCCCACCATCTTCTGCAATACCCTCGAGGTCGCGCCGAACGGCGAGATAACAGGCTATCAGATGCGCTGCGAAAAGTCGAAGTACACCACCGTCCGCGCTCTGCAGTCCATCGGTTACGAAACCATCGCGAGCGGCGACAGCTTCAACGATCTCGGAATGATCGAGGCAAGCAAGGCGGGCTTCCTTTTCCGCTCTACCGACGCTATCAAGGCGGCACATCCCGAGCTGCCCGCCTTTGACGAGTATTCCGACCTGCTCGACGCTATCAAGGCAGCACTCTGAAGCTGTCAGGGCGGCACTGTGCCGGAAGCCTCGCGGTTTCTTTCAAAATATAAGATTTTTTCACTTTTTCTACCGCCGAAAACCGTCTCTGCCGTATGTTTTGTACGGTGACGAGACGGTTTTCGACGCTTCTGCTTCTTTTTTATCTCTCCCCGACTCGGGTCGGCTGAAAAGCGCAGATCGAAAAAGCGAACGCCGCTCCGAATATTTTTTATCTATCCCCATTGAAAATAACGCGAACTGTTAAAAAACAACCTTTTTTAACAGTTCGCGTTATTATAGTATATCAGACAAAAAGCAAAGCATCTGCTTATGTAATAGAAACGTGTTTTGAATTCTATTAACGGAAAACAGCCGTGACCTCTGTGGGCTACGGCTGTTTTTCTTATCGCTTTGCTATAAACAGAAAGTGATGTTTATTTTATGGGTAGTTTGCAATATCATTTGCCCCCGCATTCGGTCCATAACGGGCATCCCATATTACAATGGATAGTCCAACCATCCTGACCCTTTTTCCCATACGGACACATCGCGGTGCCCCAAAGGCTTTTCCTTCCCGAATTATTTCTGCGCGCAGAAGAACCGGAGCTTTGATTAGACCTACCAAAAGCGGACATCGCCATACCTGCCGCTAAAATACCGGCACCGATTTTTAATCCTCTTTTCAAAATGCCTCCCTCTGATTTTCCAACAGACTGTGCGTCGTTATCGTTTTGGCTGTTGCCGAAGGTTTCTTGCTGTGAGGAATTTTGTTCTGTTTCCGAACTCTCATCTCTGTCTTCTGCTTCTTGCTCCGGAAAATCGTTTTTGGTGTACACGGTATTGGCGAAATCGGGATAAATAAAATAGTCCAAAAGAGCGGCAATTTCTTCTGTGGTGCCGTACCTATCTTCCAAAATTTTATATACCCTTTCTTCGTTTGGCTTTTTCAAAATATAATCAAATAATATATCTACAATTTTATCCTGCGGGAAATTAGGATTCTTTATGTTTTGAATGATAATTCCGATATCATTGACTTCTCCGCTGTCAAAAAGCCAAATATCATGGAGATTTTCTCTCAGTATTTCTACCATGGTTATAACAGTATTCCAATAATCCGAAAAAATATCATTGAATAGTTCACGGAGAATAATGTGTTGATACAGCTCAGCTTTTTGATCGTTTGTTAATTTCTCGGATCCGTCAGCGAAACTATCAGTCGCACCATCGACAAAGCTCTTTACAAAATTACTGCTGTTCCTTGTTAAAAACGACCCGAGTCCTTTTGCAATCCCGCTTTTGACACCATAGTTTTCTTCTTGCGTTTCCTCTATATTCTGCTGCATTGTTTGATAATCATTTAATGTATTGCAGAATGAAGCCATGTGGCGCTCTGTAAATGTTTCCACCGAATAGTCATATACACCTTCTGCAATTAAGATATCAATCGCCTTACCCGCGATAATATCCAAATGCTTTTGATAAATTTGTGGTAAATGTTCCATGAAAGTATCAAGATCGTTGACCGATGTTTTATACTCTTGCAGTGCATTGTCGGAACATGATTTTGCAAGCTTCCTGAAATTTGTGCGATAGGTGATAAAAGTGTCCAATCGAGCAGGAACAACTAATGTTTTGCCGTCCACGGAAAATCTTTTTTCAACACCTGTGTAAGCCTGAAATGTTTCGTCTGTCATATTATTCATTTTTGCCTCTCATCCTGTTACAATTTATTTCCGCAATGCACCTATGACATTGTGGTTTGCTTTTCGTACATATCTCTCTGTAGCCGTCGGCGCAGTATGCCCAAAGGATATAATCCACTTCGGCAGCCGAACGGTTTATGCATTTTGCAATCGCGGCGATGATATCAATCGCTTCAAACGGCGGCACGGTTTTATGCGCAGAACAGCCGAGATATTCGCAGCCTAAAATACGGCGGATGTGCCTGTCGGGTTTTCCGACGTCATAGCCGACGTTTTTAAGATACTCGGCAGTAAGAGCTTCGCCGAGCTGTACGAATTTATGCGGGCTTTTTGCGTCGGATAGTTTTTTTACAAGAGTTTTTAAATTGTCATTTTTGTCGGCGAGTCCTTTATAGAAGTTATCCACGCTGCCGTACTCTTTTTCAAGCACAAGCAATTTACGAATATCGACCTCGATCAGTGCCTTCATTTGTTTTTTTATGTAGGGCGTTCCGAGCTTGTATGCCTGCACTCTATCGGATAATTTAACGGGGTCGGCGCTCAGCAAGGCATCGACGTGATACTCATAAAAGATTTCATCAATCAGCCGTATTTGTCCTGTGTCGCCGTCAATATGCGGTTCAATTCTGTTCCACGGCGCACCGGATGTCAACATGGAATAAACCATTCCGCGAATATGATCGCCGAGTGTAAAGGTGCCGCCGCACCTCCGTTTATCAATCTGCTTTTTGATATATGTATTTTCCCATAATTTTTTATTCTGCGGTGTTCCGTTCCGAGTCAACAGTTCATCACGCAATTGTCTATCCATACGCAAAACAAGCTTTGCGGCTTGCTCGATGTTCTCCAAGAAAATCACCTCGTTTCAGTTTGACGATCCCTGTGCACTTCTATAAACAGCTCGGGGCTCACATTCAGCGCAAGACAGATTGCACGCAGGTCGTCTGCATATATTGTCTGTTCTCCGCTCATCATGGCGTTAAAGGTCCCTTGGGATATGTTCGCTTTTTGCGCAACCGTCAATTGCTTATATCCGTTTTTCTCAATGTAAGCCCGAACCTTTTTGTATACCTCCATACACACACCCCCAATATATACAGAATTACTGTACTTTAACCTATATTATCACAGATTAACTGAGATGTCAACAGAGAAGTACAGAATTTCTTGACTAAGCTATTGCTTTTTCTCAGTTTTCATGTATAATATTGATAAGCGAGGTGATTATCTTGAAATATAAAATCGGCAGCAGAATTCGCAGATACCGCAAAGAAAGAGACTTAACGCAGGAACAGTTGGCTGACATGATACATGTAACCAAGAGCAGAATATCCAATTGGGAACAGGGTATCAACCGCCCCGATGCGGATATTCTGGCGGATCTGTGCATGGCGTTGGATGTATCACCGAGCGAATTGATGGATGTGCATTTGTCGTCGGACGGTTTCACCGATCACGAAAGAAAGGTCATACAGGCATATCGGCGCAGATCGGAGGTACGCCGCGCAGTCGATATTTTGCTCGGAATAGAGGATGACTGAATATAGCGGAAACTAAACGTATTCTGCTTTTTATATCAAGTACGTCTGTATTTTTCAGTGTCCGTCGGGCTAAATGAATTACGTTTATTATGCAGCAGCGGTCAAAATCTGCATATATTCAGACCTTTGGTGTTTTTGCAATTCAATGCAGCCCAAATGCTCAGAGCAATAAAAAAGAGCAGCAGTGCGCCGCTGCGCAGTACTGTTCTTAGGATTGTGATATTTGTTCGGTGTGATAAGTTATTCGGCGTGACGGGGGCGATTCGCTGTTATGGGAGCATCGCCGAAAAAAATCAAAAACCCTCGAGAAATCATTTTCTCGAGGGTTTATTTGGTGACCCGTAGGGGAATCGAACCCCTGTTTCCGCCGTGAGAGGGCGGCGTCTTAGCCTCTTGACCAACAGGCCTTACGTTTGATGCTTGATTATTATACCGCAAAGCATTGAAAAATGCAATAGTTTTTCGGAATTTTATTTTGTAAATAAAGCATGAACGCAGGGTGCGCGGCGGAGGTATGAGAAAGCCCTGCTCGCAGAAGAAAAGAGCCTTCCCCGCGCAGGGGAAGGCTTCGGTCTGTCGAAGGAGTCACCCGAGATGGGGCCATTCGAGGTTTTGTTATTTTTGACGTATTGAGCGGGTCAATCGTCGTCGGAGAAAATGCTGTCGATGATATCTCCCATGGCGAACTCTCCCTGCCCGTCGGCGGTGGTGCGGTCGCTCGGGGTGTTACCGCTCGGGGTGTTGCCGTTTCCGGTGTTGCCGCGCGGCACCTCGGGGTTCGGTGAGCTGCCGCTCACGGCGTTGTCGGTGGGGGTACCGTGCGCTGTGCTGCGGGAAAGTGTTCCGCCCGCCGAGGCAGCAGGGGATGCGGCGCCGTTTATCGGTGCGTTCTGTGCTGCGTCGGTTGTGTGACGTGATGCGGTGGCGGCGCGCTGCGTACTCAAAGCATCGGAAACGCCGGTGCTCGGGTTTGACGTATCGGGAGCATAGGTGCCGGGACTCGGTGCATTAGGATGCCCCGTGCGGTCGGAGCCCGATGTGACGGAATGCTCCGCACCGTCGAAATCCGATGCGTCGGAATACTCCATGCTGCCGCCGCCTACGCTGTCAAAGTAATCGATTTCCTCCGCATTTGCCTCTTCTGCCGCGCGTCTTGCCTCATCGCGCTTGGCTTCGCGGCTGATCTCGTAGAGCGAGCGCTCGTTTGCGGTGCGTGCGGAATCCTCGATAAAGGTCTCGAGGTCGAAATTCTCGAACAGCTCACGCACACCGGGTGCGGTGCGCTCTGCGCCGAGAGACGGCAGGGAGGCTGCGGCGGATGTTCTGCCTGCAAGTGCTCCGCCTGTGTGTGCCCTGTCCGCGGATGCTCCGCCCGAAAGCTCTGCCGTCTTGTCGGCGGGCTTTTTCTTTTTGCCCGTGAAGGGGGCGCTGAGCGTTGTGCGCAGCCATACGCCGACGACTGTATCGCCCCGCACGAGCTTATCCGTCTCAAACACGAACGCCATGACGGCGGGGGTCAGCAGCATCGGAACGAATCCGAAGCCCGAGACGGGAATTATGCCGAACAGCTCGCCTATCGGTGCAATTGTGACCGATATCAGCACGAGTGCGGTACAGATCAGGGCGAGCATTATTCCCGCGCCGCCGAGGCGGATGCGGAAGTCGAGCAGCGTGCGCTCGCGCTTTATCTCGCTCAGAGCGACGAACTGCGTTATCATGAAGCCGATAAAGCCCGCAGAGAGCAGCTGCTCATCGCTCACGGCGATGCCGCGGGCGCGCATTACCGTCGGCACGAGAGCGGCGACGACCGCCCACACAACACCGAGCACGGCATATCTTACGCAGGAGCGCAGCGGCTTTGCAAGCCTTCCGCGGACCTCGTCGCGGTGACCAAGCACGTGCACCGACGGCGGCTGAAGCGCGATTGAAAATACGGCGGCAAAGTCGATGACAAGCCCCGAGAACAGTATCTGCGATGCGGTCATGAGCGGTCGCCCGCCGATGATGCCCCACAGCACAAGCGTTATTCGCGCCGCCTGAGATGCAATTAGGTAGAATGCGACACGCAGCAGATTCCGATAGGTCTGTACCGCGCCGCGGACCGAGCCGACGAGTGCGCCGAAGCCGCCGTAGCTGCGGATGCGCGGGCGCAGCAGAACAACATCCGAGAGATACCGCAGTGCGGCACCCGAGTCGGCAGCTCTGCCGTCGCCGCTGACGACGGGGGCATTGCGCTCCTCGCCCGTCTCGGTGGTCTCGAGCGCATAACCGACATCGCTCTCAAGCATTGCGGGGAGCGAGTCGAGCCTGTCGGCGACAAAGCCGACGCGGTGCCCGTCCGCGCGCAGGCAGACGACGAGCCGTTCGGTCTGCGCGGGGGAGAGGCGTGCAAAGTAGCTGTACAGCGGCAGGTTGACGCGGAACATCTCGGGGCTGAGCTTTGAGAGCGCGGCGCCGTTTGTCGCCTCGGCGGGGTCGCGGACGATATCGAGCGAGCGAGCGAGCACGAGACCGTAGTCGCCCCTGCCGTCGTCGGTCATTATTATCTTGATGCCCGCCTTGCGGCAGTCGGTGATGCACTTTGCCGCGCCGTCGATTATCGGCTCGCGGATAACGATGAAGCCCTCAAAAACGAGGTCGCTCTGGCATGCTGCTATCCTGCGCAGATTGGTATACTGCGTGCGTCGCGTAGCGACCGAAATGACGCGGCAGCCGTCCTTGACGGCGTCCGAAACGTATCGTATCAGCCGTGCGCGGGTATCGTCGGTCATGCGGTGCTCGCCGCCGCTCTCGCGGAGCGAGACGCAGCGTGGAAGCATGACTCCGGGGTCGCCGCGCGAGACGGCGCAGAAATCGCTGCCCGCGAAATACAGCGTTGTGTCAAAGCGGCTGTCGTCGCCCTCCTCGCGGTGATCCGCCATCGGAAAATCGCGGTCGAGCCGCGCGTTGTATATACCGAGGTCGGTCGCGCAGGAGATAAGCAGCTCCTCCTCGCCCGAGTAGACGTTATTGCCGCTGAGGTTGTTATATACGAGCTTTCTTGCACCGTAGCGTCCCGACGAGACAACGGCGAGCTTTATTATCTCGGCGCAGTGGCGCTTGAAGCCGTGCTCGCCTATTCTGCGGTCGACGCCCGCAGCGGTGACGACGCGGGAGATATGTACCGCATCCGACGCGATGAGCGCGGAGCGGGGGATGATGAGCGTATCGAGGTCGATTATCGAATCGAGCTTGTCCACACGGCGGACGAGCGCGCCCGTCTCACGTTCTCTGCCGCTGCCGCCGAGTCTGCGGACTCCGCTTGCAACGACGATGTGCGAAAAGGCGAGATAGTAGGAGCTCATGCTCGAAACGGCGAGTGACAGCGCGGTGATGAAGGTGTCGAAAAGGCTGCCCTCTCCCTTGCCGAAAATGAGGTCGAGCACAACGACGACAAAGACCGCCGCTATCATGCACAGCCCCCAGACATCGCCGCATTCGCGCATGGAGCGGAAAACGCCGAGAACGGGCTCGTCGCTCCGCTTGCCCTTGCCTGCGGTCGATCTGTGCTGCTCCTCCTGCTCGGCGCGCAGCACGGAGAGCTCGGTGTCCGAGCCGGTACGGCACACGACGGCGCGTGCGCTGCCGCTCATTACGACGCTGCCCGCAAAGAGCATATTCGTCTGTGCGCGGAGCGAGAGAGCGCCGCCGCGCGTCTCGGGAAAGCCCGAGCGCTTTCTTACCGCGCCGTGCTCACCCGTGATATCGGTCTCGGAGACGGTGATGCCGTCCGACTGTACAATGCGTGCGTCTGCGGGGATAACGTCGCCCGCACTGACGTATATTACGTCGCCGGGAACTATCTCACTGCCCGGCAGCCGCCGCGCCTTATCCGAGCGGACGGTGTATACACGCGGCTCGGCGCGCTCACCCGTCTCACGCAGGATGCCCTGTGCGCGCAGATATGCCGCAAGCGCCGCAGCGGCGTTCAGCACTACGAGCGCAATTACGGTCGCCGAGCTTATCCCGCGGTCGAAGATGTGCGCGAGCAGTGCGGTGAATATCAGAAGAACGGCGGTAAGGTCTGCGACGGTGCGCAGCTTATCCTCCTTCTTTTTACCCTTCTGCTCCTCACGGCGCTGCTCGGCGAGTATGCGGGAGCGCTTTTCCGCCTCTGCGGAATCAAGTCCCCGAACGGGGTCCGAGCCGAACTTATTTGCCACCTGCTCTGGGGTCAGCTCGTACCATTTATCGTTCTGTCTGCCGCTCATACGTCGGCGCTTTGCAGCCCGTCCTTATCAGAGATGACCCTGATTATCGGATATGCGTCGGGCTCCGCGCCCTCCCCGGGCGCGTCGATGGTCACCGCGGTCACCGTCTCGCCGTAGCGACGGATGAGCTCGTCGGCGATGCCGTCCTCGATGTGCGTCTGAACATAGCGGCGCATATTTCTCGCGCCGAATTTGCGTGAATAGGAGCGGTCGGCGACATACTCCTGTGCCGCCTCGGTCCAGCTGACCTTGATATCGCGCGCTGCAAGCGTATCGCGCAGCTCGCCGAGCATAAGCCCCGCGATGCGTACAAAGTCCTCTCTGCTGAGCGAGCGGAAGGTGATTATCTCGTCGACGCGGTTGATGAACTCGGGGCGCAGGAACTCGCCGAGCGCCTTTTCGGTCCTGCCCTTTTCCTGCTCCTGCGCGCTCGCGCCGAAGCCGGGGGTGTTCGAGGACATCGTAGCGCCCGCATTCGTTGTCATGATGATAACCGTATTCTCGAACGAAACGACCTTTCCGTGTGCGTCGGAGACCCTACCCTCGTCGAGTATCTGGAGCAGGATGTTCATAACGTCGGGATGCGCCTTTTCTATCTCGTCGAAAAGGATAACCGAATACGGCTTGCGGCGTATCTTCTCGGTGAGCTGACCCGCGTCGTCATAGCCGACGTATCCGGGAGGTGAACCGATGATGCGGGATACCGAATGCTTTTCCATGAACTCGGACATGTCGAGCCGTATCAGCGTCTCGGGCGAGTTGAACAGATCCTCCGCGAGCCGCTTGACGAGCTCGGTCTTTCCGACGCCCGTGCTGCCCGCAAAGATGAAGGATACGGGCTTGCGCTTTGCGCTGACCCCCGCGCGGTTGCGCTTGATGGCGCGGACGACGGCATCGACAGCCTCGTCCTGACCGATAATGTGCGCGCGCAGACGGTCGCCGAGTGTGTCTATGCGTGCGAACTCGTGCTCGGTGATGGTGCTTGCGGGAATGCCGGTCCATATCTCAACCACATCTGCAAGGTCGGAGACCGAAAGACTGATGGAGTCGCGCTCCGCAGACAGGCGGTCAAAGCGCTCCTGCATGCCTATCTCGCGCGTGCGCAACTCGGCTATGCGGGCGTATCTCTGCTCGTCTGCGGGGTCCTCTCCGCCCGACTCGGACTCGAGCTTCTCGCGCTCTGCGCGTACGGCGGCGAGCTCTGCGGCAAGCTCCTCCGTCTCCTTTATTACCGGAGATGCGAGCGCAAGATGGGAGGATGCCTCGTCGAGCAGGTCTATTGCCTTGTCGGGCAGGAAACGGTCGGTGATGTAGCGCTCGGAGAGCGTGACCGCCCGCTCAACGGTATAATCGGGTATCTTTATGCCGTGAAAGCTCTCGTAATAGCCCTTGATCCCGCGCAGTATCTCGACGGAGGCCTCGATAGACGGCTCCTCGAGTATGATGGGCTGGAAGCGGCGCTCGAGTGCGGAATCCTTCTCGATGTACTTGCGGTACTCGGTGAGGGTGGTCGCGCCGATTATCTGTATCTCGCCCTTGGAGAGTGCGGGCTTGAGTATGTTTGCCGCGTTCATGCCGCCCTCGGCGTTGCCGCTCTCGGCAATCATGTGCACCTCGTCGATGACAAGGATGATGTTTCCGCATGCCTTTATCTCGTCGATGAGCCCCTTCATGCGGCTCTCGAACTGCCCGCGAAACTGCGTTCCTGCGACGAGCGCGGTGAGGTCGAGCTGAAATACCTCCTTGCCGCGCAGCTTCCACGGTACGTCGGGCGATGCTATCATCTGCGCAACCGCCTCGGCTACCGCCGTCTTTCCGACGCCGGGCTCGCCGATAAGGCAGGGGTTGTTCTTCTGTCTGCGGCAGAGTATCTGTACGGTGCGCGCTATCTCGCGGTCGCGCCCGATAACTCGGTCGAGCTTGCCCTCGCGTGCCTTTGCGGTGAGGTCGGTGCAGTAGAGGGTCAGATATTTGCGCTTCTTTCCGCGCTTCTCGCGCCGTCCGCCCTCGGTGCGTACACCGCTGCCGTCGGACGCTTTTTCCTCCCCGTTTTCGTTACCGCCCGGACTCATCGATGCCGAAAGGTTCGCGAGCGGGGCAAACAGCTTGCGGAAGTCGACTGCGGGAGCGTGACCGTTATCACCGTCGTCGCCGTCGCCCTCGTCGTCACCGTCAATGTTCTCGTCGTCGGTCGGCTCATCCGAATCCTCACCGCTGTTAGAGATGAGCTCCTCCATCTCGGTATCCATGCGGTCAAGGTCTTCGTCGGAGAGCCCCATCTTTTCTATCATGTTTTCGACGGGTTTGATTCCGAGCTCCTTTGCGCAGCGCAGACAGATGCCCTCGTTTACCGTCTTTTCGCCGTCAAAGCGGGTGACAAATACCACCGCCATGCGCTTTTTACACCTCGAACAAAGTTCCATTTTCATATGATGCTCCTAATATATGTTGCAGAAATACGGTTTTTCTTTTCTTCACGCAGTTTACGTTTTTTGGGGGCAGCGCCCGCGGGAGACGCTGCCTCCCGTCGAAGGCGGGTATGCCGCACATTCAGACTGTCGGCAGCGGATGTGTACTGCGGATTCCGATTGTCGAAAGCGGATATGCGACCCGCCGCCCGCGCCGACGCATCAGAAGAAGCGCGCGGCAAAGGCGAGAAGATGTGAGGAATCGAGCGCCTGCCCGAACAGGTCGGGGCGGAATGCCACGATAGTCGGACGCATGACGGTCAGCACCCATGCGAGCGCATAGCCGAGCCCGAGACCCGTCAGCGCGCCGAGCGCACCGCCCGCGAGCTTGTTCACGCCGTGCAGCACGGGCAGACGGAATATCGCCTCGAGCACCGCAGTGATTATGCGCAGCACGATGAGCGCGAGCAAAAAGCCGCCGAGAAAGGCAATGCCCTCGCTTATTCTCGATTCCGCCGCCGATGTCACCACAGCCTCAAAGTCCTCGTCTCCGCTCTCGCCGTCTATATCAAGGTCGGCGAGCCCGAGCTTATCGAGCAGCTCGGCGACCGATGCGACCGTGCCGCCGCCCTCCGTCTCGAGCTGCTCGGAGACATACTCGCCCAGCGGCTCGTGAATGTAGGCATCTACGAGTTTATCCTGCGCAAACGGCTCGACATACGGAACCGCCACGCGCGCTATGATAAGGGCAAGCACCACGGAGATGAAGCCCATGACCGTTCCGACCATGCCGCGCCGCAGTCCTATGATTACGGGCAGGATAACTATCAGTATAAAGATTATATCGAGTACTATACCCATGATTTTCCTCCGATTTTCTTTGCGCCGAGCCGCCGTGCGGTGCGGGATGCGAATATCCGCCGCAGGCGGTGTCGGAACCGGTGATTTTCGCCGCGCGTCCGGCCATCAGCCGCCCGCCGAGAATGCCTCGGCTTCGCTGAGCGCCGTCGACTGCGAATAGTAGCAGAGCCAGAGCGTTCCGTTTCCGACGTGTATGTCGCACGGGCTGCCCTCGTAGCTGTACTCCGCCGTCTCGCCGCTGCGGACATCGAGCCGCAGTACCGAACCTGAGAGCAGAGCGTATACATAGTCGCCCGAGCTGCACAGCCGCTTGACCTCGCCCGTGACCGACACGCGCTGCTCTTCGCCGAGCGTGTCTCCGAGCACAATTATGTCGCTCTGACCGCTGACCTTCTCGCTCGTCACGCCGATGACCGAATAGCCGTCGCCGAAGCACCATGTAGACGGTACAAAGCTGCCGTAGCCGTACTCCGCCGTCATTCCGCCCGACGGCGAGATGCGGAGCAGCGAGCGCGAGGTTATCGCGGTGAGCGTGCTGCCGTCAAAGCATGCGTCGGCTACCACCGCCGTGCCCGTGTCGACGGTATAGACGGTGCTTCCGCCGCGCGGGTCGTAGACCGATATCTCGCCCGACAGGCTTCCGTCACGCTCGTCTATCGAGGTTATATAGAACAGCGAGCCGCCGGACGAAAAGCCCGCGCTGACCGCGTATTTGTCCTTGAATATCTGTACGGTGTTCTTGCCGCTGCTGTCGTAGATATATGCAACGGTGCGGTATTCCGCGCTGCGGGTGAGAACGGCATAGCTGCCGCTGACCGACGCTGCCGCCATATAGATAGGATAAGCGGTAGTGCCTCCGCTTATTCGCCCGAGCGAATTATAAACCGCATATGAGGTGCCGCCGAGGTCGTAGGTGACGGCGTACGAATCCGATACCGAAAGGCTCGGTGTCTCGTAGCTGTGCTCCTCCGAAAAGATGTTTCCGCCCTCGCGCGAATAGAGATGAAATCCGCTGCCGTCCGACAACGCAAGGCTTTCGCGGAACAGACCGAACACGCTCGAGGTATCCGACTCGTATGTGATGGTGACGCTCGATGTGTTGGAGTATACCGTGTTAGTCACGCCGAGGTCGCGTATCATATATCGGATGTTTTCGGGCGTTATGTCACTGCGAAAAACCGAGAGCATAACGACGATGAATACGGCGAGCGTTATCGCCGTTATTATCTTTGCGAGTCGGAAGCGGCTCGAAATTTTTATGTAGTACGGACTCAGACCCGCAAGCGCCGCCTCGCGCTGCTGCTCCGCTTCGCGCTCAAGGGTCGCGATGAGAGAGCGGCGTATCAGACCTGATTTTTTCTGCTTTTCGCGCTCGGCACTGTCGGCGGTCGCCTGTACGGCGGAGCTTGATGCCCTGCCGCCCGTGCTGCCGCTCGCATTTCCGCTCGCGTTCCGCTTATCCGCTGCCTTGTCGATCCTGCCGCCGTGCCCTTCGGGCTTTTTGCGTTTGTCCGCTCCGCTCGCGGGCTTGCCGCCGTGCGCGTTTGTTTTTCCGCGCGCATCGGGACTGCCAGAAGTGCGTGCGCCTGTTTTTCCGCGCGCATCGGGACTGCCCGAAGTGCGTGCGTCGGGTGAATGCTGAGCAGCGGATGCATGCTGTGCGCCCGCTTTGTTCGATGCGGCGGAATTGCCCGAGCTGCCGAAATTACCCGACCCGCCGAGATTATCCAAGCCTCCCGACGATGTTCCCGTACGTCCGCCTATGCGAAATTTCTTTTTACCGTAGGTGCCGTCGGTGCGCTTCTTTTCGTCTGCCATGCTCCGTGCCTCCTTCCTCGGATTATATCGGAATTATCTCTGCATTATGCAGTATCTTTTAATAATGTATCAGCTGCCCTGCCATACCCAATCGGGGTAGAACACCCGCTCGAGATACAGCCCGCACGCGGGTACGGTTATCCCCGCCGCGCGGCGGTCGCGCGATGCGATTATGCCGTCTATATCTTCGGGACGACAGTGTCCCTGTGCAACCTCGAGCAGCGTTCCCGTCATTATGCGTACCATGTTGTAGAGAAAGCCGTTTCCGCTGACGCGGAAGCAAACATCGTCTCCGTCGCGCACGACCGATGCGCCGTATATCCTGCGCACCGTATCGTCTCCCGCGCCCGCCTTTGAGCCCGCTGCGACAAACGCCGCAAAATCATGCTCTCCGACGAACCGCGCCGCCGCGTCGTTCATCCGCTCGGTATCGAGCGGACGGGGGATGTGCAGCGCGCGCCCGACCGAAAACGGGTCGCGCACACGGCTGTTGCGGATGCGGTAGGCGTACTCCTTGCCGAGGCAGTCGTACCGCGGATGAAAGCCGTCGGGTACGACCGTCGCCCGCCGCACCGCGATATCCTCGGGCAGGATTGATGAGAGCGCAAGCGGAAGCCTGTCCGTCGGTATCGAAAAGCCCTCCGGCAGCTCGGATACCGTGCAGCAGAAGCTGCGGGCATGCACCCCGCTGTCGGTCCGCGAGCAGCCGGTCACGGGGCAGCGAACCCCGAGCAGCCGCTCTACCGCCGCGCACATCGCCGCCTGAACGGTCGGCGCGTTTGGCTGTACCTGCCAGCCCGCATAGGCGGTGCCTATATAGCTGATATCGAGCAGCACGGTCATTCCGCATTCTCCTTTCCGCATGCATATCGGTCTGCGGGTATATCCGACCCGCGCGTTACGCTGAGCGACGCGCCGAACGCCGCACCGGGCAGCACACCCATATCGGGTGCCGCATCGGCGGCGCATTCACATTTCCCGCAGCGCGACAGTCTTATATTATCTCGCGCTCACAGCACCGTCGACGTATATATGGGGCAGAAATGCCCGAGCAGCACGACCGATGCGCAGAACGCCGCCATTATCAGCAGCGAGGCGACATCTCCCGCGCCTATGCGCGTCGTCTGCATTCTCGTCCTGCCCTCTCCCCCGCGATAGCAGCGGCATTCCATTGCCGTAGCGAGGTCGGAGGCGCGGCGTATAGCCGAGAGAAAGAGCGGTATCAGCACGGGTATGAGCGCCTTTCCGCGCTCGATGAGATTGCCGTGCGAAAAGTCAACCCCGCGCGCCCGCTGCGCGTTCATTATCTTGTCGGTCTCCTCGATGAGGGTAGGAATAAAGCGCAGGGCGATGGTCATCATCATGGCGAAGTCGTGCACGGGAACATGCAGCCTTGCAAGCGGTGCGAGCAGTCGCTCGAGACCGTCGGTCAGCGCCGTCGGCGAGGTCGTGTAGGTGAGTATGATGCTCGTTCCCGTCAGCAGCGCCGCGATACGCAGCGTTACGAGCAGGGCGGTCATCAGCCCCTCCGCATATATGTGTATTATGCCCCACTCAAACAGCAGGTGCTCGCCCTTTGCCCAGAAAATATTTACTATAACGGTAAAGGCGATAATGAATATCAGCGGCTTCATTCCCACGATCACCGTTCGCATCGGTATGCGGCTGATGAGCACGAGCGCGGCGGTGAACGCCGTCACCGCGATAAAGGCGCTGACGCTGTCGGCAAGAAACACTCCGACGATATAGACTACCGTCAGAATTATCTTTGTCCGCGGGTCAAGGCGGTGCAGGGGAGAGCTGCCCGGAAAATACTGTCCGAGCGTTATATCCTTCAGCATAAGTCTCTGTCCTTAATTTATGTCCTGATGTACATTGCTTTGTGCGGTGCGGCCATGCTGCGCTGCACTTACAGCTTGCGCGATTGTGCCGCACAAGGTACGGTGCGGCACACGGCACGGCATGGCACGGATGCTTCTTCGATTTCGGCGGCGTATGTATCAGCCGCTCTGTGCTCCGCCGCGGGCGGCGATGCGCTCCGAATACAGCCGCATCAGCTCATCGCGTGCGTCTGAGACGGTGTAGATGCCGTCGCGTACGGGCACGCCGAGCTCCGCGAGCCGCAGCATCACATGCGTTATCTGCGGAACATCGAGCCCCACGGAGGAGAGCGATGCGGCATCCGAGAATATATCGACGGGGGTGCCGCTGCGGAAGAGCGCACCTTCGCTCACCACCGTTATGCGGTCGGCGTAGCGCGCCATGTCCTCCATGCTGTGGCTGACGATTATGACGGTATTCTTCCGCTCGCGCTGATACCGACGTATCCCGCCGAGTATTTCCTCTCTTCCGCGCGGGTCAAGCCCCGCTGCGGGCTCGTCGAGAATAAGCACCTCGGGCTCCATCGCTATTACCCCCGCTATCGCCGCGCGGCGCTTCTGTCCGCCGGAAAGGTCGAACGGGCTGCGGGGGAGAATATCGTCGCCGAGCCCGACAAAGCGGGCGGCATCGCGTACCCTGCGGTCTATCTCCGCCTCGTCGAGTCCCATATTCTTCGGACCGAAGGCGATATCGCGGTAGACCGTCTCCTCAAACAGCTGATATTCGGGATACTGAAATACGAGTCCGACGCGGAAGCGCACATCCCGTATCTTTTTCGGCTCCTCCCATATGTCGCGTCCGCCGAGCAGCACCTGTCCTTCGGTCGGTCGGAGCAGCCCGCATGCGAGCTGAACTACGGTCGACTTTCCCGAGCCGGTGTGACCGATAAGTCCGGTTATCACGCCCTGCTCAAACGATATGGAGAGATTTTTCAGCGCGCGCTTTTCAAACGGCGTTCCGACGCTGTAGTCGTATGAGACGTTTTTGTATTCGAGAATGTTCATTCCGCACCTCCGAAGCCGAGAGCGGCGGCGATAATCTCCGCGCCCTCCTCCTCGCTGATAATGTCCTGCGGCAGAGCCGAGCCGTCCTGCGCGCGGAAGCCGCTCTCCGACAGCGCCGCGATGAGCTCGGTCACCTGCGGAACGTCAAGCCCCATCTCGCCGAGCTGCGAGAGATGCGAGAACACCCTGCGCGGCTTGTCGTCGAGACAGATCCTGCCGTCATTTATGACTATGACCCTGTCCGCCTCTATCGCCTCGTTCATGTTGTGCGTGATATGCAGCACGGTTATGCCCTTCTCGCGGTTGAGTCTGCCTATCGTCCGCATGACCTCCGCCCGTCCCTGCGGGTCGAGCATCGCGGTCGATTCGTCGAATATGATGCAGCGCGGCTCCATTGCGATAACTCCCGCGATAGCCACCCTCTGCTTCTGTCCGCCCGAGAGCTGATGCGGCGAATGGCGCGCAAACTCGGTCATTCCCACTGCCTCGAGCGCAGCGTCTACGCGGGTGCGTATCTGCTCGGGCGGGATGCCGAGATTTTCGGGCCCGAACGCGACATCCTCCTCAACGACGGTCGCAACTATCTGGTTGTCGGGGTTCTGGAACACCATTCCGATGTCGCGGCGGACCGCCGCTACCGCATCGTCGTCCATGTCGGGGGTTATCTCCCGACCGTCTATCACTATCCTGCCGCTGTCGGGCAGCAGTATCATGTTGAGCAGCTTGGCGAGCGTCGATTTGCCCGAGCCGTTGTGCCCGAGCACCGCAACAAAGGACCCCTCCTCGATATCGAGGTCGATCCCGTGCAATACCTCTGTTCTCTCGCCGCGCTCCCCGTCCTCATACGAGAATCGGAGCCCTTCGACGTGTATAAACGCCTCTGCCATGCTCTCTCCTTCTAAGTCCTTCTGTGCCTGTATCTGCCTTGTGTATGCTTGCCTGAACGTGTTTTTGTCGGTCCGACGGTCGAGCTCCGTCAGTGCTTTGCCGACCAGCGCGCGGACGAGCCGCAGGGGATGGACATCCCCGTTTCGGTCACGGGAAGTCCGAGCTCGCAAGCCTCAAGCTCGCCGCCGTCAAACGCGGGCACCGTACCCATTATATAGCTGACAACCGACGGCGAAAGCCCCGTTGTATACGAGTTGACGAGGAAGAACAGCGGGTCGTCCGACAGCACGCGCGAGGCGAGTACTATCAGGTCGTCAATGCTGTCCTCGAGCTTCCATATCTCGCCCGACGGTCCGCGACCGTACGACGGCGGGTCCATTATAACCGCGTCGTAGACCTTGCCGCGCCGCAGCTCGCGCTCGACGAACTTTTTGCAGTCGTCGACGATGTAGCGTATCGGAGCCTCGCCGAGCCCGCTCAGACGCGCGTTATCCTTCGCCTGTGCTACCATTCCCTTCGCCGCGTCAACATGGCATACCGACGCGCCCGCAGCCGCAGCCGCGACCGTCGCGCCGCCCGTGTAGGCGAAAAGATTCAGCACGCGCACGGGTCTGCCCGACGCGACGCGCGTTTTTATAAGCTCGGTGAACCACTCCCAGTTTGCCGCCTGCTCGGGGAACAGCCCCGTGTGCTTGAAGCCCGTCGGGCGGACGATGAAGGTCAGGTGCTCACCGATGCCGAGGTCGTAGCCGATGTTCCATTCGCTTTTCAGCCGCCGACCGTTGTTCCAGCTGCCGCCGCCCGACGACGAGCGGTGATATGTGCCGTCGGCATGCCGCCACGCATCGCTCGCGCGTCTGCCGTGCCAGACTATCTGCGGGTCGGGGCGGATAAGGGTGTAGCTCCCCCACCGCTCGAGCCGCTCACCGTCCGAGGTGTCTATCAGTTCATAGTCCTTCCATCTGTCTGCTGTCCACATTACGTTATCTCCCGTCGCCGCACGCTGCGGCGCTTTGTTGTCCGTTGACACCGCGCATTTCGCGATAATTCGTTATCCTGCTGCCGCGCATTTTCGCGGTGCTTTGTTATCTGCCGCGCGGCGCTTTGCTTATCTAAATTTATTCCTCGCCGTCAAACATCGATGTCTGCTCGGGAATACCGCTCGGCATCCCCCGTTCGACAGGCTCCGTAATGCCGGGGCAGCGCAGCCCGAGATGTCGGCAGGCGAGCGCCGTGACGCAGCGTCCGCGCGGGGTGCGCGTGAGAAAGCCTATCTGCATGAGATACGGCTCGTACACATCCTCGATGGTGACCGCCTCCTCGCCTATAGACGCGGCGAGCGTGTCGAGTCCGACGGGACCGCCGCCGTAGATGCGCACTATCGCCTCGAGCATTCGTCGGTCAACGCTGTCGAGCCCTCGGTCGTCTACCTCGAGCATTCCGAGGGCATAGTTCGCGGTCTCGCCGTCGATTATCCCCCTGCCCGAGACCTGCGCAAAGTCGCGCACGCGGCGGAGCAGACGGTTTGCAATACGCGGTGTTCCGCGCGAGCGGGAGGCTATCTGCATAGCACCCTGCTCGTCGATAAGTATGCCGAGTATGCCCGCGTTGCGGTTAACTATCTTTTTCAGGTCCTCGGGGTCATACAGCTCGAGCTTCAGCACTACGCCGAAGCGGTCGCGCAGAGGCGTTGACAGCTGTCCCGCCCGCGTCGTTGCGCCGACGAGCGTAAAGCGCGGCAGGTCTATGCGTATGCTGCGCGCTGCGGGGCCCTTGCCTATGATTATGTCGAGCGAGCCGTCCTCCATCGCGGGGTAAAGTATCTCCTCCACCGAGCGCTGCAGACGGTGTATCTCGTCGATGAACAGTATGTCTCCGTCGGATAGGCTCGTCAGCAGCGCGGCAAGGTCGCCCGATTTTTCGATGGCGGGGCCGCTCGTTATGCGCAGATTAGAGCCCATTTCCGCGGCGATTATGCCCGCGAGAGTGGTTTTTCCGAGACCGGGAGGCCCGTAGAGCAGCACATGGTCGAGCGCGTCGCCGCGCTGCTTTGCAGCCTCGATATATATTTTCAGATTTTCCTTGACCTTCGTCTGTCCGATATAGTCCTCAAAGCGGCGCGGTCGCAGCGTCGGCTCCGCCTCGCGGTCCTCGGGAGTTTCGGCTCTCGTGACCACACGGCTCTCATCCTCGTCGCCGTCGAAATATCCTGCCCCGCCCGAGAAATTTTCTTCTATCATTCCGCATTACCCCCTGTCGTTTAAGGCTGTCGACATTACATCAGCTTTTTCAGCGCCGCCTTGATGATATCCTCAAGCGACAGCGCCTGCATGTCTATCCCGCGCAGCGCCGCGGCAATCTCCGATCTGCCATAGCCGAGCACGAGCAGCGTGCTCTCCGCATCCGCAGCCTTTCCGGGGTCCTGCGGCATCGCGGCAGCGCCGACATCCTCCGCGCGGGTGCTCTCGGGCAGTGCTCCGAGCTTGTCGCGCAGCTCGAGGATTATGCGCTCCGCCGTTCGCTTTCCGACGCCCTGCGCGCGGGTCAGCGGCTTGTAATCCCCGCCGCCTACCGCAAAGGCGATCTCCTCGGGTGAGAGCGCGGAGAGGATCGCTATCCCCATCTTCGGACCGACGCCCGAGACGGATATCAGCTTCTTGTATAGGTCAAGCTCTCTCTCATCGCGAAAGCCGAACAGCTCGATGCCGTCCTCCCGTACCGAGAGATAGGTATATAGCCGAACATCGCCCTTCGACGCGCCGTCTGCCGCATAACCGAGTGTTCTCCCGCTTACCGTCAGTCGGTAGCCGATGCCGCCCGTCTCAAGCACGACCGACGCGGCGTCGGTGTGTATTACCTTTCCCGTTATCGAATAAAACATTTCATGCCTCTTTTTAAGCTGATTTTAATACGATTCCGACCGATTTAAGTCGGTTATAAACCGAGTCAAATTTCCGAGTCGGGTTTAATCTGACCGATTCGAGACGTTATCCCGTGGGCACGCCGCACCCCGATTAAATCGTCCTTTTGCGGGTCGAACCACCGCCTCGCGGACGCACCGCTTGCGTCCCGATTGATTCGTCTTTTTACGGTCAAGCCGCTGTCTTGCAGGAGTGCGCCGAGCCTCAGACCTTACAAATTTTAATATGATGCGAGCTTGCTGCCGCCCGTGTGCGCGTGACATATCGCAATGGCGAGCGCATCCGCCGTGTCGTCGGGCTTCGGCGTTACCGTGAGCGAAAGTATGCTCTTGGTCATCTCAATGACCTGACGTTTCTCCGCGCGCCCGTAGCCGACAACCGCCTGCTTGACCTGCAGCGGAGTGTACTCCGAGACCTTGAGCCCGAGCCGCTCCGCGCAGAGCAGTATGACCCCGCGCGCCTCCGCTACCGCGATACCCGTAGTCGCGTTGGTGTTGAAGAACAACTCCTCTATCGCCAGCTCGGTCGGTCGGTATCGCGCAACGAGCGCCGAAATGTCGTCGTATATCATCGAGAGACGTTTGCCGATCTCGGTGTGCGCGGGCGTTGTGACCGCACCGTAGCCGAGCACCGAAAAACGCGGCTCGTTGTATTCGATAACGCCGTAGCCGACCGTTGCCAGCCCCGGGTCTATACCAAGTATCCGCATTTCGCACCGCCTCTCCGCCTGTTTCGACTCGTTTTTACCCCCCGCTCGCGTGCGGGTATGAAAAATCATTTTATTATATCATATGAAGCGGTGTTTGTCAAAACGATTTTGTAAACATTGTGGGTATAACGAGGGGGTGCGCAAGGCGCGGCAAAAGGCACGGAAAACAGGCGCGCGGGGCGGGGGGACGGGAGGGATACGCGGCCTTTTGAAAATGCCCGGCGAAAACTTTGAAAAAGTTAGTCTTTCTCGGGCAAAGCGACCGAGATGATTGCTGACCGAAGAATTTGATTGCCTTGCGTGCTGACTAAAGAAACCATGCATATCGCTCTGTTAAACTCAACTTCGGCAGCGGGTGTGCGAATAATCACGGCGGAAAAACAACGCTGTTGTGTATTTCCCTCGGCATCGGGTGTACACGCTCTGAGAGCGGGAAAAACCAAAGCAGTAGGCGTGCATCTGAGGCTTTAGAAACGGGAGTCGCCGTGCCCGACGACCGTTTCGGGTATAACCTTGTTGTTTCGCTATCGGCTGAGCAGTCAGGGGGAGATACATAAGAGGGGGAATCGGCGCGGCC
>URDX01000011.1 GCA_900546695.1 uncultured Eubacteriales bacterium | reverse complement strand
AGAAAAAGCGGATAATCATTTCTTCGGAGAAATCCGATAGGATTTCATCAGCTTTATCTGTGTTTGTGCCGAATAAAAACTCAAATCACACTTTTATCCGTTTTTTCGGTCTGCGCTTTTTTAGCCTCACCGAGATGGCGTCGATGGGAGGTCACTATGGGCAGTATAACAGTGGGAAAATATGCGGGCTTCTGCTTCGGCGTAAAGCGCGCGGTAGACAAGGTGAATTCGCTCACAAGCGGCTCAGACGGCGAAACGCGCTTTTATACGACGGGCGAGCTCATACACAACCCGAGCATCATAGCGGAGCTGCGCCGAAAGGGCGTTGAACCCGCGAGTGAGGATGAGCTGCGCGAAATATGCGCGGGCAAGTCCGACGGAGTCAGGCGCACGGTGGTCATCAGGGCACACGGCGTTCCGCGTGGGCTGAGCGACCTGCTTACCGCCCGTGCGATGTGCGATCCACTGTTCACGGTTGAGGACTGTACATGTCCGTATGTTAAAAAGATACACCGAATTGTAGACGAAAACACATCGCCTGATACACTTACGGCGATACTTGGAGACGAGGGGCATCCCGAGGTCAGGGGCATATGCAGCTATGTGAAGGGCGAATATGCGGTCGGTGAGACGGCTGAGGAACTTTGGGACAAAATTCGACTGTGCAAAATTGACAACAGGAAGATAATTCTTGTGTCTCAAACGACACAAAAAATTTCCGAATGGAGAAAATGCCAAAAACTTTTTGAAAAGGTATGTACAAAGCCGATTATTTTTGATACAATATGCTCTGTTACCGAAACAAGGCAAAATGAAGCTGTTTTAATGTCACGGAACGTTGATATGATGATAGTAATCGGAGGAAGGAACAGCTCTAATACTAACAAGTTGTATCTCACCGCAAAGCGCAATCTCGCCGAAACGTATCTTGCAGAAAACACGACTGAATTACCACTTGATCGGTTGCGGCCCCATATGAAAGTGGGGATAACCGCCGGGGCTTCCACTCCGAGCGGGATTATTGAGGAGGTAAAACACATAATGGAAAATCTTATTGACACTGTCTCTGCGGGGGAAGATTTTGAGGGAATGCTCGAGCAGTCTCTCAAGACTATATCCACGGGTGAAACTATAAAGGGAACGATTACCGGTATTTCATCGGGCGAGATCCATGTTGATCTCGGCGCTAAGGTTACGGGTATCATCCCGGCTACCGAGCTCGGTGAGACCACCGCTGCCGAAATCGCAGAGAAGTATCATGTAGGTGACGAGATCGAAGCTATCGTTGTTAAGTACAGCGATGTTGACGGTATCGCTACTCTTTCGAGAAAGAAGATCGAGAGCATTGTCAGCTGGAGAAAGATCGTTGCCGCATATGAGGCTCAGGAGATTCTCGAGGGTAAGATCGAGGCTGCCGTTAAGGGCGGTGTTCTTATCGATCTCTTCGGTCTGCGCGTATTCATCCCCGCATCTCACACAGGTGTACCGAAGGACGGAGATATATCTGCTCTCGTCGGCACAGTTCAGCGCGTAAAGATTATCGAGATAAACGAGTCTCGCCGCCGCGCTGTCGCTTCTATCCGTGTCGTTGCACGCGAGGAGCGCAAGAAGCTCGAGGCAGAGTTCTGGCAGAATATCGAAGAGGGCAAGGTTTATACCGGTAAGGTTAAGTCGCTTACCAGCTACGGTGCATTTGTAGATCTCGGCGGAATCGACGGCATGGTACATAGCTCTGAGCTCTCTTGGACGAGAATCGCTCATCCCTCTGACGTTGTATCCGTCGGTCAGGAGATCACTGTTTTCGTCAAGTCCTTCGATAAGGACGCAAGACGTATCTCTCTCGGCTACAAGACCGAGGAGACCAATCCTTGGAATGTATTCATGTCTACCTACACCATCGGCGATGTCGCTAAGGTAAAGGTAGTCAGTCTGTTGCCCTTCGGTGCTTTTGCGGAGCTCGTTCCCGGTGTCGACGGACTTATCCACATCTCTCAGCTTTCGACCGAGAAGGTCGCATCTCCCGCAGACGTTCTTCACGTCGGAGATGAGGTTGATGTCAAGATTGTTGATATCGACTACGAGAACCACAAGATCAGCCTTTCCATCCGCGCTTTGCTTGATCCCGAGTCGGATGATGCTGATTACGATAATATCGGAGATGCCGAGTAATCGGAGCTTCTCTTTAGGCGGTGCACTTCGGTGCACCGCTTCTTTTTTTGTTTCGGTCTGATTTGTTTTTATCGGCATGTGATGCCGCATCGCATACCGTATCGTATGCCGAATTGTGTGCCGCGCTGCCGTTTGATTTTGCCCGCTGCCTCCGTAGCTTTCGCGATGAATTGCGGCTCTTTTATTTTCACCGCCTGCTCTGCCCGTAGTTTGCACATTTCACTGCGGCTTTTGCTCCGTTGCCCCGCCTCATCCGCAGCTTTTGTTACATGTTTTTGAATATTTGAATTTGTGCTTGACAGAATGAAGATCGTATGGTATACTCCTATACGGTTAGCGGCGGCTAACCGAAATTTGTAACGCGATGTTAGCATATGCTAACTCAAAAACCACTGCAAGTGCTGCGATGATTTCACATGTGTCAATTACTTAGCATGCACTGCAGTGATTCCGTGTGCGCTGCGGTAATGCCGCGGGCGTTATAAATAACAGATATTAGCGAAACGAGGTGACGGTATGTCGGAAGAGATGATTCTTAGGCATTGCGCTCCGACGCTCGCGGGACTCAAAACGGGAAACATCGTCACCTGTGAGTACGGGAGCGCATCCGAGCTTTACGACAGCATGCGTGAGTGGAACCGCGTGCTCGGCAGAAAGCATCTGCGTATGCTTCCGCTCAGCTATCACGGCGGAAAGGCGATTGTATACATATACCGACCGTCGGCACTTCGACGCGACCTTGACGCAGTGGCGGCGCGCGACCTGCTCGATGAGCTCGGCTATCCGCATTCGTCGCCCGAGCGATGCATATCGGAGCTGTCGGGGCGGCTACGCAGACGCGAGGCATTCCCGCATGAGATAGGCTTGTTCATAGGCTATCCGCCTGAGGATGTCCGCGGATTTATCGAAAACCGCGCGGGCGGCTGTAATTGCGTCGGCTGTTGGAAGGTTTACGGCGATTCGGCAGCAGCGGAGCGGTCGTTTCGCAAATTCAGAAAGTGCACCGATGTATATATGCGGCTGCACCAAAAGGGAAGATCGGTCGAGCAGCTTACGGTTGCCGATTGATTATATATAAACTATTACACGTACGAAAGGAATTGATTTAAAATGAGTAAGGTTGCAGTTGTTTATTGGAGCGGTACAGGCAATACACAGTCGATGGCTGACGCCGTCGTAGCGGGTATCACCGGCAAGGGCGGCGAGGCTGATCTGCTTACCGCATCGGAGTTTGACGCAAGCCTCGTTGATAGTTTTGATGCTATCGCTTTCGGCTGCCCGTCGATGGGTTCCGAGCAGCTCGAGGAGAGCGAGTTCGAGCCTATGTTCGAGAGCTGCGAGAGCAAGCTGTCGGGCAAGAAGATTGCACTTTTCGGCTCTTACGGCTGGGGAGACGGCGAGTGGATGCGTAACTGGGAGGAGCGTTGCGTAGGCGACGGCGCGCTCATGGCTTGCGAGCCTGTTATCTGCAATGACGCGCCCGAAGGCGACACCGTAGTAGAGCTTAACGCTCTCGGAGCAGCTCTCGCCTAACGGTGAGGCTAAAAAAAGCGCAGACGAAAAAGCGCTCGGGGAGGCTAAAAAAGCGCAGACCGAAAAAGCGAAAACAAGCTATGATAATTGATTTTTAGTATACCCCATATTGTTGATAAGGGGTCGGAATCCTGACGGATTCCTGCTTGAAATTTAATGTTTTCGCTTTTTCTGCGCCCGATTTCGCCGCACGACGTACAGTTGTACGCCTTGCGCGACGAAATCGAACACTCCAAACGATTTTATCTGTCCCCGAGCCCCCGTTAGCCCAAAACAGCACAGGACTATAAGGTCACGGGGATGCGAAAAGTGCGGAGCAAAAAAACTCGACGGCATTTGAATATAGCTTGAAATTAAGCAGATAATGTGAAAGAGAAAGCAGACATGTTTGTCTCCTTATTTTAACCGTTGCGCATACCGTCGGTCGGGGGGCGAAATACTGCACAAAAATAAAAAAATCATTTTTTTTTTAAAACTTATTGACAAACGTTTTGCGCTGTGGTATAATCTACATCGTCGCAGAGATAAAGCGGCGAAGGCACCAAGCCGATGGGAGCATAGCTCAGCTGGGAGAGCATCTGCCCTACAAGCAGAGGGTCATAGGTTCGAGCCCTATTGTTCCCACCATACGGCCCGGTAGTTCAGTTGGTTAGAACGCTAGCCTGTCACGCTAGAGGTCGTGGGTTCGAGTCCCATCCGGGTCGCCAATTGTGCCGGTTTGATTCTAAACCGGCACAATTTTTATCTAAGCATTTCGCATATGCCTCTGTAGCTCAGTCGGTAGAGCAGGGGACTGAAAATCCCCGTGTCGTTGGTTCGATTCCGACCGGAGGCACCACCGAAAGGCTTGGATTAAGGTAGACTTCGTTTACCTTATGCGGATTTAGCTCATTTGGTAGAGCGCGACCTTGCCAAGGTCGAGGTGGCGGGTTCGATCCCCGTAATCCGCTCCATCCAGAAGGGACTGCTAAAAACAAGTTTTTTAGCAGTCCCTTTTGCTTTTGGAGAATAAATTAATTTGTTCGGAGCCGCGCCCACAGAAAAAGCGAGAATTTTTTTATCTGCCTTTCCGATTCGGAGAGAGATAAAATAGTTTGACTGCAGATTTTTCAGTTCCCAACAGCCCCTCCGTCGCCCCCTTGCACAAGTGCAATTTTGCGGTCTTGCAAAGCAAGATCGCTGCCGTCGGCAGCAAAGCAAAACTTCATATTTAACCGCGCAGCGGTTAAATGAGGGAGGCATACACGTCCGTAACTTCTCTCACATTATCCGCCTAACTTTAAACTAATTTAAAGTACAGTTGAGCTTTTCCGTTTTGTGCTTTTTCGTATCCGGCGGAACCTTATAGGTCTGCGCTTTTTTAGCCTCGCCGAAGCGGTGGGAGATAAAAAAGATGCAGAAGCGTCGAAAATCGTCACGTCGCCGTACAATTGTACGGCAGAGGCGATTTTCGGCGGTAGAAAAAGCGGATAATCATTACCTTGGAGAAATCCGATAGGATTTCATCAGCTTTCCTTGAATTTGTGCCGAATAAAAGCCCAAAATTCACTCTTATCCGCTTTTTCGGTCTGCGCTTTTTTAGCCTCGCCGATCAGGGGTTGATCTTTATGACGGCAGAATAATCACCAATCTCGTAGATTCCATCCCCCGCCACCGTAATTTTAAGCGGCACCGACGAACTCCCCGTAACGCTCTTATCAAAGCTCAGCTCAAGCGTCGCCTTAACCGAATCGGACGTAAGCTCTGCGAGCGCTTCGGTCGGTCCGCGCAGCTTGACCTCGACCGACTCGGTCACAAGCTCATACGACAGTCCCCCGGGATTCTCGACGGTTATATTATCCACCGTCATAGTACGCAGCGATGTGCCGACGTGCTTTACGTTAATCGTCGCCGTCTCGGTGCCGTCGGTCATATACACCCCGTCGAGCAGCACTATTTTCTGCGTCATTGTGTCGCCGCTCAGGTGCTTTTCGTCAAGCGTTGCGATGGTAATCTCGTCGAGCGCGTCGAGCGTCGACGGCTCGCCCTTTACCGTAACCGAAGAGGGAGTTATCGTTATCACCGAATTTTTCGATGTGAGATAACCGTACTTTGTATCGACTGAGAGCGGCACCGTCTTTTCGGTATACAGCGCCACCGTGACCGTCACCTCGCTCGTCTGCAGCTTGACGTACGGATTTGTCACCGTCTCGCCCGACGAGTCGACAAGCGAGAGCTTAGACGACATCTTGACCGTTTTTTCTATCCTGCCGAGGTCGAGCTCCGCGAGCGCGTAGCTTATCGTCTCAACAACCGACTTCGGTCCCGTTACCGTGACCGTGCTCTCACTCGGTACACCCTCACCGAGCTCGTAGCCCTCCTCTATCATGTAATTCGTATATCTGACGTTGACGGGAACGGTCACCGAGGTGGAGATGTCAAGATATACCGAAACGTCGGTCAGGCTCTGCGAGACGACGCTTGTGCCGTCGGGCAGGTCGAGCGATATCGGCACGGTGTACTTGCCTGCCGACGTATAGTCGGAGATGTCGACGCTCGCCGTGACATCCGAGCTGCTGAGAGTTCGGATTATCGACTTGTTTCCCGAAAGAACGAGATCAAGGGTATTATTGTAGCCGCTGATGACCGAAAGCGTGCTCGACTGCTCGCCGCTCACCGCTATCGGAATGCCCTTAAGCGATATCTCACTGCGAACGGTATCGTTCTCTGCGGCGTACGCCCAAATGCCGAATGCGATAAGCACCGAGGCTACTCGCGCGAAAATACGGAAGCGCTTGCCGCCGTCTACGCTCTTTTCGCCCCGTGCGTTGCCGCGCCCGCGCCCGAATATGCTGCAAAAGCCCCCCGCCGAGGCTTTTTTGTCCGCGGTCTTTTTGTCCGCAGAGCCCTTATCTGCACCGCCTGTCGTCGTGCCCGCCGCGTTTCCGACGTTTCCGACGTTTTCCGCGTCTTCCGTATCTCCTGCGCCGGAAGCAGCGTTCCCGACCGCATTTTTCACTGCGCCAGCAGTGCATGCAGCTGTCTTTGCCGCTGTACCCTCTGAGGCTTTTTCGGGCGCGGAGCTTACCGCCGCACCGCCCTGCTCGGTATCCGCGCCGAGCTTTGTCAAAGGAGTCTGCATGTTTTCGGTGTTCTTTTCCGATGCCATAACGGTCAGTTCTCCTTTCTTCTGCCACGCAGTTTTTCGATGACCGACTGCTTTACGCCGTGTGCGCCGAGCAGCTCCGCGAGCATACCCTTCAAGGTCATTTCGTCGAGATTGCGATACAGCTTTCCTTCGAGCGCAAGCGATATAACACCCGTCTCTTCGGAGACGACCACCACGGCTGCGTCGCTGTTTTCGCTCATACCGATAGCTGCGCGGTGACGTGTGCCGAGGTCCTTTATGATGGTAGGATTGTTCGAGAGCGGGAGGAAGCAGCCTGCCGCATGCAGTCTGCCGTCGCTTACTATCAGCGCACCGTCATGGAGCGGTGCGGGCTCAAAGAAGATGTTGCGTATAAGAAATGTCGACGGTTGAGCGTCGATAATAACGCCCGTCGATGAGATATCGCCGAGCTTTGTGCTGCGCTCGAACACGATAAGCGCGCCCGTCTTGTTGCGCGACATGTCGGCTGCCGCCGATGCAACGGCTGCAATCGCCGCGCTTGCCCTATCCTCGCGCTCACCCGTGATGCCGATGAACGAGCGCAGCGCACCGCTTCCGCCCATCTTTTCGAGCGCGGAGCGCAGCTCGGGCTGAAAGAGTATCAGCAGCGCGATAAGACCGAGCTGCAGCACGTTCTGTAGTATAAACTGCGTTGCAACTAGCCCGAGCAGGTCACTGAGCAGCTGCAATGCGAACAGTATTACAACGCCGAAAACGAGCTTTCCCGCGCGGCGGTTGCGCAGAAAGTTAAAGGCATAGTAGATTATCACCGCTACAAGAAGGATATCAAAAACGTCAAGGACTCCTATCGACTTTACAAGGCTGATAAAATTACCGCCGAGTTCTTTAATAAAGTTGCCTATCGAGCTCATGCATCTGTCCCCTTCCCCAAAGCCGAAAGCCGCGCCGCGACCGTCGGATAACTATCATTTGTACGGGTCGCTGCAGCATGCGCGGACCCGCATACGAAAAATACAAACACTTTCGCACTGTATTCTTCTATTCATAATATACTATCACATCACGGGCGAAAATACAATTACTTTTAGCTCTTTTTTAGTAATTTTTTTGTTACGCCGTGTGCGGCAGATGGCAGAAAAATGTTTTATACTCTTATATCATTCTCAAATAAATTAATGATTTTCGAATTTTGCGACACCGCAAAATCATCTGCAATCTTTGTCCCGCTTTTCGTCTCACGAGTTACTATTCGGTTCTTGACATATCTCCGCGAAATCGCTCTGTAATCGGTATCATAATAAAAGACGCACGCCGAGCTTTGAGCAATCATTGCTCTATTTCGTTCAATGTATGCAGCCGCGCCTGCACGACCTACTCTGTCAGGGCAAATACTGTCATCAAATTCATCAAGATAAAACTGCAAAGTATAAACATCAGCCCTCGGATAATCCTTTCGGTACAATACTCTCAATATTTTCGGATACAACGACTTCAGTTCGGTTACCACTTCATAACACATATCGTTAAATTCCGAATGGTCACCGAATAAAAAGACACGTATTCCACTCTTTATCAGTTTTTCGGTAACAGAGTAAATCCGTAATTTCAACGTCTCCGTCTCGCCAACCCGTCTATGACCGATAAAGCAACATACTTCTTGTTTGTCATACATTATCTCACACCTCCCATATAGAGGCATTATAACATCTACAAACCAACATTTCAAGAAAATCAGCATCTGTATGCAAATATATTTTGCTTATGTATAGGTTACAATGTTATGGGGCGGTGATAATATGACTGAAAAAGATTTTTCACTGAGACTTGCAAAGCTGCGCGGGGAAAAGGGCGTTTCCGCGCGTGACATGAGTCTGTCGATGGGGCAAAACCCGGGTTATATCAACAATATCGAAAGCGGGAAATCCATGCCGTCGCTGTCGGGCATATTTTATATATGCGAATACCTCGGAATAACTCCGACGGAGCTTTTTGACACAGACTCGCCCGACCCGTCAAAGGCGCGCGAGCTGTACACTATCGCTAAAGAGCTCAGCAGCGAGCAGATAGATAATCTGATAGCTCTTGCAAAGGGCTTGAAGCGGTAAGCGAAGGCGTAACTTGACCGACCGCACGTCGCTCGATGCATTCGGGCAGCCGCGCTTGCGTCAACTTCATTCGGACAGCACTCAGAACAACAAAATAACAAAAAACCGTGTCCGTCACACCGTTCGGTATGTCGGACACGGTTTTTCTTTTCAGTTCACGCGCAGCGCAAAAGCGCCGCAATGCGGCATCACTCGGTGAAGCCGAGAATTCCCGACGGGAGCACCGCCTTTACCCACTCATGCGCGATGAGTCCGTGACCCGCCTCGGTAGGATGAATACCGTCCCAGATCCAATAGGACGCCTCGCGGAGCTTTGCAGCCTCGTCGAACGGGCGGAGCAGCGGGACGTATACGGCATCGTAGTCCTCCGCGATGCTGTGCATTATCTCGATCTCCTGCTCTATCATGGTACGGCGCGCCTTATACTCCTCAGCGGGGAGGGTGACGGGCGCGATAAACGGCTCGCACATTATGAGCTTGATATCGGGATTGCGCTCGCGCAGGTCGTCAAACATGTCGCGGTAGGTCTCGTCAAACTCCTCCATATGGTCGGGGTCATCCTTCCACAGATAGTAGTCGTTGCAGCCCGCAAGGATGCTGAACACATCGGGATTTTCGGGATACACATCCTCCTCTGCGCGGTCATAGATAAGCTCGAGATTATCGCCCGAGCACGCGCGGTTTACAAAGCGCAGATGCTTATCGGCATACTTATAACCGAAGGTAGAGGCGATGGTATAGATAAAGGTATGACCTATTTGATGGTTGAGGTCATTGCGCGCGAGCGGGTCCTTATATCTTGCGCCGTCGGAGATGGAATCTCCCTGAAAAAGTATCGTAGTCTCTTTGTTTTCCATTATAATTCATCCCCCTGCGGGGTCCCCTTATGCTTGAATAATTGCTGCGGAATCAGTCGGCGATGATATACTCGATGGCTCTTCCGCGGTCATTCATGTCGATGGCATCCATCATCCACTCGTTGAGCTGAGCCTTTGAGTAGGAAAGCTGATTTGCCTGATACATGGTATAGAGCATGCGAGCGATATAGAGCTTATTCTTTGCAAGCGCCTCGGGATGTGCATGGAGCTTCTCCCACATGCGGTAGAGACGGCGTGCAAAGTCGAGATCATAGCTGCCGTCCTCGCGCTTGAGCGGAAGCAGGTCACGCGGCAGAGTGCGGACGTTCCAGCATCTGCCGTCAAGAGCGCGCTCGGTAACGGCGTCCATATACTCGCGTACGCCGCAGGCGGCGGAAACGCCGTAGATATTGATGAGCGCGGCGCGCTTAAGTTCCTCGTATTTCTCATCGCTCATATCGGGATCGGCGAGCAGACGGTCGAGAATAGCCTTACGGTAGGAGCCGAACTCGAGCTCGGACTGCATCTCGTCGAACTGCATGAACACACCGTCAACACCTATCTGCTTGTAGTATGCGATGTTCTTGCGTGCGATATCGAGATTCGGGAAAAGCGACGGGAAGTAGAAATAGTCGGTTGTAAAGTCGAGTACCCATACGCTGCCGCACTTATCCTTCCAGTCGGCGAGCTTCTTGGCAAACTCGGCATTCTTCTCGCAGGAATCGGGCGATACTGGATGCGACGAGCAGAGCAGCTTATCGGTGACGATAACACGAACGTTATCTCCGAGCGGCTTCTTCGGCGGGTCAAGCGTGATACCCGTAGCAACGATGGTAAGATATGCGTCGGGCTCTATCTTTGCAAGATGCTCCGCAGCATCACGAACAAGGTGGAAGTATGCGCCCGCGGGAGTTCCCTCCTCCTCTGCAACCGACGTGCAGGACGGGCAATGGCAGAAGCCGTATGCATGCTCGCCCGTCTCCTCCGCGCGATGGCGGCAGGGCTCGCACTTGCACTCACCCGTTGTATTCCAAACAAGGCGCTTGGTAGCTACCGCGCGCGCAAGCAGAGTCTTATAGGTCTCGGTCCAGAGCAGGCAGGAAACGATATTTTCGGGGAAGAGATAGCAGTTATGAGCGAGCATTTCCTCGTAGTAGGTGTTGCCCGCGACCTTTACCTTGAAAGCGCCCGTGTCGGCTACCTCGGGGATGGGCTGCGGTGCGGGAGAGCCCGCAAATTCATAGGACAGCTCCTCGGGCAGAAGGATGGTATCCTTCTTTTCGGGCTCTGCACCGGTATGAGCATCATAGCCGAGAACGGCGCTCGAGAAATAGCCTACGGCGTTCCACAGACCTACCGCGTCGCCCGCCTCGATACGGACGCTGCCGTTCTTTACGCTGACAGAAAATGCGTCGCCCGAAAGCGCAAGCTCAGGCTTGGTCCCGTCGCCTGTTACGGCGATAACGAAGGTCTGCTCGCCCTCTCCGACCTCGGCAGGCGATACGATGGGGGTCTCAGCGCCCGACATGACGCGAATGACCTCGGCAAGTGCCGTAGCAGCCTCAAAGGCGTTGCTCGGATTTCTCTGATCTCCTGTTGTTACGACAAAGCGCAGGAGAGGCTTCTTCTCGTTTACCAGATAGTGCTCCATTAGTTTCATCCTTTCGCACACGCCGCCCGCTCAGAGCTGCGGGTGTGTACTTGATTGTCCGCGCCTTACCGCCGCGGTGATTTGCGCCGCCCGCCTCCTGCCGCTGCAATGCGGCAGCCCGTTCGGGGTGCGGCTGAAAAAACTCCCGAGCTGCGTCGGTATGTTTTCGCAGATGCTCCGATATCGAAAAGAATCGGAAAACCTGCGAAAGCATTCAGCACACGGGCGGCGCGCAGCCGCCGTACCGACATCGCGCACGGCGATATCGTCCGAGTCCCGCAGGAGCCCGCGTGTGCTGAGAGCTTTGATTATTGTGTCATCGGTCTATGCAGCCGTATCACGCGGCAGCTGACCGAAAGTGTTTAACGGTGTCTTAGTTTTGTCTTGAAGCAAAAGCATCAAGCATTGCGTTAAGACCTTCCTGTGCGCTGTCAACGGTAGAAGCAAGGCTTGAAGCAAGCGTGAAGGACGAGCCCTGTCTCATCTCGAAGCATGCGCCGAGACCGTTGTTCCAGCCGCCGATTCCTGCCCAGTCAAAGGAGATGGTATCGCTTATCATGGTCAGAACCTTTCTCGACTCCTGGTCACGGGTGAGCTTAGAGCCGAAAAGGATGGTGTGAAGGCTGTCGTCGAGAGTGTCGACCGAGTAGCCGCTCATAACCTCAAGGCATGCAGCAGCCATATCGGGATCCTGGCAGTTCTTAGGAAGAACATACGAGGTGAAGAATGCAGTGTTAACGGTAGATGTATACTCAGCCTGATCGGTGTTGTACTTAGGCTCGGGAAGGATGCCGTACTCATCGTTCATGTTACGAAGCTTGAAGGGGTGAGTAAGGTTGGTCATACCGAAAGCGAGCTGACCCTGCTCAAACAGGTCCTCATAAGAGGTGGTTCCGTTTACGCCCTGGTTGTAGAGGCACTCGGAGTTGGTTACCTTGTCGAACCAGTCCTTGCACTTCTGAATGGTGATCTCGTTGTTGCAAACGATCTCCGGATAACCGTCGTCGGTCATCTTAGCGAGACCGCCGTCAAAGCCCGAAAGAGCGAAGGAAACGCCGCTGCCGTAGGTACCGATACCCCAGTTATCGTTCTCGTCGAACTCATGGTCACCGTTTACGTCTACGGTAAGCTTCTTGATATCCTCAACGAGGGTATCAAGCGTCCATGTGCCGTCGAATACAGCGTCGTAGGGGATTGCTACGTCATACTTCTCAAGCAGATCCTTGTTGAAGATGTAGCAGTTGTTGGAGCAGTCGTCCCAGATGTTGAGCGCACCTGCAACAGCGTACAGATCCTCGTTGTAGAGTGTACACTCCTTGATGAACTTCTGGTTCCACCAGCTGTGCTCGGGGTCGAAGGTAGATGTGTTGTTAAAGTTCATGGTAGCACCGCTCTGTGCTGCGGTAAGCGCATTTGCGAGCGAAAGGAACGCTACGTCGTAATCGTCGACACCTGCTGCGGTATCCTGAATAAGGCGTTCATAAATCTTGTCTGAGCCGCCGCCCCATACGGGCGTGATCTCTATGCCGAGAAGCTTCTGAGTCTGGTCGTTACGCTCGTAAATAGCCTTCTGAAGAACGTCTGAACCGGCGTCCTCAAACCACACCTCGTTAGCGGTATCGCTGATAAAGGTGTACCACTGCTGACCTGCCTCGAGGGCAAGGATACGGAACTTCTGACCGGTGTAGTCGAGGCTGCCGTACAGATCCTTGACCTGTTCAACGGTACTTGTGCTGTCGCTTGCGGTAGTCGTCGCTGTCGTCTCGTTACCCTTACTACTGTCATCTCCGCAGGAAGCGAGGCATGCAGTAACTGCGAGTCCCGCCATGGCGAGTGACGCAAGTCTGATAAATTTCTTCATCTTTTCCTCCTGGTAGTTTTCGGTACGCCGCGTCGGCGGCGTACCGGATTGATATATATAATTTCTCCGTTTAGGGGGAAATTTTCGATATTCATGCGCCCGAACGATTGGCAAAGCCGTCTATCATTTCGTCGAGTCGCACCTGAGCCGCCTCTCTCTCCGCCTCGAGACGCGAAGCGAGCGTAAAAGGCCAGCCTGCCTTGAGATCGTAAATAGAGACGAGGTTACCTCTCCAGCTGCCGACATATGCCCAGTCGAATGAGATGGTGCTCTGCAATATTTTCAGCACTTGTCTCGACTCGTTGTCGCGGGTAAGCTTTGATGCAAAAAGAATTTCGTGCAGATTATAATCGAGCGTGTCGACCGAATATCCACTCATGGTCTCAAGCACTGCAAGAGCAAAATCAGGATCGGTACAGCTCTTCGGTACGGCATAGCAGGTATAAAAGTTACTGTTGTTCAGACCTGTGTAGTCCTGCTGGTCGGTATTATACTTGGCGAGCGGGAGAATGCCGTATTCGTCCTCCATGTTGCGCAGTCCGAACAGAATCGTGAGATTTGCCATCATCATCGCCGACTGTCCGTCGATAAACATTTCGCTGTACGCCTTCTGACCCTCAATGCCCTGCTGATACAGCGCATCGCTGTTCATAACGGTGTTGAAATACGCCTGAACCTTGGTGATATGGTCCTCTGTCGTGCAGATCATTTCGGGAACACCGTCATCATTCATCCGCGTTATGCCGGTATCAAGACCGTACATTCCGCTGTACAGGATTATTCCCAATCCGCTCGCGCCCCAATTGTCCGAGTCGTCCATCTCCTGATCGCCGTTGACATCCGCCGTGCACTGCTTCATCAGCGCACGCTGATTGTCTATCGTCCAACTGCCGTCAAAGACCATCTGATACGGGTCGTCGCAGCCGTGGCGCTCTATGTAGTCCTTATTGAATATCAACGCCTCTATCGAGCAGTCGTCCCATATGTTTATTGCACCCGCGATAACGTATAGGTCGGTGCCGAAAAGGGTGATATTTTTAACGAATTTTTCGTTCCACCAGCTGTGTGAGCTGTCAAAGGACTCGTAATCATTAAGATTGGTGAGCGAGCCGTTAGATGCAGATATCATCTGCTCGACGAGCGAAGCAAACGAAACATCGAAATCATCGATGTTCGTCAGCGCCGCAGCATCGACCTTCTCGCGTACCTCCTGCGACGAATCGCACCATACGGGGGTTATCTCGACACCAAGCAGCTGCTCGGTCTTGTGATTGCGCTCGTATATCGACTTTTGAAGCACATCCGAGCCCGCGTCCTCAAACCATACCTCGTTTGCATCAGGTCCGATAAGGTTGTACCATTGCGACCCTGCGCCCACCGCAAGGATGCGGAATTTGCGCCCGCCGTAGTCACGCGCACCATAGAGCTGTCGGACAAGCTCGTCCGCGCTTTCATCGACCGTCGGTATATCCGATGATGTAGCTGTCTGTCCTTCGCCGTCCGTCTGCTCTGCGCAGGAGGCGAGTGTCATACACACGGTAAAGGCGGCAAGGATAAGTGATAAGAGTTTTGTTTTCATTATTATATTCTCCCGTTCTAACCGTTAATCGTACCGTCGCGGGGCAGCGCCAGCCAACCCGACATTACACTACGTCATATTTATAGTATCACTTAGATTTATAATTTTCTATAACTTTTATGGAACAATAATATAACAATTTTCACTCTTTTATGCTGACGACGCACGAAAGTCGGCGCAGTCGTCGGTTATATTCCCCCGCGCAGTGCCGCTTGCAAACCGATGCGGGAGCGCTGAAAAGGAGGAGAGCGGCGGAAGAGCGCAGCGGAAAGCGGTTTCGCGGTTTATTTCACATGTCATTTCACATGACGGAGCAGCCGCATCGCCGGCGTAATGCCGAGGAATGCCCCCGACGGGCAGTAATTTCCGCCGTATAATAAATATGATGGAAAAATGTTCGCGGTTTTCTTGACAACACGGTTAAGTCATGGTATAATTCGACGGTATCAATCCGACACACAGCGGTTGTCACGCCGGCACCGCCTCTTTGAAAATGCTGACTTCTTCAGCGCCGGTACCCTGCCCCAACGGAGGTTTATCCGATGAAGGAAAAGGAATCACTCGGACTCACGGAGTGCGAAAGCACTCTCGTTATAAAGTATAACCGCCCCGCACTTGACCTATCCGACGGTCTCACCGTCGGAAACGGAAGGCTATCCGCAAATATTTGCGGCACCGAGCGCGGCATCGAGCGTATAATGCTCTGCGGCGGACGGCTGTATACCGCCGTTTGCGCCGAGCACGGCATCACAGACCCGACCGATGCACTCGGGCTGTATCTGCGAGCGCATGCACTGCTCGGACAGAGCGGCGCATCTGCGGCGGAGCACGGCAAAGCAGCGGACGGCAATAAGAAAGCGGGCAGCGCCGTCGAAAACGCTCCCGCCGAAAACACTTTTACCGAAAACATCTCTGCCGAAAACGCCGTCATTGCGGAAGCGCCCGCCGAGAGCATGTTCATGTCTGCGGGAATTCTGACGCTGACCGAGCTCGACGCTTCGGGCTCACCGATATCGGGCGGCGACTATATTCGGAGACTCGACCTCCGCGACGGCACCGTCAAGGTCGGGCGGACGGTCAGCGGGCTCACCGTAAAGCGCGAATTCTTCGCGTCGCAGAGCGAGCCGCGATGCCTCTGCATCCGCCTGTCGGCATCAAAGCCGATAGCATGGCGTATTGAACTGTCCGACATCTATGCCGACCCCGAGGCTGACATCCGCGCGGATGCTGCCGCCGCAAGTCTGTCCGCAGTGGGCAGCTGCAGGAACGGCACACGCTTTGCAGAGCTGCTGCATATAGAATCGACCGACGGTCGCATCTCAGCGGAAGGCGGCGTTCTCACCGTCAGCGGCACAAAGACCGTAACGGCGTATTTCGGCATCGAAAGCGGCGCTGCGCCCGATGCATCACCCGCCGACGCGCGCCGCAACACGCATCCCGACGCGAACCCCAACGTGAACCCCGACGCGCCGATGCCTACCCTTCCCGTCGGAAGCTATGAGACGGCACTTGGCGAGCATAAAAGACCGTACGCCGAGCTTTTCGGTTCGTTCGACCTCAACATTTCGGTCCCTGCATCCGAGCGCACGGAGACCGAGCGTATGACGCTCGACGCGCTGCTCTCTGGCTACCGCGCGGGGCGCTACGGCACTATAGTGCCCGTGCTGTATCTCAACCTCGGCAGATATCTGCTCATATCGTCCGCGGGCGCGCTGCCGCTGCCGCCGCTCGGTATATGGAACGGCATTGCCGTGCCGCCCGCACTGCGGCATCGCCGCGGCAGAATGTGCGACGTTTCCGCTATGGCGGAGCTGCTCCTCTCCGAGCAGGGCGGCATGATATCGCTGTTGCCCTCACTGCCCGATGCATGGCACACGGGAAAAGCGAGCGGGTTTCGCTGCGCGGGCGGTCACACCGTCGATATCGAATGGAAGGACGGCACCGTTCGCCGCGTCACCGTAACGGCGGGCTCGGGAGGAGAACTGATTCTCCGTGTGCGGGGGCTGCGCACATGCAGCGCAACAAGCGCATCGCTCAGAGCAGATGTCACGATTTCGGGCGATACGGCGCGCATGAATCTAACGGCGGGCTCACGATACTTTTTGGAGCTCAGCTGCACGAAGGAATAAGCCGGATTGTCTTATGCGAGCATTCGCATCCACACTTCAAGCGGACATCGTCACGATTTTCAGCGGTCGCAGCATTTCGTCGGAGCATACATACATAAACGCCGCCGCGAATGCGCATCGCCGCAGCAAAGCACACATGACTGCCGCCCCGAATCGGTACAACCGCCGAACATAAAAAACATGACCGCCCCCGAGCAGCCGCTCGGGCGCTGCGACTCCGATACATTATCCGATTTTATCCGAAAAGGATTCGAAAGAAAGAGGAAAATACAATGAGACAGATTTCCATCTACGAAGCACCTATCGAAATCAACGGACTGCTGTCCGACTATCACAAGGGACATCTCTGGAAGATGCCCGAAGAGCTGTGGGGCAAGATCAGCGACTGGATCGACATGATGGGCATCCGCGCGACCGGCGGCAGAGTGCGCTTCCGCACCAATTCAAAGAAGCTGTATCTCCGCTCCACCCTGCAATCCTGCACCGCAGACACGAACTTTACCATCGTCGGCTCCGCCGCTTGCGACGTTATCCGCGGCAGAGGCGTGAGAAACGCGGAGTACATCGGTCTCGTCGTTCCTCCGACCTTCGGCTCGCTCGTCGGAGAACGCGCGATAGAGCTCCCCGGAACGATGGAGGACTACACCATCTACTTTCCCCGCAATGAGGCTATCGAGGATCTTGAGCTCGCTATCGACGACGATGCAGAGCTGCTTCCGCCTACACCCTACACCTACGAGACGCCCGTATTCTACTACGGCTCGTCGGTCACGGAGGGCTGCACCGCGACCCACCCCTCCTGCAACTTTGTTGCTTATACCGCGCGCTGGGTAGATGCCGACTTTGTCAACTTCGGTTTTTCGGGTTCCGCTTTCGGCGAGCCTGCAATGGCTGAATTCATCGCAAAGCAGAACATGTCGGTATTCGTCTACGACTACGACCACAACGCAGAGTGCGCAGACGATCTCCGCCGCACGCACGAGCCCTTCTTCCGCACCGTTCGCGAAGCGAACCCCGACCTACCTATCATCATGATGAGTAAGGCTGACCCGTGGCATCAGTACGAGGTACCCGAGCGCCGCGACATCATCCGCCGCACCTATCGCAACGCCATCGCAGACGGCGACAAGAACGTTTACTTCATCGACGGCAGCAAGACCTACGGCGAGGATGGAAGATTCGCCTGCACGAGCGACATGCTCCACCCGAACGATATCGGCTACCGCCTGATGTCCGAGCGTCTGTATCCCGTACTCCGCCATGCGCTCGAATCGCGCTACGGCAAGCGCGCGGACGTCTGACAGACGGATACCCGCCGCACGGATATAATCGAGCCACTCGATGAGATATCCGGGGACATAAAACATAACATAGCCTTAAATTTGCAAAGAATAAAGCCTTTACACCGTCTGCCGGACTGAGCAGAGGTGTAAAGGCTTTTCATTCTATTATTTGTTGTAGGTCGTCCGCGCTTCTTGCGGGTTTTCCACTTCTTGTGGATTATCTGTGCCTATTGTAAGTATCTATGCCTTCTGTCGGTTATCTATGCTTCTTTACCGCGATGAAGCATGCGGTAGAGAGAAGTGCCGCTGTCGCAACAACGATACCCGCATCACCGGTCTGTGCGGAGCCGCTGCCGGTTGCGCTGCCTCCGGTATTGCCCTTTGTGCCGTCGTTCTTGATAACGTTTCCGCTGTCATCGACGACCGTATCGGTCTTTGCGGTAGGCTCAGCACTCGAGAGCTTTGCTCTGATATTCGGTGAGCCGTCAACCGCGTTGCGTCCGTCGTTCATCAGCATGAAGTCCTCAAAGGTGCTTCCTTCCTGCTCGATGCCCTCGGAAAGCAGCGCCTGATTAATACCGTATTTCGCATCAGCAGGGCTGTCAACGCAGGTAATGCTGTACTTGAAGCTTCCGCCGTCCTTTAAAATCTTGCCTCGATAGTCGGCTGAAACGGGGATCTGCATCTCGACGATATATCCGTTGGAGGTCTGAGCGGTGCAGAAATAACCGTCCTCGGCATTCTTTTCATGCTCAAACCAGCTGTACAGGTCACACCATACAGACTCGTTGTAGTTTGCCTCTCTGAATACCGAAATGTATCTTCCCGCGCGGTCGGCAAGGATATGGAAGGTCATGCCCTTATACGAAAGATATACGAGGCATCCGTCCTGAAGCCAGGAACCGACCGAACCCGTATCTGCGCAGCTGTCGGCATAGTGAGCGTCATCGATTACGCCGTAGTCGTCGTCAACGACACGGACTGCGATATAGAGATTGTTATCGTCCCAGAGGAAATAAACGTTGGCTTTGCAGTCAAAGCCGTATGCGGTAGCCGACATGGACTCATCGGTGAACGCGAACTTGCCGTTGCCCCAGAAATTAGAGCTGTTTCTCTCGCCGTCGAAATCGTGCGTCGAGTAGTACGATTCGAGATACGCCGCATCAAGCTTACCGTCAATGACGGGGGTGTACTTGAGTATTGCGTCGTTCGTCGTCGACATCGCACCCGCGGGGACCGCCGCAAATGTGAGCGCAGCGATCAATGCAGCAATTGCTGCACAAAAGAACTTCTTCATGTGAATGTTGCCTCCTGTCCTGCCTGCCCGGTTTCTGCCGGGGAAAGCGGCGCGTTAGGTCTGCCCTCACGGCAATCCGCCCGCGCCGATATAAATATGCCGATAGCTGCTATCGGTTATTGACACAAGCTTCGCCGTCATATGTATGCCGTCAGCTAAGCAGCAAGCCGAAGTGACAGCGCCTCCGATCGCAGAGCCGAAAACCGGCTCTCGGTGTATAAGCAATACGCGGTACCGAACACTGTCTGCCGTGCAGCTCATAGCTTCAGGCACGGAGCACTGCCGAACATATTGCGTTAACCTTTCGGTCATATTATATATTAGTTCCCAGCCCGTGTCAAGAAGAGCCGAACGAAAAATTGCGGTTTTTATAAGATTTTTTTACCGCGCGGGCAATATCACAGTATGCGCCCCAAAGGCGTCTGAAAGTACAATGTTCGGCCGCCTATCGACGGTACGATAATGAATATGATACTATAGGGTGCGACATTGTAAAGAACAGAAACGGTTATATCGTAAAACAAAAAAACAAAAAGCCTTTACATCACCGCCTATCGGCGGGCGCGCTGATGTAAAGGTTTTTTATGATAATTAATTATCTATGCTTTTTGATTGCTACGAAGCAAGCAGCCGCAAGAAGGGTTGCAGCTCCGACAACAATTCCGGCATCACCGGTCTGAACGGAACCGTTTGCGCCTCCGCTTACAGTACCGCCGGTATTGCCCTTAGTACCGTCATTCTTAATAACGTTTCCGCTATCATCAATTACGGTATCACTCTTAGCAGTGGGCGTTGCGCTCGACAGCTTTGCCTTAATAGTAGGCGAACCGTCGATGTTATTACGACCTTCACTCATGACCATAAAGTCATCAAAGTTATAGCCTTCCTGCTCAATGCCTTCATTCAGAAGCCCCTGATCAAGTCCGTACACAGCATTAGCGGGACTGTCAATGCAGGTTACACTGTACTTGAAGCTGCCTTTGTCCTTAAGGATCTTTTCGCGGTAATCCGCGGAAATCGGCACCTGCATCTCTATGATATAACCGCCAGCGGTCTGAGACGTGCAGAAATAGCCGTCCTCGGCATTCTTCTGATGCTCGAACCAGCTGTACAGATCACACCACACAGCCTCACCGTAGTTAGCTTCACGATATACCGAAATAAATCTTCCGGCACGGTCAGCCTGAATACGGAACGTCATTCCCTTATAGGAAAGATTAATCATGCAGCCGTCCTGAAGCCAAGGTCCCCAAGAACCTGTGTCCTCACAGGCCATAGCATAATGTGCATCGTCGATAACACCGTAGTCGTCATCGGTCACACGGATAGCGATATAAAGGTTATTGTCATCCCAAAGGAAGTACGTAGTAGCCTTGCAATCGAAGCCGTATGCGGTGACAGCCTTGGTCTCATCGTCAAATGCATATTTGCCGCTTCCCCAGAAACTGTCGCTTGTTCTCTCTCCGTCAAAATTGTGCGTAGAGTAGTAAGACTCAAGATATGCCGCATCGAGCTTTCCGTCGATAACGGGCGTATACTTGAGAATAGCGTCATTTGTGGTAGACATTGCGCCGGCAGGAATTGCCGTAAGCGTAAGCGCTGCTGTTAATGCAGCTATCGCTGCGCAAAAAATCTTTTTCATAATTATTGTCCTATTGACTATTCTCGGGCGCATGCCCCGCACCGACAGGCACGGGGCTGCCCCCTGATTATAAGAAGAGAAACTATTTTCGCGCGAAATTACTTTCTCTTCTTGGTTGCTACGAAGCAAGCTGCTGCTGCAAGAGCTACTGCTGCAACTGCAACACCTGCATCAGCGGTCTTAGGAGAATCCTTCTTACCGTCGGTGCCTGCGGTGGTAGCAGGAGCGGGAGCTGCAGTAGTGGTAGGAGTAGGAGCTGCAGTAGTGGTTACGGGCTTGTCGGTAACGTTGACAGAACCTGCAACTACATTGAAGGGAACGGTCTGCTCATTCATGTTGGAAGCGTCGATACCGGTGATGGTAATCTCGTACTTGCCGTCAACGGTGGGATCGAGAATCTTGAACTGAAGATTTACGAATACATCGTTGTTATCGTTGTTGGAGAGGTTGCCGTCGGTCCATACGACAGTGTCGCCGTTGTTGGTAAGGATGCCGCCGAACTTATCGCCTGCGATAGCCTTCTCAAAAGCGAGCTTGGTGTTGTCGTAAGAAACGGTGAAAGTAGCAGCTGCAAAGCCTGCATTGTCGGAAACGGACACGGGAACTACAACAGTGTTGCCCTCGCCCTTGTAAGCGTCAACGTTAGCAACAGTAAGAGTTACTGCATCAGCTGCAAATACGGTAGAGCAGAGAGCTACGAGCATAACTGCTACCATTGCGATAGAAAAGAACTTCTTCATTTTTGTCCTCCATATTTTCCTGCATGGCAGGAGATTTTGATCGGATGGCTTTGGTTTCGTGCACCGTCACCGCAGGCGCGAACTGCCATGTCGGCATCCGGAAGAAAAACCTCCGGGGGAAACCAGCTATTAGATATAATAATACAGCATATGCCGTACTATTCGGATTTGGATGTCGGTTATACCGACTGAGATATATAATATCTCATTTTTCGCGCATTGTCAAGTAGGTAGTTTGCAACTTTCCGCCTACACTGCGCCGTAACTGTCGCGTCACGGAGGTCAAGCCTCTGCGCCGCCGTCCTTGTTATCCCCGTCGGATGACTTATCGGTATCGGACGCATCGCCGTCGGCGAGTGCGCTTTCCTTATCGGAGTGCTCTGCCTCGGCGGGCACCTCTGCGGACTTGTCGGCTGTCGGAGCTTCGGCTGCTTTATCTGCCGCATTGTTCGCTGCATCGTCTGCCGCGCTATTTGCCGCATTGTCTGCTGCATTCTTCACAGCATCTGCCGATTTATTGCTCTTATCTGCCTCAGCTGCCCCGATGGGTGCGGGCTTTTTCTCAGCTGCGGGCGATGTGCCTGCAGTCTTATTTTTCTTTTTGGACTTGACAACTACACATACAAGGACTGCCGCCGCAAGGGCTACCGCAACGCATACAACGATAATCACTGTATTTGACGAGCTGCTGTCGCCTGCGGGCTTCGATGTCTGTTTCTTTTCCGTTGCGGCAGCGGATGCTGCGGTCACGGAGGTGATGCGGCTGCTGCTTTCGTTGTCGGAAGCGGACTCGGTAGCGGCAGGTGCCGCCGTACCTGTTCCGTCGGAGAGAATTTCAACCTTTCCCTTTACGACCTCGAAATCAACATCCTGCTCATCCCAGTTACTGATATCGCCGTCCGAGTATGTAACGGTAACCTCCGAGTCGCCCTTTCTTGCGCTGTCAAGCACAGTGAAGGTCATCGTCAGAAATTTTCCGTTCTCGGTTATGTCTGCCATGTTGACCCATACAAGTCTTGAATCCCCTTCAAACATACCGCTGAAGCCGTCAGCAAGAGCAGAGCTCTCGAGCCTCAGTGCGGTGGTGTCATACTCGGGAGTAAGGATCACGGCACATATGCCGGGATTATTCTCAAGTGAGACCTCAACCGTGACGGTATCACCCGGATTGCCTGACGCCGTACCGACGGAGATCGTCGGCGCAGCGGCGAACAGAGTCACCGTCATGGCTGCGATGGCAAGTGCAGATGCGAGCACTGCCGAAATAAATCTTTTTTTCATAATATATGTTCGGATCTGTCGCAGGACCCGTGCGGGTCCTGCATCGACCGCTCAGCTTATGCGTTTGTCTCAGGCTTTGAAACCATCAGCTTCATAAGACGGATAAGGTCCTTAGTATCAACGACGCCGTCCTCGTTAAGGTCAGCTCCGTAAGCCTCGACACCCTCACCCTTGGAAGCGATGTACTTCATAAGGCGGATAAGATCCTTGGTGTCGATCTTACTGTCGCCGTTGATATCGCCGACCTCATACTCAGGAACAGGAGGTGCGGGAGGCGTAACCTGGGCCTCGGTAAAGCGAACCACGTTAGTAGGATTGTTATACTCTCCGAGGTCGTTGAGGATCATAAAGTCTCTTGCCTGGAAGCCCTCTACATACTCACCGGTCTCATGCCATATACCCTCGTCTCTGCCGTATCTGAAGTCCTCAGGAGTATCGCATACCATAAGACCGTACTTCATATAGCCGACTTCCTTTCTGCCTTCGCCCTTATTCTCACAGAGAATATCGGTGCAGACAGCCTTGAACGGAAGCGCCATTTCTACAACGTAGCCGGTCTCGGTAAGCTTAACAGCCCAATAACCCTCTTCCTGGTTATAGCCATGACCGTTATAGGTTGCCTCGCCCTTCTCGTTACGACTCCAGCCGTTCCACTCGATCCAAGAGTTGTCTTTGACATATCCGCAGTAACCGCCCGCATCTACGGTTGCCGTAAACTGGATATTCTGACTCGGCCACCAGAACATGGGCATTACGTCGTCGATGAGCCACAGACCGACATCGGCTGTGCCCTTTTCGAGAGCCAGCTTATACTTCTCTTCGGTGATCTTAGTGACGGTATCATCCTTAACCTCGATAGCAAGGTAGAGGTAGTTATCGCTGTCCCAAAGGAAGTAAGAGGTAGCTTCAACGGCATGGTTCTGGAAGTAATCCTCAATCATGGCATTCTTCTGCTCTTCGGTAGCATCCTCAGGGAGATAATCACCGTTATACGACTTACCGTTTATGCTGTCGTTTGCCCAGTATCTGTCTCTGTTGAACTTATGGACAACGCGGTAGGACTGATAATATTCTTCGTCGATCTCGCCGTCGATCTCGGGAACATACTTGCCGCAGTTCAGGACCTTATCGGAATAGGTAGCTTCCTCTCCGCCTGCGCCCTCGGTAGCATCTGCAAATGTGCTGAATGCAGCAGCCGAAGATGCGAGCATTGCAGCAGCCATAAGCACACTGATTGTCTTTTTCATTTCTTTTGCTCCTTTTTGTATTTTAAGCTTGGATCCGACGGACCGTGTGTCCGCCTATGACCCCGAATCAAGCCGCATAGCGTCGAGCCCGACCGTGCTTAATAACATATTATGTTTAATATCATGCAGGCATTCGCCCGCATGTCTGCAGCGCGTCAGCTCGTCCGCCGTGCGGCTCCGCTGCCATGCGCGGCAGGTGCGGCGCGATCATTGACCTCTGCCGCCGTGTATCCGACCTTTACATCGGATAGACCGTACATATAATATTATGTTCGGACTCAGACCGCTTTATCTGTGCTTCTTGATAACGAGGAAAGCGCCTGCAGCGAGAAGAGTTGCAGCTGCTACGGCAATACCCGCGTCACCTGTTGCGGCGGAGCCGCCCGCAGTACCGCCGGTCGTACCGCCTGTGCTGCTCGCACCTGCGGGAGCCGTTCCGGTAGACTCGTTTGTGCCGGTACCATCCGCAGTAGTGAACTTAGAGGTATCGGGTGCCTGATCGGCAAGCTTTATCTTATACTTACCTCCGCCGTAGGTTCCGACATCGCTAAGCATCATGAAATCGTCGACGTTAAAGCCGTATTCTTCGATGCCCTCAGCAAGCTTACCCTGATGGAGACCGTACTGGAAGTCCATCGGGATATCGCACATTGACATACCGAAGTCAAACTTACCGCCGTTCTTGAGTATCTTACTCGCAACACTGTCGTTCAGCGGAAGCTGCATCTCAACGATATAGCCGTAGCTTGTATAGGTAACCGCATACAGACCGTTCTCTCGGTTGGGATCCTGGTTGTGCCAACGAGCCCAATCGACCCAGCCGGCATAACCGTCGCCGTCCCACTCTGCGCCGTATCTGCCGAGCGCCTCTACACGGATGGTAGAGGTCATACCCTTGTAGGTAAGGTAAACGGTGATCTGGTCGGTGAGCCAAAGACCGTAGTCGCCGATATCGGCAACAGCCTCGGCGAGCTTTGCGTCGGAAACGCCGGTAACATCATCATCGGTCACGCGGACTGCAACATAAAGGCTCGTATCATCCCAGAGGATGTAGGAGGTAGCAGCAGCATCCCAACCGTAATCGGTCGTGTAGCCGACAACGCCGTCAGCGGCGTCCTTGAATGCAAACTTTCCGCTGCCCCAGTAGTTGGCGCTGCTTTTCTCGGAGGGAAACTCGTGCTCGATGGAGACAGACTGGAGATAAGCCTCGTCGATCTTACCGTCGATCACAGGTGTCCACTTAAGTGCGGATTCGCCGCTCATCCCGGCGCTTACCGGAACGATAAGCATGGAGAGACAAAGCGCTGCCGCCATAGCGAACAGAATCAATTTTTTCATAATGATTTCTCCTTTTAAGGAAGGTGGAGTTAACGGTGAGCCTATGTAGAACGCACTTAAATGTCACTGTAAACAGGCCCATATATATTATGCATTTTTTTTGTGATTTTTGCAATAGGTTACGCAAAATTTCTTCAAAAAATTTTTGCGTTTTTTGCCGTTTTGAACCGGACGGGAAAATATGTCCTTAAAAGCTGTATTTTCACATCATCAAAATCGGTGCGCAGACACGCTTCTTCGGGCAAAACATGCATCCCGCGCGAATGCGCGCAAACTCCGTCGCTTTTCTGCAATGCTGCCGTCAGTCTGCGGTGCGTCTGCCGACGTTTGCCGCGTCGCATGGCTTGAAGCCCGGTAATTTTTCGTAGAGCTTTGCGTCATCCGCGATACGGTAATCGCCTCCGTCATAATCGACAAAGCCGAAATCCGAGACAAGCTCGTATGCGACATTGTCTCTCAGATCTGCAATTCTCGTAAACGTCTTAGACGCTCCGACATTAGCGGTTCCGGGGCAAAGTGCGTTCTGTCTTATCTTAGAATCACCGTATGCGTACGGAACAAAGCGGTCGTTCACGTCATAGACATTGGTCGTCTTGATAAGTGATGTCCAGGGATAGCTGAATGCCCACTTTTCGGTGCCGAAGGACGGGTTGAAGGAGGGCAGATAGAACCATACCCACAGACCGTTGGGCTTGGCAGGATCATATACGGTAACATTCTCCCAGCCGTCGTCGCTGCCGGGGAGCTTATAGTAGTTACGCGAGTCTGCTCTTATCGAGGAAGCACCCTTTGTCGTTTTGTCGGCGTCGATAATAATATTATCGTGTATATCATTATCGGGACCGCTTGTGCAGATCGCGTTTCCGTCTATGTTGATGAACAGGTTGGAATATACCTGCTTTCCTCCGCCCGTATCGTCGCAGTAATAGCCGTTCGGATTAAGAAGGTTCTCAGTCTTTGAGCTGCGTGAATAGGAGGAATGGATATCCTTTACGATATTGTTGCGGAATACCACGCCGTTTGAAATCCATGTGCCGTCGTAGATAGCACCCGCATCGCCTGCCTCATAGCAGACGTTATGGATGTAATTGTACTCAAAGAGCGAGTCACGGCTGAGATAGCTTATCGCAAGATGCGGACCGTTATAAATCTCGTTATGCGTTACGGTAAGGCCGAAGCCGCCGTCGTGTCCGGGACTGACCGCACCAATGTTTATCGCGCCGTTGTAAACGCGGTGAAGATCTGCATAATCGTGAATGAGGTTGTTATCGATGAGCGTCTGCGAATGGATCATCTCAGCGGTGTTCGACATCTCGCCGACGATTCCGCCGCCGCCTATGCAGCTTATCTCATTATTATAGATAACATTTCCGTCGCCCGTAAAGGAGATGCCCGTATCGGAGCAGTCACGGAGGACCGAATTTGAAACGGTATTGCGGTCGCCCGTCAGGCGCATGAGCGAATCGGCACCGCACTCTATCGTCAGACCGTCAAAGGTGTAATAATCGACATCTGCGTCAATGACGTAGCTGCGGCAGGTAGCATAGCGTATCGGCTCGCTCTTGTAATTCTCGGTCGGATAGAGATAGAGCATACCCGCTGCGGAATCGAGATAGTACTCGCCCGCGGTGTCTACCTCCTCAAGAACGTTGAAGAAGAAATATCTTCCGCTCTTCAAAAGGTTTCCGCCGCCCGAAACGGTGACGGTGTTACTCTGCTCATTGTAGCTTGCGACCCTGCCGTAGGATTCGACCCAGTCGGTGCCGAACATGCCGTACATCTGTGCGCCGTCAAGCGTCTTCCAATTCTTGACGCGGTTATCAACGTCAACGAAGGTCGAGCCGCTCGGCGAATTGAAGTACATATAGCTCGAATCGCGAACAACGTAGTTCGGGAATCTGCCGGGCCATATGCGCTCGCCGCCGATGTAGAGACGGCTGTCTATATGCGAGCCGCCCTGCGTGGTTTCGATGGCAGAGGTGTCAATGCCGTCCGCCGCAAGGTCATATGCAAGAACATTCTCCTTTGCCTTTTCGCCCTGCAGACGCGCCTTTATCTCATCGCTCGGTGCGGTGAATTTTGAAGCGTCAAGCGTCGCGCCGCCCGTAACGGTTACGCTCTCGCCGTTATATGCGGCGTACGTGATGGGGCAGGACTCGGTACCGCTGTCCTCTGCGGTAAGACGGAAGGTCTCGCTCAGTCGGTAGACGCCCTCGCGCAGGTATACGGTGATGCCCGCGGGATCGCCGCTGCTGCGCAGTGCTCTTACGGCGCTGCGCGCACCCTCAAGGGTACGGAGCGGAGCTACTTCGGTGCCCGCCGCCGAATCGTCGCCGCTCGGGCTGACATATAGCACGGCGCTCTTTTCGTCAGCTGCGGCAGACGGGATCACGGACGCGGGGAGTACCATCGCAGCTGCGGCAAGCACTGCAACGGCAGCGCGTCTTAGTTCAAGTAATCCTTTTTTCATGACAATTGCCTCTCTGTCCTGAATAAATTGCGGTAAAAAAACGCGATTTACATTTCTGTACTGCTCGCACACACCGAATCCGCATCACGATGCGCCGAACACCTTACCGGTGCCGTCAATATCATGTTGTCCCTATGCCCCGTGCGGGGATGATATCCCCGCGGGAGCACGTCGTACCTTTTAGTTCTGTCCTTCTCAGTTCTGTCCCTCGACCGTGACTCTGCCGACGTTTGCATAATCGCAGGGTCTGAAGCCGGGGAGGAGAGCAAAGATATCAGCATCGCTCGGAACGATAAAGTCGTCACCGTCCTCGCTGCCGAAGCCGAGAATATCCAGGCGCTCAAGGTTCAGATTATCTCTGAAATAAATAAGCTGCCTAGTCTGTGTCGTGGTAAAGATAGAATCGGTCACGGGATAGAGAACGTTCTGTCTTACCTTGGAATCACCGAAGGCATACGAAACAAATCTATCCTCTCTGTCATAGACGTTCGTAGTCTTGAGCAGCATCGTCCAGGGGTATCTGTACGCCCACTGCTCGATGCCGTATGCGGGGTTGAGCTCGGGGTGCATAAGCCATGCCCAGAGACCGTTCAGACCCGCTGTATTGAATATCGCACTCGTCGTCCAGCCGGAGGTCTTATCACCGGGGAGCTTATAGTAGGAACGAGAATCGGTATAGATGCTGCGGTCGCCCTTTGTTGCGGTCGCCGTATTTATCAGGATATTGTCGTGAATGTCGTTATCCTGACCGCTGGTGCAGATGCCCGCGCCGTCAATATTGATAAAGATGTTAGAGTATACCTGCTTACCTCCGCCCGAGTCGTCGCAGTAGTAGCCGTTCGGGTTGAGGTAGGGGTTATGGGGATTATTGATGTCACGAATGACATTGTTGCGGAATACCATGCCGTTCGAGAGCCATGTTCCGTCGTAGACAGCGCCCGCGTCACCCGCCTCATAGCATACGTTATGAATATAGTTATACTCAAACAGCGCGTCGCGGCAAAGATAGCTGAGCGCAAGATGCGGTCCGTTATAGATCTCGTTATGCGATACGACAACGCCGTAACCGCCGTCACGACCGGGTGCTACCTCACCGAGCCCGACAGCAGCATTGTAGGTGCGGCGGAGCGCTGCGTAATCGTGAATGAGATTGTTGTCAATGAGCGTATCGGAATGCTGCATATAAACGGTATTCGGCATCCTGCCTGCAACACCGCCGCCGCCGATATAGCTTATCTCATTATTGTATATCGTTGTGCCAGAACCGACAAAGTTGATGGCGTTATCGGAGCAGTCACGAACGACGCAGTTGCTGACAGTATTGTTATCGCCCGTGATGCTGATAAGACTATCAACAGCGCACTCGATGTCGAGTCCGTCAAAGGTGTAGTAGCTGACATCGGCATCTATGATGCTGCCGCGGCAGAGTGCGAAGCTGACGTCGATATCCTTATAGTTATCGGGAGCATAGAAGCAGAGCATGCCCGTCGCGTCGTCGATGTAATACTCGCCGACCGAATCGACCTCTTCAAGAACGTTGTAGTAGAAGAATCTGCCGTTCTTGTTCATACCCCTGCCGCCGTCGATGGAGATGGTGACACGGTCGGTCTTTGCATTATAGCTCTTGACATAGCCCGAGGTGGTCTCGTAGTCTATCTCAAAGGTACCGTACAGGCGAGCCTCGGCTACCGAGGATTCCGCCCACTTGGCAACTCTGCCCGTAGGGTCGACAAAGCTTGTTCCCGATACGGTATCGCCGAAGACGGCGTACGAGTAATCGACAACGCTGTCGTTCGGGTATCTGCCCGTCCAGCCGCGTATACCGTCGTAGTAGAGACGGCTGTCGATGCGGGGATCGCCGTTAAAATCAGTGTTGATATCAGACCAATCAACGCCAGCAGCCTTGAGGTCATATGCAACGACCTTTTCCTGCGCCGTCTTGTTGAGACGAGCCTTTATCTCGTCGCTTGGTACGGTATACTTTGTCGGGTCAAGCGTGTAGCCGCCCGAAATGACGACCTTCTCGCCGTCGTATGCCTTATAGGTAATGGGGCAGGTCTCGGTGCCGCTGTCCTCTGCGGTGAGGGCAAGCGACTCAAGCTGTGTGTACACGCCCTCGCGGAAATATACGGTTATTCCGCCGTCGGGGTCGCCGCTCTTGCGCAGCTCTCTTACCGCGTCACGTGCGCCCTCGAGTGTGCGTAGCGGTGCGTCGACGGTACCCGCTGCAGAATCGTCCCCGTTCGGGCTGACGTAAAGTGCAGCGCCCGCGGGCGACTCCTCAGCCGATATGCCGACCGAGAACAGGCAGGACGAGAGTGTTGCCGCCGCAAGAAGGACGGACAGCAGTCGACTCATTTTTCCTTTGTTTCTGGTTTCGTTCATTCTATTCCCTTTCATGTCTGATCTGCCGACTCGGGCGCAGCCCGAAAATTATCGGTCAATTTTTTTGTCGGTCTCGTATCGGTCCGTGCGATCCGTGTCGATTCCGAAGGGCAGTGATGCCGGTGCCGCCACGACCGACGCGGCGCTGCCGCATCGGTCGGCATCCGGCGGGGACTTACTTACCCATTACCGCGCGGACGACATCCGTACGATCGATAGGTTCGACCGTCTGTGAGAGATATGTGTTAAACTGCATTTTAGCGTGGTTTGCCGCACTCGCCATATATCTGCTCGAGACAGCGAGCGAATATCTGCTGCGTGCGCTGACGGCTACGGAAGGATAAGGAAGAATATCGTTCCAAATCTTATATGCAGCCTTTGCAAAGGTAAGGTCGTATGCGTAGACACCGCTGCCGCTGCCCGTCTTTATCGGGATGATATTCTCGGGGCGGGTGTTAATATCGAAGCAGCCGCTGCTCTTTGCAGCATTTGTTGCAAGGTCGATATACGCACGGATAGCCTCGGCGTTCTCCGCGCCGTAGTAGTGAGCTATCGCCCGGTTCATGAGCTCGGAATAGCGGCTCTCGCTCATTCCGGGGTCCTTCAGGACCGCGTCTGCGAGGTAGCAGCGGAGATCCGCAAACTCAAGGTCTGCCATCTTGGTATCAAACTGCATGTAAACATCGCGAACGCCCTGTGCCTTATAGTATGCGGCGTTTGCACGCATAACAAAGAGGTTCGGGAAGGTGCTCGGGAAGTGGAAATAATCGGAGGTGAAATCCACAACCGAAACGCTGCCGCACAGCTTCTTCCATGCTGCGAGATTCTCCGCGAATTCACGGTTTATCGGGCAGCTGCTGTTGCCTACCGAATGTGCCGAGCAGAGCTTGCGGTCGCATATGATAACGTCGACATTCGAGCCGAGGCTCGTTGCGGGAGCCTTAAGAGTGCGGTTCATTGCGAGAATGGTTATTCTCGTATTCGGGTTCTCGCTCGCTGCGCGGCGGACAAGACGGAAGTATGCTCCCATCTCGGTACCCTCTTCACGTGCCGCAGCCGTGCACTTTGCGCAGGTGCAGACATCAAAGAGAGAGTTGTAAACTATTCTGCCGCGCGGGATGCGCTTGGTTATGATATTCGCTATCGTTGTTTCGTCCGAGTAGCAGACAACGGCATTTTTGAGCCTATCGTATGCGTTGTGCGAGAACAGCGTATCGTAGTCGATATCGCCGTACTGATGCGTCGCAAACGCGCCGCTGTCCTCGACGGTCTCGAGCTCGGGTGCTGCGCCGCCTCCCTTAACTACGACGTTTATATCCTTCGGAATGCCTATGCTCTTTACGTTTTCGGGTGCCGAATCGGTCCATACATCGTAATCAAGACAATTCTTGATGAAGTATTCAACGCCGTTCCACGTGCCCTCACCGGTCTTACCGGTGATTATGATACGCTCACCCGATGTGCAGATGATAAATCCGTCATCCTCGATGCCGGAGCGGTCTACGGTAATTATGCCGCGCTTCTCCTGATCGCTGTCGGAGCCGACGATTATCTCCTGCTTACGTGAGGAGAGATAAGACGTTGAGAGCGCAAAGCGCGCGCCGCCGCACATCTGAGAAAGCGTCGACTGGAGAGCGGCTGCCGCCTCGTAGTCATCGGTGGGACCTCCCTCGCTCGAATAGCGGGCGGTCGAGATAGCGTAGTTTACGGTGCCGTTGTATATAAGGCGAAAGCCGTTCATGTCGCCGACCGCATCCGCTCCCGCGACGCTGCCGGAAAAGAGCGAAGCCGAGCTGACCGTCATTACCGCGCTGAGTAAAATGGATATTATTCTGTGTTTTTTCATCTGTCCGACCTCCTTACCGTCTGCCGACATTTGCCGCATCGCAGGGAACAAGTCCGGGCAGCGCCATATAGATAGGAGAATTGCTCTTTATACGATAGTCACCGCCGTCAAAATCGACAAAGCCTATCTCGTTCATCGTCTGTGCGGCGTAGTTATCCTTTGTATCGACAAGCCTCGACGCATTGGGCTGCAACAAGAACGGTGCCGTCGACGGGTAGATAACATTCTGACGAAGATTTGCACTGCCGAAGCTCTTGCCGATATATCTCGAATTATAATCGACAACGTTCGATGCGCCGATAACGGTCGTGAGCGGGAAGCTCATCGCCCATTCCTCGGTGCCGTAAGCGAGGTTAGACAGCAGTCCGCGCCAGAGAGGACCGCCCGGGAAGTCGGTCTGACCGGTAGTCCAACCCGCATTCGCCTGTCCCTTGATCTTGTAATAAACGCGATCATCGTAGCCGACGCCGCCGTCCACGATAATATTGTTCGTCAGAGTATTGTCTCTGCCGCCGCCTATCGCAAGCGCGTTGCCGCCGATATTAACAAAGATATTGGAGTCAACAGTCTTGTTTGCGCCGCCGTCATCACAGTAGTAACCGTTCGGCGAGCCGAGTGCGACGCGCGCCTCGGGATCATCGGGGCGCCAGGGATCCTGCGTCCGATAAATATTGACCGTGTTTTCGATGATATTGTTGCGGAAAAGCGTGGTCGCGCCCCATCCGCCGTCGTATACCGCACCTGCATCGTTTGCGAACCGACAGACATCGTGGATGTAGTTATACTCCATCACCATGTAGTTTGCGGTATAGTTTATCGCATTATGCGGTGCGTTATAAATCTCGTTGTGAGTAACGGTGCAGCCGAATCCGCTCGCGCCGATACCTGCATTGTACACGGTATCGACAAGCGCATAATCGTGAACGGAGTTGTTGTCTATAAGGTTGCCCGAGTGCTTCATCGTTGCGTCGTCACCGCCGCCGAGATCGATGCCGCCCTTGCCGAGCTGCGAGACCTCATTATTATATACGGTGATGTTATTGCCCTTGCCGTCGATGCCGTATTCGCGGAAGCATCTGACGGTGCAGTTACGGACGGAGCAGTTATCTCCGTCTATCTTGATACCCGTGCCGAGACCGCCCTCAACGGTAATGCCGTCAAGAGTGATGCCGTCGCCCTGTATCTGAATAAGGGTGTCTGCACATACGGGAACAAGCAGCTCGGTGCTCGATGCATCCGACGTCGGATAAAGATAGAGCATGCCCGTGCTGTCGTCGATGTAGTACTCACCCGGAGCATCTATCTCATCGAGAACATCGTAGAAGTAGTACGTTCCGTTTTCGCCCGGGGTATTGGTCGCGGTCATGTAGACCTTGCCGTTTTCGACCTTCTGAATAACGCCGCGGTCGATCGACCAGTCTGCCCGGAAGCCGCCCTCGACCTTAACGCCCTCTGCGTTCTTCCATGAAGAAACTATTCCGTCCTTGTCGTCGAAGGTATGCATTTCGCCCGATCCGTCGATACCCGAGAAGCCGACAAATAAGCCACACTCAGCAAACTTGTTGGGGTATCTCGCCTCAACGCCCCGAACGCCGTCCTCATAGATCGCGAACGCATCGTTCGTATAGTCGTAGTCGCCTGCGGAGAGATCGTAGGTAATTACCGCTTCTCTTGCCTTGGCATCCTTTATCGACGCTTTTGCGAGCTCATCTGCTCCGCCTATCTTGGAGTTATCAAGATATTCGCCGCCGACGATGCGAACCGTCTTACCCGCCGCCGCTCTGTAGCGCAGCGTTCTGCCGCCGAGCTTTTCGGAGGAGATAACGAGCGTAGAGCGCTGATAGTAATCGCCGCCGAGGAAGATAAGATCTATATTATAATCCTCGGGAATGCTGCCGTTCTCGCAAGCCTGCTCGATGGCGCTCTGCGCCTCCGCAATGGTGCCGAAGGGCTTGGAAGCCGTTCCGTCGCCGTCAGTCGCGTCCGCGGATACGTAGTATAAGACCGATTTCTCCTGTGGAAAGATCTCTACGTCCTGACCCGAGAGATATTTCATCAGACGAATAAGGTCCTTTGTATCGACCTTCGTATCGCCGTTAGTGTCGTTCATTACGGGATCGCTCTCAATATTTTTATCACCCGCCAGAACTCTCATCAGGCGAACAAGGTCCTTTACGTCGACCTTGCCATCCCCGTTTATGTCGCCGGGAGTAAGAGCAAAACTCGAGACACCCGTCAGCGAAGCGGCAACGGTCACAGCCGCCATTGCGGCTGAAATTGTTCTGCTGAATTTTCTTTTGTTATTTTTCATTTAGTATACACCAGTGGCATTATATGCCGTCATTTGTCGACCGCGCAGACGGGTTTTGTGCCCGACTGCAGCAGCCGATGCCGAAAAAATTGCGAAATCACTATTCGACGATCCGGCGGTGCCGGAGCACCTCCTGCCTTATCGGAGCCTGCTCAGTCGGAGACAAGCCGTCCGACAAGAGTTGTATCCCACGCTCTAAAGGAGGGAATCAGCTCGTAGAGATTCGAATCCTCACGTACGCTGTAATTTCCTCCGTCGTAATCAACGAAAACATCGCTCTTCAGATAGCTGAGGCTCGTTGTGATATTATCGCGGAACGAGCCGAGTCTGACGGGATTGTTTTTAAAATTGTAATTGCGATCGCCGTAGATTATCACGCTCGGGCGACCGACGACATCTTTATTGCTTAACGTAGCAAGGATGTTATTATTAACCTTGAGCGTTCCGAATGCCTGAGGAACAAAGTTATCGTTTATATCCATTACATTCGAGGTCTTCATCAACATGACCCACGCGTTTCTGTACGCCCATGTCTTTGTTCCGTATGCGGGAGTATGGTTAACATATCCCCACTCGGGACTGTGCCACGGGACAAGGCTCTTCCAGTTTCCCTCGAGGTACGCACTCACCTGCATTATGCCTGCGTTCGCGCCGGTCCCCGGGTAATATCCGCGTTGATCGTAGGCAAAGCCGGCATCAATAACTATATTATTCGTTATCGTATTATCTCTGCCCCCACCCATCGCGATGCCGTCACCGTCGATAAACATAATAAGATTCGATGTAAACACCTTACCGGAGCCGCCGTCATCGCAATAGAAGCCGTTCGGTCTGTAATAGGTACTCATGTAGTTGTGTATATCTTTTATAATATTATAGCGATACACACTGCCGTTACAGCTGAAACCTCCGAGATAGATTGCTCCCGCATCTCCTGATTCATAGCAGACATCGTGAATATAATTGTACTCGAAAATCATATCCTTGGCGGCATCGGTCAATGCACAGTGCGGTCCGGTGTGCATTTCGTTATGAGCTATATAAAAACCGATGCCGGTTGTGTTGAGTGCCCCGTTATATACACGCTTTGTCTCTCCGAAGTCATGAATAAGATTATTCGTAATCCTTGAATCCGAAGGGATAAGCAGAAGCTCATCTCCGCCACCGACATTTATACCCGTGGCACCGACATGATACACCTCGTTATTATCTACGACATTGCGGAAGCCGTTGACCTTAATACCTGCTTCGGAGAACCGTATAATGCAATTCTTTACGATATTATCCGATGCGGCAATACGCAGTGCGCAGCTTCCCGAGCCCTCAAGGATGATGCCGTTGAATTCAACACCGTCCGCTTCCGAGATAACAATGCTGTCTGAGCATAAAACAAAGCCCATGTTCATTTCCGTGTATCCGTCGGGGGCATAAAAGTAGAGCGTCTTGCTGTCGGTATCAACATAATACTCTCCGACGGTGTCAAGCTCCTCGATAACATGGCTGTAATAGTATCGTCCCGGAGTTTTAAGCCACGAACCTGTGTTAAGGGTCACAAGATTCTTCTCACGGTCATACGAAGCGATGGTTCCCTCACTGGTTGCCCAATCGATCTCGAAGTTGCCTAAAACTTCTACCCCAACTACCGAATCGGGATCCCATGTGGAAACGACATTATCAGTATCGTAATAGGTCTTGCCTTTCGGGATTCCGCCGCTTGCGCTGCCCTGCATGCCGAGAACATATCCGCTGTTAGGGTATCTCGCCTTAAGACCGCGCTCGGTTCCGAAGAAAAACGCCTGGCCGATACAGTCGGCCCTAACGTCGGAAAGATCGTAGGTCATGACTGCGCCCCTTGCCTCCTCGCTCTTGATGCGCACGACAAGCGGATCGCCGTCGCGGGGAGCGGTAAAGCGCGAGGTGTCAAGCGGATCAAGACCGCTGATTATCGGTGTTTCACCATCATATGCACGGTAGGTAACATCTCCGTCCTCAGCCGAAAGCCGAAAGGTTTCCGATCGGGCATATGAGCCTCCGCGAAGAATTACCGTTGCATGCTGTCCATCCTCCCTTGATGCTCGGATAGTGTCACGAGCCTTTTCGAGGGTGGCAAACGGTGCCTGCTCCGTTCCCTCTGCGCTGTCAGAGCCGCTCGGCGACACATAGTAGGTGAGCTCCTTGCTCTCCTCTGCTGCAGCCGAAACAGAGAATACGGAGAACGCAGTAAGCGCCGAGAGCGCTAAACATAATATGTTTTTAACTTTCATTTTGTCTCCGATCAAGTCGTGCCGATGTGTGCCCCGCCGCTGTACGGCGGCACGCAAGAGCCTTGTGTCATGGGCGGGCGCTGTGCAACAGCGCGTCGGTATAGCAGAGCCGTTCCGCCCGTCTTGGATAATATGGGATGAATCGGAAAGTACCGCTGCGGCATTTCCGCAGCAGCTGCACAACAGCTGTCATGCTCATTTTTTCTGTCGTACGATTGCACCCGCCGACCGAGCATTCCCCGTGCAGCGCCGACCGGGATCAGTCGAAATAATTTGATATCAGTCGAAACAACTGAAATCAGTCGAGTCAGTCTATGTCGGCAGAGCCTGCATCATAGCGTCCGAACTGCGAAAAATCGTATGCCTTGAAGCCCGGGATAGCCTGATAGATGACCGAATCCTCAGTGATGGTGAAATCACCGTTTTCGGGATCGACAAAGCCGAGCGTTTCTATCGAATCGAAATTGATATTCTCACGCATTACGACAAACTTCTCGATATCGAGCGGGCAGACTATCTTATTGGTAGACGGCGTGATAACGTTGTTGCGCACGACCGAGCAAGCAGTAGCGTACGAAACAAAGCGATCGTTGCGGTCCTGGACCGTAGTCGTCTTATAGAAGTGTGTGCGGGGATAGTGATACGCCCAGCCCTCGGTACCGAACGCAGGCTCCAAGAATATATTGTCCCAAAGGATATCGCGTGTGGGAGGAATGCCGTTGAGCAGCGTAACGAAGTACGCGCACCAATCGTCATAGTAGGTTCTGCCATCGTACTGGAAGGACGACGTCAGCGAATCGGGCCCCTTGAGTATTACATTATCGGTCACGATATTGTCCTTACCGCCTCCGATAAGTATCGAGAGTCCGCCTACGTTATAGAACAGATTGGAGCGGCAGACCTTGCCGCTGCCGCCGTCGTCGGCATAGAAGCCTGCGGGTGCGGCAAATCTGTACTCATTGTATATATCCTTCATGTAGTTATACTGATAGACGATATTCTGATTGTTCCACCATGCGATATACACGGCACCGCAGTCTCCGCCCTCACGGCATACATTATGGATATAATTAAACTTGATATCAAGGTCGCGCACATCGCCCGAGATGGCATAGTGCGGTGAACTGCTGATCTCGTTGTGCGTCAGCGTAAAGCCGACTCCGTCAAATTTGCATGCGCCCTCGTATACCGTGACAACCTCGCCGAAATCGTGGATATAGTTATTATCTATCGTCGAGTCGGACGGGATACCGAGCGTGCGATCTCCGCCGAGCATGCGTATTCCTGTTTTTCCGATAGCAGAAACTTCATTATTATATGCGACATTACGGTATCCGTTAATCTCAATACCGTCACCCTCCGAGCAGCCGATGCGCGAATTCTCGATCCTGCAGTCGGATGCATTTACGCTGATGACCTTCTTGGTCGCGCCGTATACATACAGCCCGTCAAGGGTTATTCTGTCTCCGGTGACGCTGACAACGGTACCGAGTCTGCCCGTGATCATCATCTCGCGCTCGGAAAGCTCCGCCGAGGGATAGTAATAGAGTATGCCCGCATCGTCTATGTAGTACTCACCGGGTACGTCTATCTCATCAAATACGTTCGTGAAGAAATATCTTCCGCCGTCGCGGTATTCCTTATTTCCGCTCGGGATGGTAACGGTTATCTTGCCTGTTTCGGCATCATATCCGTCAAGCCGTGCGTTGGTTTGTATCCAGTCTATCTGGAAATGGCCGCCGAGCTTGACACCGTCGACCGATCTCCATGTGGAAACTATCTCATCCGCATCCATCGTGAAGCTGACGGGAGACGTACTCACCGACTCCGCTCCTCTGATTTTAAGCGGGGGATTATCGCTGTCCCAGATGTTGGGGTATCTCGCAACGGTGCAGCTCTCGCCGCCGCAGTAAAGCCGCTTTACGGTCAACGGGTCGATACCGTCCGCGCGCAGATCGTATGCGACGACCGCCGCTCTCGCCTCAGCACTCTTTATGCTCGCAACCGCCTCGGGCTGCGGCTTATAGAACTTATCGGCTGAAAGTGCGGTACCTCCGCAGATTATCGGCTGCTCGCCTGCCTTTGCACGGTAAGCTACCGCGGTATCGGCATTGCCGCCGTTTGTGAGCTCTACAGTACCCTCCGACTGATAGATACCGCCGCCGAGATAAACGGTGATATCCGAATATCGAAATGAGCCTGACGTGAGCTCGCCTACAGCATTGTTCGCCGCCTCAAGCGTGCGGTAAGGTCTTGCCTCACTGCCGTCTCCGTCGTCGGAGCCGTTCGGGGACACATAAATGACCGCACTGCCCGTACCGTTCCTCTCGCCTATATCTTCAAGTGCAAACACAGACAGAGAGGAGGAGAGCATCACAGCGCCGAGGATGGCAGCAGCCGCTCTGTTAAAATATCCGTTCCGCTTCATGTGAATTACCCATATATCAAAAGATTGTTTATACGTCCTGCTGCGAGCCTTATCGCCGCGCACAGCCGACGCGGGGCAGGGCCTGAACCCTGTCCCTGCATCGCCCGTGCCCGAGCCGTCCGATCCGAGCGCACCGCCGGTGTCTGCGAGGCGTACCCGCAGCATCTGAGAACGCAGCCGAACCGCACTGCCCGAGCATTTCATCGGGTGGAAACCCGAGGCATACAGCAATCAATCACAGCCTGCCGATGTGCTCCGGTGGGAGCAACACCTAAAAATCACTTGTTCGAGCCGAGGATACGGTTAAGTACCCAAGATCTGTCGCGCATCTCAACTACCGACATCATCCACTCCTGATACTGGGTCTTTGCATGCGAAGCAGGCGAGGACTGATAACGGGAGGAGAGCATACGTGCAAGGTAGGACTCATTGCGCGCAAGCGTCTCGTTGTAAGGATGGATAGACTCCCAAAGTGCATATGCCTTCTTCGGGAATACGGTATCGTAGCTTACAACGCCGTCGACAACAGCCTCCATCGGGAGAACGTCGTTCGGGTCGGAATAAATATTGAAACAGTAGTAGCCGTCATGTGCAAGAGCGTCCGCTGCATCAATGTACTCGCGGAGCGCCTTAACATTCTCGGCACCGTAGTAGTAAGCAAGACCGGAGTCGATATGCTCGCTGTACTCTTCCTCGGTCATCGCGGGGTTCTCAAGGAGAACTCTTGCGAGGTAGATACGGAGGTCTGCAAACTCGAGGCATGCCTGAGTGGTGTCTATCTGGAGATATACGCCGTAGAAGTTGTTTGTCTTATACCATGCGAGGTTCTCTCTCATAGTGTAGAGATTCGGGAAGGTAATCGGGAAGTAGTAGTAATCGGAGGTGAAATCAAGAATGCTGACCATGCCGCATACCGACTTCCAGCCATCAACGACCTTTACAAACTCTGCATTTGTCGGGCACTTAGCGTCGGAGACGGGATGAGCCGAGCAAAGCTTGGGGTTGTAGATAAGAACCTCAACGTTGTTGCCGAGCGAGGTCTTAGGCGGATTGTAGGTGTGGTTTGCAGCAAGGATGCGGAGCTTCGCATCGCCCATGTCGGCTGCTATCTTGCGGACGAACTTGAAGTAAGCACCCATCTCGGTGCCCTCTTCCTCAGCTGCCTTCTTGCAGTCTGCGCAGTCGCAGAAATAGCAATCGTCAATGGTGTTGAAGATAAGCGCGCCCTTGGTCTTTGCCTTATTCAGAACAACATTGTAGTCGGAGGTGCTGTTCATGATCTGAATGTAGCAGGTAGGCGAATTCTTCTTGCGGTATGCATTGTGCACCATCATATCGTCGTATTTGAGATTGCCGTACTCCGAGATATCAAAGCCGTCCTTCTTAGAGGTCTCCTTGAGCTCGGGGGTCGGGGTCTCATCGGTGTACATATAATCGGTGATGCTGACGCTGATGCCCTTTTTAGCCTTAGGCGTGGTCATGGTGACCGCGGGATCGTAATGGAGGTATTCCTTTACGAAGTAATAAACGGCATTCCAGATACCGTCTGCGGTATCGTAATCCTGATAGGGATTCTCATCGGTTCTCGGGTTGAGAGCAGCGGAAAGAACAATGTTGTTTCCGTAAGCCTTTACCGAGAAGCTGTCGCCTACATACTTGGTGTAGTCGATATCATAGAGAGAATCGCGCGAGGTGGACCCGATAACGATGACCTTATCATCTGTGCTCGGGTTCTTCGCGGGGCTCTTGAGGTCGTTTACGAGCTTAACACTGCAGCCGGTCATATCCTTAATGGTATCCTGGAGTGCAACGGCAGCCTCGTACTCGTGGGTAGCCTGTGCAAAATCGCGGATGGTAGTACCGCTGACCTGGTTTGCAGCGCCCTGACATACGATGGTATAGTCGGACTTCTTATTCGCCTTTACGATAACAAGTCCTTCGTCTACGTTGAACTTATCCGAGATATCCTCTGCTGCGGGAACAGGTTCAACGGGAGTATATTCCTCGCCTGCGGGATTCTCGGTCTCGCCGAGGGTATCGTAGTTAATCGTCTCGACCTCCGCACCGGAGATAAACTTCATCAGACGTACAAGGTCCTTGGTGTCTATCGTACCGTCAACATTAAGGTCGGGGTGATATGTAACCACATCGGTACCCGAGAGGTGCTTCATCAGACGCACGAGATCGGCGGTGTTTGCCGTTCCGCCGCTGCCGTTGATGTCGCCCCACTGATAGCGTTCACGGGCAGCGCCGGAAGCAACGGTGAGTGCGCATGCGGTCGCCATTGCCGCAGCAATGATGGAAGCAAGCTTGATTGATTTTTTCATTTTTGTGCCATACCTTTCGTTTTTGTGTATTTTCGGGCTCGGGAGTCGCGATATGCTCCCTCGCCTTATCGTTTCGTTTTGTCTGCCTTGCAGACGGGGGTATGTTCCTTACACAGATTATCTTACACCGCAGAGGGTAAAGTCGCAAGCATCAAATCCCGGAAGCTCATACAGAATTCGGGAATCCGGACGCAGGCGGTAGTCGCCGCCCTCATAATCGGCAAATCCGATATCGTCGATCGAGAAATAATGGAGATTGTCGCGGAAGTTCGCCAAACGGATGGTGTCGGGCTGAACATCGTTGCGGCGCAGCACGGGAGAATTTGCTACCGTGACATTGCTGCGGACGGTTGCATGACCGAGTGCGTAGGGAACGAAGCGGCTCTGATAGTCGCGGACGTTCGTCGCCTTGATATAGGTCGTTCTCGGGTAGCGGATAGCCCATTCCTTCGAGCCGTAGGCAGGATGGAGAATGAGGTTGTTCCAAAGTCCCGCAGTCGGATAGATCGCATTGTGCATCTCCCACTGATCGTAGTAAAGACGCTCATCGTAGGCGAGGCGTGTATTTATCATGATATTATCTGTGATAATGTTGTCTCTGCCGCCGCCCATTGCAAAGGCGTTTCCGTCGATGTCGATGAAGAGGTTCGCTCTCGCAATCTTTCCCGCACCGCCGTCGTCGTTGTAGAAGCCGTTCGGTGCACCTGTCTTATATATATTAACGATATGCTTTATGAGGTTGTGGCAGAAGCACACATCGTTTGCCGACCAGCCACCGAGATATACGGCGCCTGCGTCGTTCGCCTCGTAGCAAACATCGTGAATATAATTGTACTCTATTACAAGGTCGCCGCTGAGCATTGACATTGCAAGGTGCGGTGCATTGTAAAACTCGTTGTGCAGACAGGTGATTCCCCTGCCGCGGAAGAAGATTCCGCCGTTGTATACGCGGAAGATCTCGCCGAAATCATGGAAAACATTATCCGATATCTCGGACTCGGACGGAAGCATCTTTTCCTGATCGCCGCCGCCCATGTCGATACCCTCGCCGCCGATATTGTATATCTCGTTGTGTGAGAAGAGCGCCTTGTATCCGTCAAAGAGGATTCCCGACTTACGGCAGCGGCGGATGGTGCAGCCGCGCACGATGTCGCCCGTTCCCTCGATCCTGACGAGGCTGTCTTTTGCGGTCTCGATGGTGAAGTCCTCAAGAGTGACATAGTCTGATGTTACCTTGACGACGAACTCGGGGCACTGCGTTACAATGACCTCGGTCTCGGTGATATCCTGCTCGGGATAAAAGTAGAGGATGCCGCGCTTTGCGTCGACATAGTACTCACCAGGGATATCGAGCTCGTCAAGGATGTTGGAGAAGTAGTATCTTCCGCCCTTGCGCGCCTCGCCGTTGCAGTGGATGGACACGCGGTGCTTCTCAGGGTCGCGACCCGTGAGACAGCCGCTCGTGGATGCCCAGTCGATGTAGAAGTTTCCGTCTATCTTGACACCCTCTACGCTCTCCCAGGTCTCGACGATATTATCGGGGTCGGTGAACTCGTAATCCCACTGTCTGACCTTGCCCGTGCCCTCCTGCGAGCCGCACGGATTGCCCTCTGCGTCGACCTCGGTACCCGTGACCTCATCCATGAAGGAGTAAGCCGTATTGGGGTAGCGGGCGAGCGTTGCGCGGTTTCCGTTCCAGTAGACCTGGAGACCGTCGTCTATCTTTATTCCGTCGGCGAGCAGGTCGTATGCGACGATACGCTCGGCAGCCTCGGGATACTTCTTTGCAACGCTGGCAACATCCGCAGCATCGGGGCGGTAGAATCGCTCGGTCTTGAGCGTTCTGCCTCCGCTTATGACGACCTTTTCGCCGTCACATGCCTTGTACGTCATGGGTGCGCCCTCACGACCCGCATCGCGCTCATCGAGCACGAAGGTCTCGGCAAAGTCATACTCACCGCCGTGCACGAGCACGGTCACCGCATCATCGGCACCGACCGTGCCTGCGGCACGAAGAGTACGGATGGTGTCTCTCGCCTCGGTAAAGGAGCCGAAAGGCCTATCCTTACTCCCGTCTCCGCCGACAAAGCCCGCGGATATGTAGAAAATCTTTTCCATGGTGTTCTCCTTTCGGTACGCCCTGCGTACCGGCGACGGCTCTGCCGCCGCAGATGATTGTATTTTGCCTGCCGCCCCCGGCGGCTCGGTGTCCTTTGCTTTGTATTGAGAAGTCCGTCCGCTCAGCGGTCGAGCACGGTAAGGTCCGCGCCCTCGTCGGCTATCTCGGTCTTGACGTTCTCGTACCTTGCACCGCGGATAACTACGCTTACGCCGCTGCCGAGCTCGGTGCCGTACTCACTGTTGCGGCTGAGATTATCCTCGAACACGATTCCGCGGTAGCTGAAGCTGCCGTCCTCGTGACTGCGGCGGGGCAGTGCGACATACGTCGTATCGTCCTCCGCAACGTTGCCGCGGACGATAACCGAGACCGATGTGTCGTGCGTCTTTCCGCCGAGTACGCCTATCGTACTGCTGTTGGAGTAGAACGCGCGTCCGCGGTATACGCGGTTGTTCAGTATCTGACCGAACAGCTCGCCCGCGCTCTGCCATGTGTCTCCGCAGCCCGAAAGGTCCTCCATCAGGATACCTCCGTTGTCGCAGAGCTCATTTCCGTCGACTACGTTCGAGTAGGTACCGCCCCAGTAGTAGATACCTCTGCCGAGCGCGCCGACCTCGTTTTCAACTATATATGTATTCTCGAATTTCTTGAAATCAGACAGACATACAACGCTCGTCTCGTCAAGCTCACAGTCGGGCTCGTATGCCATCGTGACCGAATCCTCGTCATTGGACACGATCGGGATGCGTGTACCGATGCCCGTGCCGCCCGTGACATAGATGCAGCCGCGTCCGAATACGCCGGGGATGAACTTTCCGTCCTTCATGAGCCCCCATGCGTTGCCGTACTGCTTATAAACGCCGTCCATATCAAAGGTTATCTTACGTCCGTCAAAGCTCTTTGTAGGCGCAAGCATGTGGTTGCTCCAGATATGGAAGCAGAAGCCCTCGGAATCGCAGTGCCAGTACAGCGGCTTAATCACGTTGTGAGCCATGTAGTAGTTGGCATGCTCCTCCATTATCCAGAATATCGCACGGCTGGTCTTGGACTGAATGCTGAATTCGTTGCCCTCGAGAATGATGTTGCGGCACTGTCTGCGCCAGCTGTTATCGGGGTTGTACGACGTTGAGAAGAAGGACATGCAGCCCGCCATATCACCGCCGACCATTATATTATTGCGGATGAGACAGTTCTGCGCGCCCATTATGCACAGGCAGTCACCGCCTCCCTCTATCACATTATTCTCTACCGTGATATTTGTTCCCTTGATCGCGATAGCGGTCCATACGTTGACTATCGCGCCGTAGTTGGTAACGGGCTGTGCGCCGCGGCGGGAATTCTCGTACTCGCTCGTAAAGAACGGCTCGGTGCGGTCCGCCTTGCGGTGCTCTATATATGTAGGAGACTGATAGATGTGGCAGTTGCGGATAACAACGTTGTTCGCATCCCTCGTCTGATCGAGCAGGTTCTCGTAGCAGGGGGTGTGATTGAATTTATCATCGCCGAGCTTTGCGCGGCAGCCCTCGTTCACGGGTGCGCCGATAACAACGGGGGAGTAGACGCTCATGATATTGAGATTCTCGACCTCAAAATCGCCCTCTCCGACGATGAATACGTTTATCTTCGAGCCCTCTCTCCAGTCGCCCCAGCCGTCGACAGGCCCCATACCGAGCGGCAGCTCAAGCCATACGCGGTTCGGGTCCTCGCCGACAAGGCGAACGCCGCGCGGGATGAAGATAGGTCCGTAGAAGTGATACCGACCGTTCGGAACAAGTACGGTACCTCCGCCGTTTGCTCCCGCAGCGTCAAGCGCACGCTGAAAACCGGGCGCGCTGTCGGGAAGTTTTTCGTAGGTTATCTCGCGCGCGTAATCGTAGGAGCGCTGAATAACGCCCACCGCGCCGTACTCGACGACATTAAATACACGCTCGGTATTCTTCGCGCAACTAAAATATCCTGCGGGATGCACCTCGGTCTCGAGCACGGCAACCGCGCCGCTCGACTCGTTCATCACATAAAGGGTGCATGCGCCGAGCGAAACAGGTGCGGGGACATTTGCGCGTATCTCGTAGCAGGAAGCCTCGGTAACATCGAGTTCATACACCGCACCCGCGCTGTCGCGCATGAATACCGACACACCGTGCCCCTCGGAGAGCATTCTGCCGTAGCCGTGCACGCCGTCGTCACAAACGCCGACGCGGTCGAAGCGATCGGGTGCCGCAAAGCACTGACCGAAGATGCGGATGCCCTCACCCGCGCAGACGGAATCGTTCTGAAGCCATGAAATAACGGGAATATTGAACAAGTGCGGTGCACTGACCTCACCGTCGCGCTCCGCCGTAACGCTCCAGCCGGAAAAATCTCCGTCCGGGGTTATGACCGTTGCAACATGTCCATCGGAGACCTTGACGACCTCCGCGCTCTCTGCGGTCTCGCCGACCTCGAAAAGCATCGCGCCCGACTTTATTGCGGCAAGCACCGACGCGCGGTCGGAGTACAGCCGACGGAAGACGAAGCTTGCACCGTCAAGCCCGTCGCCGGTAATAACGGCGAGCTTGCCTGCCGGGATGGCATTTGAAATATGCCGTATTATTGTCCTTGTTTTCTTCATATCACTTTTCACCGTGAAAAAATCCTCCGGATGCAGAAGTATGACCACCGCGAAATAACGGTAACGCTGAACCAAATAAGCACGCAGGAGGCGTTTTCTTCCAAAGTGCAAATTCGCATAGGTACAATTACACACGATAATTCCTCATACAGTACTTTACCACCAATTCCCGTCAAATACTTGTGTTATTATAGCCGAAAAATATAACGATTTTCAGTCTTGCGTAATACCCGAGCATAATCGAGCTTTTTCTACATTATATGATAAAAAATCGGCATTTTTATGTCCCCCGTTTCGCTTGACTTTCACAAAAAATATGTTAGAATATTGAAAAGAAACAAAACTTAGAGGTAAAATGTGCGTTGCCTCATGGGCAAATTCCCGCTTTCCCAGCCGTCGGTCTGCACAAACAGACCGAGCGATACCCGCCCGCATATACCGCGGCAAAGCGACATATATAATATGGTTGAGTTTTTTCGACAGGCGGTTGAATTCGGTGCCCGCGCAGGGCGGATGCCGACAGAGGCTTAATCGCGTGCCGTGCAGAGCGGATACTGCGGGCGTACGTAACGATTCATAATAAGAATAATACGATATACAGGCTCTGTGCGGCTGCCGCGGAGCCGTCGGAGAATTATGCTGTTTTCAAGTCTGTTTTTCATATACGGCTTTCTGCCGCCGCTTCTGCTGCTGTTTTACGCCGTACCGCGCACGGGCTTTCGCCGCGCGCTGCTCATAATCGCTTCCCTGCTCTTTTACGCATGGGGAGAGCCAATCTATGTTCTTCTGATGATAGGCACGGTGCTCGTCGACTATCTGCTCGGCAGACTGATAGGCGAGCAGGGCGGGCATAGCGACCGCACACGCAGGGTGCTGTGCGTTATCGCGGTGCTGCTGAATCTGTCGCTGCTCGGCGTTTTTAAATATACCGATTTTGCCGTCGGAACGGTGAACTCGTTGTTCGGCAGCTCGCTCCCGCTGCCGGGGATACGTCTGCCGATAGGCATCAGCTTTTTCATATTTCAGGCGCTGTCATATATCATAGACGTATACCGCGGGCTCTACCCACCGCAGCGCTCGTTTGCGCGGCTGCTGCTCTACATATCGTTTTTCCCGCAGCTGATAGCGGGTCCCATCGTCCGCTACGGCGATATCGCGCCCGCTCTCGACAATATAAAGCCGAATACGCACGATGTCTTTCGCGGACTCTGCCGCTTCGCGCGCGGACTCGGAAAAAAAGTGCTCATCTCGAACTACTGCGCAGCCGCGGTCGCCGCACTCGACGCGCTGACCGTCGCCCCTGCGCTGACTACCGTATGGGCGCGTGCGCTGCTCTTTACGCTGCAGATATACTTCGATTTTTCGGGCTACAGCGATATGGCGATAGGTCTCGGGCGAATGCTCGGCTTTCGCTTTCCCGAGAACTTCAACTACCCCTTCGTATCGGCAAGCGCGACCGAATTCTGGCATCGCTGGCACATCTCGCTCTCGACATGGTTCCGCGATTACCTTTTCTACCCCGTGATGCGCAGCGGACCGATGTCCGCACTCTCCCGCAGACTGCGCGCGCACGGGCACAAGAAAGCGGCGCGCAATATCGTGACCGTGACGGCGCTGCTGTGCGTGTGGTCGGCTACGGGGCTGTGGCACGGTGCGAGCTGGAACTACGTGCTATGGGGGCTGTATTATTTTGTGCTGCTCACGCTTGAAATGTTCATACAGCCGCACCTGAAAAAGCATGTTCCCCGAGTACCGGGCGGTATTCTCGCGCATCTGTATTTTGCGCTGATAACCGTGTTCGGAATGGCGATATTCAGCTATGAGAGCGACGTGTTCGTCTCGCTCGGCAGGCTGCTCGGCATCGGCGTATGCGGCTTCTCGAATATCTTTACCGAGGCGGTGCTGCGCGAATATCTCTATCTTATCATCGCCGCGCTGCTGCTCTCGCTGCCGATTTTCCCCGCGCTGCGCCGACTGCTGTTCAGCCGATTCGGCACCCCGCCCGCATGGCTCAGAGCTGCCGCGAGCACGGTGCTTGTGCTTGTGACGGTCGCCGCTTCAAGTGCATGCCTGGTCGGCAATACGTATAATCCGTTCTTGTATTTCAGGTTCTGATAAAAGATGATGAAAAAAAGAAGTGATAAGGCATACGAGCGACGGGAAAGCAAGCCGCTCGGCGCAATAAACAACATAAACTATGAGGCGTTCGTCGAGGACGATGGAAACGATGAGTTTCTGATAGGTCCCGACACACGCCGCCGCAGGCGCAATGCGTCACCGCGGCGGGGCGAAAATAACGCTCCCGCAAAGGCTGCGAAGCACTCAGGCTCGGCAAAAGCGACAAAGAATATAGCGCCTTCAAAAGTTAAGAAGCAAAGGTTTCCTGACGGCGCGGAGAAGCACGCCGACGCTTCCAAGGCGATGCACACTGCTCCCGAGAAAAACGAAAACCACATAACTCCCGCAAAATCGAAAGGGTGCAGAAGCGGCGAAAAATCAGCAAAGCCCGCCGAACGCAACTCCCCCGCAAAATCGACAGAGCGCAAGCCCCCCGCAAGAACGGCGGAGCGCGTATGTCTTGCGGTGCTCGGTACCGCGCTGTGTGCGGTCTCTGCATACAACGCATTTCAGTCGAACCGCCCCACCGTATCCGAGAGCGAGAACCGCTCCCTGACCCCGATGCCGACCTACTCCGCAGAGGCGCTGCGCAGCGGCGAATACTTCTCGGGGCTCTCGCTGCACTTCTCGGACACATTCATCGGCAGAGAGCGGCTGATGTCGCTGTCACAGAAGATAGGCTCGTTGACGGGTCCGCGCGGCGGGCTGTCGGTGCTTGACGCGCCCGCAATGACCGACGACACCCTCTCACCCGACGAAGAGCAGCGGCTTGAGGAGCTCGGCAGACGTGCGGCAAAGCGCTGGAACGGCGACAAGGCGGGCTTTTTCAAGCGGCTCGCAGAGCCGCCCGAAGCGGTCACCGTGACCCTCTCGGAATCCGACATCACCCTGTACGTCGGCAGCACCGCAACGCTCGACATCACGGTAACGGGCACGGGCGAGCTTTCGCTCTCCTGCTCTGGCGATGCCGCGAGCGCGACGCTTGACGGCGAGAGCATCATAATCACCGCAAACGCGGAGGGCGACAGCACCCTGACGCTCACATACGGAGAATCGAGCAGCAGCTGCGATATTCACGTCCGCACGGCGGGCGTGAGCGAAAATCAGGGCGCGGAAGCCGACTTTATCGGCAGCGGTATGTTCATCTACGGCGATGCCGTCTACACCATCTCGGGCTACGGCGAGACTGCGGTCGGCTATCTCGCGCAGTGCGCGCAGTACTACGCATCGCTGTTCCCGGGTACGCGGGTCAGCGTGCTGCCCTGCCCCGTATCGGCAATTGTCGTCGACGACCCCGATGTCACCGCGAACTTTACCGACCAGAAGTGGGTGCTCGATGCAATGCAGTCGCGCTTTACCGACACAAACTTTGTCAACAGCTACTCGGAGATATATTCGCACCGCAAGGAATATCTGTATTTCAAGAGCGACCACCATTGGACTCAGCTCGGCGCATACTACGCATACCGCGCCTTTGCGGAATCGGTCGGGCTCACCCCGACACCGCTCTCCGATATGCAGCACGAGGTGATAAACGACGATTTTCAGGGCTCGATGTACTCCTTTACGGGGGATGCAAGGGTAAAGAGCTTCCGCGATTCGGTCGAGGTGTACTACCCGACCAAAGCGGCGACCATGACCGTTACCCGCCGCGACGGCTCGACTCAGACATACGACCGCCTGATTATATCCGAATACGGCAACTACCTGTCATTCATCGCGAGCGACAACCCGTTTACGGTGATAAACGTCCCCTCAAATCCGCAGTATCGCTCGATACTCGTGCTCAAGGACTCCTACGGAAACGCATTTGTTCCCTTCCTCGCGGAGCACTACGGAAATATCATCGTCATCGACCCGCGCTACTGCGACGAAAATATCGCGCAGACCTACAAAAACTACGGTCTGACCGATATCCTGTTCGTCGGCAATATCCAGAGCCATAACTCGGTGGCATGGTCGAGATATTTCTATAAGTGCGTCGGCGTAGACATGGGCTGACGCGGCAGGCATGCATTGCAGACATCGGAATAGCTGCGGTTCGATTCGGGCTTGTATCGGTTTCGCCCCGACATGCGGCGGCAAAACAAGTTTTGCAGAGGCAAAGCCGAATCAGAACACGGCAAATAACTCGGCGCTGTCGAAAACCAAACGTTTTCGGCAGCGCCGAGCTTTTACGGTGTGTCCGAGTCAATCGGTCTGTTCTACGTAATACCTTGCCTGTGCATTCCACAGCTCATAGTATTTTCCGCTCTCATCCTTAAGCAGCTCGTCATGCGAGCCGTACTGAACGAGCTGCCCATGATCGAGCACGACTATCTTATCGCAAAAGCGGCAGGAAGAGAGCCTATGCGAGATAAACACAGCCGTCTTATCTCCGACGACGCTGCCGAACGACATAAACAGCTCCGATTCGGACTTCGGGTCAAGTGCGGCGGTAGGCTCATCAAGAATGATGATAGGGGCATCCCGATACAGAGCGCGCGCCATAGCAATCTTTTGCTCCTCGCCGCCCGATATCTCGACTCCCGACTCCTCAAAATCCTTATACAGATATGTATCTATTCCGTCCTTCATCCTGCTCAGCCGCTCCGCAAAGCCGCTTTTTCGCAGACAGCTCTCCACTCGCGCGGCATCGTAGGAGACCGAGGCGGCGACATTCTGTCCGATCGAGAACGAAAACAGCTTAAAATCCTGAAAGACCACCGAAAACAGCCCCTGATACTCATCACAGCGAAGCGTGTCGATATTCTCTCCGCCGATAAGTATCTCGCCGTCTGTCGGGTCATAGAGCCGACACAGCAGCTTGACGAGCGTTGTTTTACCGCTGCCGTTCTCGCCGACTATCGCCACCCGCTCGCCCTTTTCTATGCGGAGGTCGACATGCCGCAGCACATATTCCTCCGTACCGGGATAGCGGAAGGAAACATCCTTCATCTCAAGCCCCGCGTGCCCGATATCGACCGTGTCGATGCTCCTTGCATCGGTATTCTGCCGTTTTGCGGGAAGGTCGATAAACTCAAAGTAATAGTTCATCGCCTCATTATTCAGCCGTATCGCCGACAGCTCGGTTATCAGTCCCGAAAAGCCGCCCGTAAACTCGTTTATGCTGCTTATATACTGCAGCACCGAGCCGACCGAAAACAGCCCCGCCAGCGCCTTAAAGCCGACAAAAAGATATATCATGACATTCAGCCCGACCGATGCCGCCGTGATAAGCGACTGATACTTCATCTGATTTTCGGACAGCGATCTGAGCGTTCGGTTCACGTCGCCCATCAGACTCATTTCCTCGTTCAGAATAAGGTCCTTTTCGTTGTAGAGTCGTATATCCTTTCCGACGTGATACGAGGTGATATAGTTCTCAAAGTAGTAGCCGAACATCCTGTTGAACGGGATGATATCGTGCATCAGACCGTACATCCGCTTTGTCAGAGCGGCGTTTGCGTGCATCCCGACAAATACGCTCGCGACTATCGCCGCGCACAGCACGGCGGAGGTCAGCGGAGAGGTCAGCACCCGCATCACGGTATCGCTCGAATCCGTTCCCGTCGCGGTGAACAGCGAGAACGTCAGCGAGACCGAGAATATTATCATAAAAATATTCCGCGTGAGCGTCTGAAAAGAATCCGCAAGCTTGAATAATCCGCCGTTATTCAGATTCTTGACCTCGTCTATTTTTGCCTTGAGCATATGCGTCTTTGCATCCTCAACGGTCTCGTAGTCCATGTTTATGACCTTCTGACCGAGCTTCAGGTCAAAATTGTGACTCAGCGTAAACCGTTTCAGACCGATGCGCTTAGACAGTATTCCCGAAATGAATTTGACCGCCATGTTGGATGCCGCAACTGTCACCGCGTACATCATCAGCTCGCCGAAGGGACGGCTGTCTACTATCGCGTTCAGTATCAGCGCGGACATGTATATGTTGATAAACGGCGAGAGCGCGTCAAAGACCGCCCCGACAACGGTAAGCAGCAACAGCCCGCGGCAGAGACCGTGAATCTCCCGCAGCCCTCTCATAACCGTCGAAAGATCACTCTTCAATGCTTTCATCCGAAGGGTCCTCCCTATAATATCTGCTCTGGAGCTCAAACAGCTCTCTGTACCGTCCGCCCGCTTTCATGAGCTCGTCGTGCGAGCCCTCCTCCGCTATTCTGCCGTCCTCCAGAAAGAGAATTCGGTCGCAGAAGCGCGTGCTCGAGAGTCGGTGCGAGATGAAAACAGACGTGCTCTCGCTTGTCAGCTCGTTGTACTTCATGTACAGCGAGTTTTCCGCTATCGGGTCGAGCGCTGCGGTCGGCTCGTCGAGAACAACGATACTGCCGTTCTTGTACAGCGCCCTTGCAAGCGCAAGCTTCTGCTTCTCTCCGCCCGAAAAGTCAACGGCATCCTCGTTCAGTGTTTTCAGCAGCAGCGTTTTCTCGCCGTGCTGCAGCCCCGACACCTTTTCGCTCAGCCCCGACTGCTCCAAAACCTCCTGCAGCCGTGCCCTGTCCACCTTATCCTCATCGCAGAGGGCAATATTTTTCTCTACCGAGACGGGAAGCAGGAATATGTCCTGAAAAACGACCGAGAACAGCTTGTAATACTCGTCACGATTGTATTCCGATATGTCGCGCCCCGCCACACGAACGCTGCCCGATGTCGGCTTGTACAGACCGCACAGCAGCTTTATCAGCGTCGTTTTTCCCGCGCCGTTCAGACCGATTATCGCGACCTTTTCGCCCGCCCTTATTTTCAGGCTGACATGCTTTATCGTGTCCCGATCGCTCGACGGATAACGGAACGAAACATCGTCAAACTCTATTTCGGGCGCCGCCGTCGGGAGCGCTGCTCCCTCTCCGCGGTTGAAGCGGTCGGGCATATCGAGAAATCCGCGCAGATCGCAGAGGTTCAGACTCGTAGCATGTATCGCGCCGTACGACCCGATGATGCCGCCGAGCCATCCAGCATACTGCGAGATTATACCGAAGTACATTACAAACTCCGCTGGGGTTATCTCGCCCCGCGTCGTAGAATAGAAGAGATAGCCGTACACGCACAGATCGCCCGCGGCGACAAGCAGCGTCTTTACCGCATCGACGCCGAAGCTGCGGCGCTGAATTACCTTCTCCCAGTGATAGCGCTGCCCGAACAGAGTCTGCGAGAGCTCATAGAACCACCCCGCCATCCCGTTCAGCCTGACATCCTTTGCGCTCTCAAAGCTGACCGATTTGTTCTGTATGTATCTCAGCTTTCGGTCGACGACCACCCAGTTATCCATGTTGCGGTGTACCCATTTGCTGTACCCTACGGTCACAAAATAGTTGGTCAGCGTTACGACCGCAAGCAGCACCGCTATCATCGGATGCAGCGTAATGATAATAGCCGAGTAGGTCACCAGACCGAGCAGATTCGACACTATGCTGACAAACTGCGAGAATATCTGCTGCGTTCCGCTGCTGTTGTTCCAGACCGAGTTGAACGCCCGCTCCATCTTTTCCTGACCCGCGGGGGATTCGATATTCTCATAATCGGTATCCATGGTCTTTCCGCAGCATAGATTTATGTATTCAAAGCGGTTGCCGAACGCGCGCCAATCAAGCTTTGACTCCACAAACTTCTGCATCAGCTGCAGCACAAGCAGCAGCGCCGACAGCAGCACGACCTGCACCGTGTACCGCGCCGCTCCGACTCCGTCGGTTATCAGGCTCACCACCTGCCCCGATGTGTACGTCGCCAGAAGCGGGATCAATACTACCGTCGGCATCTTGATGAACGTCGAAAAAAGCAGAAGCTTGTCCAGCGACCACGCTTTTTTCATTATGAAAGCTATATTCCCGACGATCGAATAGCTGCTTTCTTTTTTATTCTTCATAATTCCTCCGTGACAAATGTTTTCGCAGGTATCATGCTGTATGAAACACTCCGCAAGACGTCGACCGAGCAACGTTATGTGAGTTGAATTTTCCGCTTCGCAGCGGTTACGAATCGACACGGTAATCAGGCAATAAATACACCTTTGATTTGCTCTGTCACCCCGCCGCAAATGACTTATGCATGTCATCTTCACGTATTTATCTCGTTTTGTTCATTATATCACAAATTCAGAGTTTGTGTCAATTTTGGCGTGAAACATATCAAATTTGTCCTGAAAAGCATTATTATGTAAGTTTAGGGAAATTCTTTGCCTTCTTCACAGGATTTTCACATCGTTTTACGGAGAGCTCCGCACAGTCACGCAATACCGAAAATCGCGATGCGAGCAGCGCAGTACCGCCGAAAGTACAGACGACAAAAACCGCGATACGGCAATGCCGTATCGCGGAAAAGCGAAAAACTTGATATTGCGTTATACCGCCGAGAGAATGCCGCCCGTGCGGGGTTGCCGCCGTGCAAAGCCTGACGCCGGCGCGGGGATGAAATCACCGCATCACTGTCCGCGTCTCCATGTAGACGGGAACATTATCAGCAGCAGCGGATATATCTCAAGTCTGCCGAGCAGCATCGAGAACGAGAGAACGAGCTTTGACAGCGGCGAATAATCGGCATAGCTGAGTGCGGGACCTACCCCGCCGAAGCCCGGTCCGACGTTATTAAAGCAGGAGACCGCCGCCGAGAAATTAGTCTCGATATTATACTCAATCGGGTCGAATGCGAGGATGAGCAGTATCAGAATCAGCAGCACCGAATAGAGCCCGATATACACACCGAGCCCCTGCAGCGTCTCGGTCTCCACCGTTTTGCCCGCAAAGCGGGCGGTGCCGACGGCGCGGGGATGGATGAGCTTTTTCAGATTCAGCTTTATATTCTTGAACATCAGCACGACGCGGCTGACCTTGAGTCCGCCCGCGGTCGAGCCCGCGCAGCCACCGATAAACATGAGTATCAGCAGGATATGGCGCGACAGCTGCGGCCACGTATCGAAGTTCGCCGTTGAATAACCTGTCGTTGTGATTATAGAGGCGACCTGAAAAGCACTCTGCCGTGCAGCATCCGACAGCGCGGGATAGATCGCGCGGATATTATAGCAGATAAGTCCGCTCGCGACAAGCACAATACCGACATACGCCCACAGCTCCTCGCTCTTGAAAGCAGAGCGCGCGCGGCGGATGAGTATGAGGTAATACAGATTGAAATTCACGCCGAATATCAGCATAAATATCGCGATAACCCACTGCTGATACGGTGTATATGAGGCGAGGCAGTCCGCCTTTATGCCGAAGCCGCCCGTGCCCGCCGTGCCGAAGCTGTGCACGAGACTGTCAAAGAGCGGCATGCCGCCGACGCAGAGCAGCACAACCTGCAGCGCGGTCAGACCGAGATATATCAGGTACAGTACCTTTGCGGTCTGACGGATACGCGGGACGAGCTTTCCGACGATGGGTCCGGGCATCTCCGCCTTCATTATGTACATCGAGGTGCCCGATTCCTGCGGGATTATCGCCATCATAAGAACGATAACGCCCATTCCGCCCACCCAGTGGGTAAAGCTGCGCCAGAAAAGTATCCCGTGGCTCATCGCCTCAACGTCGCGCACGATGGATGCGCCCGTTGTGGTAAAGCCGCTCGCGGTCTCGAAAAATGCGTCGATATACGACGGTATCTCACCGGAGAAAACGAACGGCAGCGCTCCTATGCCCGACAGCACGAGCCATGCGAGCGCAACTATCATAAAGCCGTCCCGCGCATACAGTATACGGTCGCGCGGCGGGAAGGTGTGGGCTATCACAAAGCCGATCACCCCCGTGCAGACCGCGGGTATCAGGAATGCGGGAACGACATTCATCTCTCCGTATATCAGTGCCGCAAGCATCGGTATGAGCAGCATAATCGCCTCAAGCTCTATCATCTGACCGACGGTGCGGTACACCATTCTTCTGTTCACGGTTTGCTTCTTCCTTTGGTAGTTATTTCTTTAGTAGTTATCTTTCAAAGATATCCGAGAGGTCACGCAGGCACATTCCCGACGCGATAACGACTACGCGGTCGCCGTCAAGTATCATATCGTCGCCTGTCGGGATGATAGGCCTACGGTCACGGATGATACCCGCAACGAGAACGCCGCGGCGCAGCCGCAGATCGCGCAGCGCTATACCGATACCGCGCGAGCCCTCATGGGCGATAAATTCAGCCGCCTCTGCGCTGCTGTCCATCAGCTTGTACAGCGTCTCGACGTTGCTGCCGCTCGTATTCTCGAGCGCGCGGGCATAGCGGACAAGCACATTCGACATCGCCTTTTTCGGCGAGACGATGCAGTCGAGTCCGAGCTTTGCGGCAAGCTGCGCAAATTCGGTGCGGTTGACCTTCGAAATTACGGTAGGAACGGTCTGCGATGCCGCGAAGAAGGAGAACAGGATGTTTTCCTCGTCGATGCCCGTCAGCGAGACGAATGCATCCATCGAGCGTATACCCTCCTCGAGCAGCAGCTCCTGCTCCGCGCCGTCTCCGCAGACGATCTGAGCCTTCGGCAGCTTGACGCACATTTCCTCACAGCGGGTCTTATCCTTATCTATTATCTTGACCGAAACGCCGATGCCTATCAGCATCCGCGCGAGATAGTATGCGGTGCGGCTCGCGCCGAGTATCATGACGTGCTGCGACTTCTTGCGCAGGATGCCCATGTCGCGCAGCAGGTTCTGTATCTCTGCGGGCGATGCGGTCAGCCCTATCTTATCCCCGTCGCGGAGGACGAAATTACCGTCGGGGATATAGACCTCACCGTTGCGCTGAACGACGCAGACAAGAAAGCTCTCGCTGTATCGGTTACGCAGTTCGCTGAGCGACAGCCCGCACAGTGCGGAATCGCCGTGCAGTATCAGCTCTATCATCTCAAAACTGCGCCCCGCAAACGCCTCTATCTTGACGACCGACGGGAGCTTGAGAATGTCGAACAGTTCTCTTGCCGCGAGCTTTTCGGGGTTGATAGCCATCGAGAGCCCGAGCTGCTGACGCAGAAAGCCGAGGCTCTTGTCGTTGTATTCGGGGTTGCGGATACGCGCGATGGTCTTGACCTCTCCGAGCTTGCCCGCTATAAAGCAGCCGAGCATGTTTATCTCATCCGAGCCGGTTGCGGCAACGAAAATGTCCGCCTTCTGTATCCCGGCTTCGTCAAGCGTCAGGCAATCAACGCCGTTTCCGCACACGCCGATAACATCGCTCGTGCTCGTTACCGCCTTTATTACCTCGGGATCCGAATCAATGGCAACAACGTCGTGACCCTCAGAAACAAGTGCCTCAAGGATGGTTGTTCCTATCTTTCCGCATCCCATAATAATGATGTTCATTACTGCAGTTATCCTTTCAAAAAGCCGCAGCGGCTTAATAATCCAAGCCATTATAGCACTACTTCCAATCATTTGCAAGAGGTACGGTAAATATTTTCCGCGCCCGACCGCGGCAAAGCATACATCCAGTAAAAAACTGCGAGGGTGGCAGAAACAGCGCGCAGCCGATTCTGTAATTGCGTTTGCCGGAGCTAAAAGCCACGCGCTAACAGCAAAACCGCCCCGACGTAAAAGTGTCGGGATAAAATCGACCGCCACGGAAAATAATCCGCCGCCCTACACATGCTGCCCGCTCATACCTGTTAAGCAAAACGAAAAATCCACCCCGACGCAAAAGTGTCGGGGTGGATAAAAAACCTATTTCACCGCGCGAACGCGGTCAGCCGAAAAGCCGTCGGATCACTGTGGGTTATCGGTCTTGGGTTCCTCGGGAGTCTTTGGAGTCTCGGGCGCTGCGGGGATAACGGACTTGTCGCCTGACAGAGCCTTCATCAGACGGATAAGGTCCTTCGTATCAACATTGCCGTCGCCGTTAATGTC
>URDX01000010.1 GCA_900546695.1 uncultured Eubacteriales bacterium | reverse complement strand
TTGTACGGCGACGTGACGATTTTCGACGCTTCTGCATCTTTTTTATCTCTCCCCGAGATTTAGCATCCCTCGGGCTTCTTTGCACCACAGTTTTGACAGAATTTTCCGTTGTTTACAGTTCCGCACGAGCAGGTCCAACCGTTTGCCTCGGGGCGGGCAGCGCCGCACTCCGGGCAGAACTTACCCGTAGAGGTCGCGCCGCAGGAGCACTTCCATGAATCGGCTGCGCCCTGCTGTGCAGGCTGATTCTGCTGAGCCTGCTGAACACCTGCGGCATAGAGGTTCTGCGCGGCGCCGAAGCCGCCCTGTCCTCCCATTCCGACCATTCCCATACCCATAAAGCCGGTCATTGCGCCTGCGTCGTTTCCTGCCGCGGTCTGCATTGCGTCGGCGGTAGCGTTGGTCATTCTGCCCGCCATGACGAACGGATTCGAGCCGATGCTTGCCGCATCCTCGATCTCGTTGATCTTCTTCATATCCTCATCTGTGAGCGTGATGGGGTTGAGCGCTATCTTTTCGACCGAGATACCGCGGTTCTCTGCCCACTCCTGCTTGAGCGCGTCGTTCATAGCCGCCTTGAGCTCGTTTACCTTTGCGGGTAGCTGCGCCGGGCGCAGCTCGAGCTCAGCGAGCGCACCGAGCGCGGGCTGGAGCGCGTCGACGAACTCGACCTTGAGCTGATCGTCTATCTGATCGCGGGTGAATTCCTCCGTAACGTTTCCGCACAGTCTCGTATAGAAGAGCAGCGGGTCGGAGATGACATATGTATAAACGCCGTTGCAGCGAACCTGAACGGTGCGGCTGAGACCGATGCGCTTGTTCATTACCTCAAAGATGATGGGGTTCGATGTTCCGAACCTGTTGCCGATTATCTCCTTCGTATTGAAGTAGTAGACGCGCTGATCCTTGCCTGTGTCGCCGCCGTATGTAAAGCGCTTGCCTATGGTCTTGAAGGTCTGCTTGATGCTCTCGCCGAGCTTGCCGGAGAATATAGAGGGCTCTGTGGAGCTGTCGTACGTGAACTCACCGGGCTCTGCGCAGACCTCGACTATCTTTCCCTGCTCGACGATTATCATACACTGACCGTCGGCAACGGCGATGCCCGAGCCGTTTGTGATGATGTTATCGTTGCCCTTGGTGTTAGAGGAGCGACCCGTTATCTGCTTGTGTCCGCGACGCATGAGCACGTCGTTCGGAAGTGCATCGCAATAGAAAAATTCCTTCCACTGGTCGGCGAGCGTTCCGCCGAGTGCGCCGACTCCTGCCTTAATAAGTCCCATGAATTTATCCCCTTTCGATTTCAGAGCCCGCGCGTGCCGCATGCATCGCCGCAGACTGTCATACCTTGCACATTATAACACATTTTTTGTCCGTTGTCATTATGTTTTCAGAAAACAATCTAATTTTCGACAGCGCATCGTGTCGGCTGCCTAAACACTTGAAAAATATTTCCACATGCCCCTTGATAAACGTGACGATATACGCTATAATAGCATATGAACCCCGATACGGCGGTATCACCGACCGTGCCGATGCATATATGTTTACAAAATTGTGCAGACTGCATTCAACGGCGGCGGAGCGTCGCCGAATGTATGAAGCAGACGGAGGAAATGTAATGTCAAAGCGTTCGATTCTCATTAAGGATACAACGCGCGAGGAACGCGAGCGGATAATCCGCGACGGGCTCGGCTGCGGCGGCTGCGCGGGCTGCGACGGCTGCGATGTTCGTGGCGGCGGCTCGACCGAGGATATCTATCGCCCGTATATCGAGGGCAAAAAGGAGCTCGCCGAGATAAATGCTGAATGGCACCGCGGCACGGTAAAGTAAGCCCTCGAGCGGGGGCGGCGTTTGCACTTGCCGCAGTGCCGACATAACGAAAAGCAGTAAAACGGGCTGTAAAATAACTTGTTTTTAACAGCCCGCTTAATTCAATAGGGGATGGGTAAAAATGTTCGGAGCGGCGAGAAATCCGATAGGACCTTTTAACATCCCCGCAGAACACGAAAGGCTACATATTTACCCATGAAAACCGGAAACAGCATCACGACTAAGATAATTGCTTTTGCGCTTGCGGCGATGACCGCGGCTGCGCTTCTCTGCTCATGCGGAGGCGGCGACGGAGACGAGACTACCGCCGAGACCGAAGCTACGACCGAGGTCACCACCGAGCCCGAGACGACCGAGCCGGAGACGACAGTACCCGAGACAGAACCCGAGACCGAGCCCGAAACCGAGCCTGCCGAAGAGATTCAGACCGACGACGAGATACTGCGGGAGCTGCTGAGCCGCGACGTTCCCGGGGCGTGTACGGAGGCGGAAAATGCGGAGGGCGGATATCTGCCCGTGGGCATTATGTACCACCTGATAATGGAGACCCCGTTTAATGATTATACCTCGCTGTTCGTCCGCCCCGCGGAGTTTGACGACCAGCTCACCGCCATCACAAATGCGGGCTATTCCTTCCTTTTCGCGGACGAATACGCGCCGAAAGACCGCCCCGCGGTGCTTGTGACCTTCGACGACGGCTATGAGGATAACTACACCACCATGTTCCCGATACTCAAGGCGCACGGCGCAAAGGCGACGGTATTCATGATAACCAACATGATAGACACCCCCGGCTATCTCACCACCGAGCAGATAAAGGAGATGTCGGACAGCGGTCTTGTGCGCTTCGGCAGTCATACCGCGAATCACTGCGTGCTTGCAAACGAGGACGAGGGCCGAGTTTATGACGAGCTTTCCGAGTCGGTCCGCCGTATCGAGGAGATAACGGGCGTTCCCTGCCGCAGCATGGCATACCCGACGGGCAAATGGAACACTATGGTCACCCGCATCGCGTCCGAATTTTTCGACGCTGCATATCTCGCACGCCCCGCAGAGCCGCTCGGCGGAAGAACGAATATGACCATCCCGCGCCTGTACGCGGCGCGCGGGCTCAGCGGCGCTTCGCTTGTTGCGAGTATAACCAACAAGCTGTGTTACCAACCGTGTGACGAGTAAAGCCTTGGCTGGGTTAAAAAAGCGCCGACCGAAAAAGCGAAAACAAGTTATTGAGTGACGGCTTTAGTATAATCTGATTTGCTGAATGATGTCGGAATCCTTGCGGATTCCTTTAAAAGGCGAAATAATGTTTTCGCTTTTTCTACCGTCGAAAATCGCCTCTGCCGTACGCTTGTACGGCGACGTGACGATTTTCGACGCTTCTGCATCTTTTTTATCTCCCGCCGAGTCGTGGCTGAAAAGCGCAGAAAGAAAAAACGAACAAAAGAAAAACGGATGAAAGCTGCTTGCTTTTATCCGTTTTTTCGGTTAGGACAATTTAAGCATAATCGAACTCGGTCTGTGTTATTTCAGCATCCGTTGCTTTCGTAGTTCAGCATTGCTTCATAATCCCGTATGCACACGACTACATCCGGCTTATATTCCTCGATTATCTCGGACAGACTCATTTCATCGTAGTGTCTGAAATCGTACGAATACATGGTATCAAAGCCCGTATATGCGATGCACTCTACGGGATTGGTAAAGCTGTCGCCGTAGATAAGTATCGACGGCAGCTCGGGGCGGTCGGTCTCGATAACCGTCTTTGCGACGTCCCCGCTCATATACAGCTCGTACAGCACGCGCTCGTTCGGGTCGCTCGGAATGTTGTACACAATGTGTATCGGGTCGGTATTATCATTGTCATAGCGGTCGAACGGGATATTGTTTATCGGTTCGATAATGCTGAGCTTTTCGTTGCCGCCGCGCATGCCGAGCAGCTTTCTGCTGCGTGAGCCGAGATAATCGTTCGGCAGCGTTGTAAGAGTGCTGCTCTCCTCGGTCAGAACATACGGTCTAAACGGCGAGCCCTCGATGATGTTATTCATAATCGCGCGGTAGGTCTCGTATGCGCCTATTATGCCGTAATGATTGTCGACCGTTGACGAAAATTCGGGTCTTGCGCCGAGCGAGTCGAACACCGCTTTCATGTCGATATAGTTCACGCCGCAGCTATCGAGCCTTGAAAACAGCGCCGCCGACGATGCTGCGGTATATTCCGAGCGGTTACCAAGATACGTCGGATAGCTGTCCTCAAAAAACACATACTGGCACGGCACCGCAACATAGCAGAAGTAACCGCCGTATGCGCCGACCTCTTCGCTGTGCAGACGCAGATTTGCCGCCGTTTTGTCGGCTGCCTCGGCTATCTCGTCGTCGCTCACGCGCTCGGGCGCATTGTACGGAAGCAGCGCATCATCCGTTATAACAACGCCGTTTACAACGGGGCGCTTCAATATATCGAGATTCATGGCGGTATATATTCCGACTATACTGTCTCTCAGCGTCGCGTGATCCTTAATATACGTTTCGATGTCGTTCATCAGCGCCCCCGACAGCAGTCCATCGGTCGTGTACTCGGGTTCTTCCGAAAGAAGGCGGTTTTCGTAGTACGAATAGGACTCCTTCTCTTTTGTTAATGTGTTGACGGACATATATCCTATCGGTATGCAGAAGGCTGCTGTCATGCAGACCGCAAATATTGCGGAAAGCACAGCCCTCGGTTTTACTTTATTCATCGGTGCTCCTTTTGCCGTGTGCTTCAAATGATGTGCGGCTCGCTCAGAACTGGAAATAGATAAACGGATTGAAATTTCCCGATATCAGCTTTATAAACGAGAGGACGAATACCGCAAGTGCAAAGAGCTTTGTGCCGAGCTCCTTTGTGAGAAAAGCGGGCATGCTGCTCTCGCAGCTGCGGTCGAGACGCCGCTCAAGCGCGACTTTTATCGGCAGGCTTGCGACGATGCAAAGTATGAATTCGGGCAGGTACTCGACGATGTAGTACACCGCCTGATCGACGGCAAAGCCACCGCCACCGAACATCACCGCAAGGTAGCGTCCCGCATCCGCGATGGAATCGCTTCTGAACAGTACCCAGCCTATCATGACGATAACAAGAGTCACGACGCGGCGGACGGCACGCGGAATCTTCGGCAGGATGCTGCCGAGGGGGTATTTTTCGATTATCAGCAGCGCTCCGAAATACAGCCCCCATGCGATAAACGTCCAGTTTGCGCCGTGCCACATGCCGGTGAGAAACCAGACGACGGAAAGATTGAAGATACAGCGCGCTTTGCTGCATCGGTTTCCGCCGAGCGGGATGTATACGTAATCTCTGAACCACGTCGAGAGCGAAATGTGCCACCGTCTCCAGAAGTCGGTTATCGAATCCGAAATGTACGGATAGTTGAAGTTTTCAAGAAAATGAAAGCCGAACATGCGTCCGAGCCCTATTGCCATGTCGGAATATGCCGAAAAATCAAAGTATATCTGAAACGAATACGCTATCGCACCGACCCATGCGACGGGAGCGGTCAGCACGTCGCTGCCCATGGTAAAGACGTCGTCCGCTATCTCACCCATAGCGTTTGCGAGAAGCATCTTCTTGCCGAAGCCGATGAAAAAGCGCACAAGACCGTCCGAAAAATCGGAAAGGGTATGCTCTCTGTGCGTTATCTCGTACTCAACGGTCGTATATCTTACGATAGGTCCCGCAACGAGCTGCGGAAAGAGCGCGATGTACAGCGCGACATACAGGGGGTTTTTCTGAACTCCCGCATCTCCGCGGTATACGTCAATGACATAGCTGACGCCTTGAAACGTGAAAAATGATATGCCTATCGGGAGTACGATGCTCGGTACGGCGACGGGGATGCCGAGGCTGTTCAGTATGCCCGCGCCGAAGCCGGCATACTTATAATACCCGAGCAGCCCGAGACTGAACAGCAGCGACAGGATAAGAAAAGCTCTTTTTGCACCGCGGCTCTTTGACAGCCCGACCCCGAGACCACCGAGGTAGTTCACGACCACCGACGCGAGAAGTATAAACAGATTTCCCACCCCGCCCCATGCGTAAAAGACGAGGCTGAACACGAGCAGGATGAAATTCTTTATCGGAAGCAGCCACCTGCCGTGCATTGCGTAATACAGAACCAGAAGCGGCGGCAGAAAGTAATACAGAAAAACCGTGCTTGTAAATACCATAGATGATCCTTTCGGTCGTCGTGTAAAAAACAAACGCTGACCTTATCTAAGTATATCACAAATTGCAGAATTTAGCAAGAACATTTGTGCAGACAGCTAAAAGTGACCGACCGTGCCGCTAATCGGGAAGATTGAGTGCAAAAAAAGAACCCGACAGAGCGTGTTGCTCTGTCGGGAGCTCCCGCGTGTCGGCGCGGACGTAGGGCGCTTTTTTATTATTCCGTTATGCGGATGTCATTGCCCCGTCCCCGCGTACGCGGAAGGAGCTTTTTTAGGTCTGCGTTTTTTCAGCCTCCCCAAGAACGGGGAGTGATAAAAAAGATGCAGAAGCGCCTAAAATCGTCACGTCGCCGTGCCGGCGTACGACAGAGGCGATTTTAGGTCCGGACGATTTTAGCCTTCCCGTCATTTGCTTGCAGCTATTATCTGCATTATTCTCTGCAGATCGTCGGTGTCGACATTGCCGTCGCGGTCGGCATCGGCACGATCGAGCTGAAGCGAGGACAGCTCGCGATTGCCGTCGAGATAGTTCTGCAGACGGACGAGGTCCTGCGTTGTAACGGTGCCGCTGTAGTTAAGGTCGCCTATCGGGAAGCAGAGCTCGGCGCCGTAAACATCGTTGTTCCCGGTCAGTGCTGCAACGGTATCTCCGAGGTCGTCGATGAACCTTACGTTATCGACCGTACCGCTTGTGGTATTTGCAAGAACCTCATATCTGTAGCCGCTTGTGCCGATATTGGTGTACGACAGCCAGACGAGGCTGAGGTCGAACAGCAGGAAAAAGTCCTGCTGATAGCTTGTGCCGTATATGGTGTTCTGGGTCGTTTCATACTCTATCTCATCATCGGGATCATCGGTGCAGCGGTAGAGATTGACTCTCGGCATATACTGTACCGCATTCTTGAAGCTTACACGCGCCATGACCTCGGTATCGTACGCGCGAACATTTATGGTGTAAAAATAGTTGCCGCTTGATGTGTTGGGGTTATGGAAAGCGGGCTGTCTCGGCGCACGGTACAGGGTGGTGTACTCATCCTCCCATTCGCCCGAGATACTGCTCTGATAATTCAGTGCGTCGTACATTATCCATGTATAGCCGGTCGAGCCCCCGTTTCTGCCGCCGAGAACCTTGAAAGCGCCGCGCTCGCACGCGGAGATAACGCCGTCGCCGTTGATATCGACCTCGATATTATCGTTGTAGCCGACGACGATACCCGAAAAGTCATTGAGCGTGCTCTTTGTCAGGGTCATGACAACGACATCGCCGTATGTCGAGCTGTTTCTCGTTACTGCGTAGTACGGTATCTCGACTCTCGGCAGGTCGCCCATGGAAATCAAACTCTTTATGTAGATGAGCGAGGTATTTGTGCGGGTTATGCCGGTGGAGGGGATGGTACGTGCGTTCCATGTGTTAAGGCGGGTCTTCATCGCTTCACGCAGCTTTGCCTCGTCGGTCGGCATTGCGCCGTTCGATGTGCTCGAGTCGTCGCTGTAGTGGAGCGCGCCGTGCTCCTTGAGAAAGTCATAGAACTTGTCGGCGGGGGCGGAAGAAGTGCTGTTTCCCAGTGTGCGCAGCGCTCTCCCTGCCCAGTTGGGAGAGTAAACCGTAGTCGACTTGTTGCTCGTTATATCGTTGTATCGGTTTGCCGTGTAGGTAAACTGATAATAAACGCACGCGGCGGCGGTCGATATGGGCGCAGTGGGGGTGCTGAGCGTCGGGAAATATTTGCTTGTGGACAGGTCATAGCTTGAGGGAGGCGGTGTGGTTACCACATTTACGCCCGCGTCCGCTTCGGTGTCCTCACCGACTGCAATGGTGTGCTCGCGCAGCACATCTTCGTCGATGGGGGTGCAGTCGCCGTTTTCAAGCAGCTCGGGTCCGCCGAGGCTGATATCCTCGGCTTTGCCTGCCGAATCAAGCGCGCCGACGGGCAGGGAGGAGGCGAGTATCGCGAGCGAGCAGAGCATCGCTGCCGATTTTTTAAGTCTTTTATACATTTTATATCCTTTCTTTGGGAATGTTAAAAATGCCCGGGACGAAAAAGCGAATATTAAATGATTATATTTCAGTATAGCAAAGAAACTAAAAGAAATCGGAGGAAAGCCTAACGGATTTCTCTGAAAAGAATAAATTCGCTTTTTCTGCGCCGAACATTTTTTCCTATCCCCACTTAAGCGGTAATTTGTTTTCGCCGTCAGACCTTTTGTCCGACGGCGGCATGTCGGGTGCGCTGCGGGTCATGTACGCACTGAGCATTTCCGCACGGTGCATGTTCGTATGGCACATGTACGCACGGTGCATGTATGTATTGTACATGTCTGCACGACGCATGCCCCGCAGCACGGACGGACTGAGCTGCCCGTCCGATGCATCCCGATCCTGAAAATCAGCCTGCGGCGATTATCTGCATAATCTTCTGCAGGTCGTCGTTATCAATATCACCGTCGCGGTCTGCATCAGCAAGGTACATCTGCAGTGAGGAGAACTCGCGTGTGCCGCCGAGATAGTTCTGCAGGCGGACGAGGTCCTGCGTTGTAACCGTGCCGCTGTAGTTGAGGTCGCCGATCGGGAGACCGAAGGTCGTCATATAGCCGCCGTAAGCGTCCCGCACGCCCGTTTTAACGGTCTCGCCGAGGTCGTCGACAAATGTCACGCCCGAGACACTTCCGCCGCTTATATCCAGGCCGTAGCTGTTCGCGGTGCTGGCGATATTGCTGCGCTTCAGCCCTGCCATGCTCAGGTCATACAGGAGCGTAAAGCTTTCACTGAAGCTGCTGCCGTTTGTACCGTTCTGCGTTGTGGGATATTCGGTATACGGCTCGATACCGTCGGGACTCGGCGTTTTTACGACGGTCACCGAGGGCTTATAGTGAACGGTGTTCACGAAGCGCACACGCGCCAGCACGTCGGTGGTATGCGTACGTGTCGAAGCTGTAAAGATACAGTTGCCGAGATCGGCAGCGGACGAGAATATCGGAACTCTCGGCGCGCGGTAATTAGTTGCGTAATCGGCATCCCAGTCGCCCGAGATGTCGCTTTCCTTATTCATGGCATCGTACATTATCCAGTAGGGGGTCGCGCCGCGGTTAAAGCCGCCGATGACCTTGAAAGCGCCGCGCTCGCACGCGGAGATAGTGCCGTCTCCGTTGATATCGCAGACGACGTTATCGTCGTAGCCGATGATTATTCCCGAGAAATAATTCAGCGTAGGCTTGTGCAAGCCCATGACAACGACGTTGCCGTGGCCGGTGCTTGTGCTTTCTTTGGTTATCATGTAGTAGGGAAGATCAACTCTCGGCAGCTCGCCGTTGTAGTAGAGCTTTGTCTTGATGTTGATAACCCCGTCGCTTGTCCGCGTGTTTCCCGTCTGAGCGAGCGAGGTGACTCCCCAGCTGCGGAGCCGCGTTTTCATCGCTTCACGTATCTTTGCCTCGTTGGTCGGCGCAGCGCCCGCGGAGGTGGTCGTGTCGTCGATGATGTGCAGTGCTCCGTGCTCCTTAAGAAAATCGTAGCATTCGTCCGCAGAGAAGATCGTAGTATTGTTGCCGTACGGACGCAGCGAGCACGCGACCCATGCGGGCGAGTATATCGTGCTGTTCGAGGTGCTGTATGCACCGTTCATCCGATTGGCAGCGTATGTATACTGGTAGTATACGCACGCCTCTACGGTTGAGAGGGTCGACCCCTCGGAGTGCAGTGCGGGGAGAAATGAGTTTGTCGTCAGGTCGTAGCTCACGGGAAACGGCAGAGTCGAGGCGTTTGTGTTCGCATCCGGCTCTTCGATAAGGTGCTCGAGCAGCACTTCCTTGGCTATCGGCAGGCTGTCGCCTTCACCTCCCCCGATGATGTCTCCGACGATAAGCCCGCCGGCATTGCCGATGTCGATCGACGTGTCGATGTCGACGGCGTTCGCGGGCAGCGATGATGCAAGCAGTATAAGCGAGCAAAGAACGGCGGTCGATTTTTTGATTCTTTCAAGCATTTTGTTATTCCTTTCTGCTTTTGCATTTCCGAAGCGTCATGCGGTACGGTCCCGTATATATCGGGACGGCTGCCGCAAAAAACTGCTCCTGCCGTTAAAAACTTACTTGGGTATATGCTTGGAACTGAGGCGAAAATTACTTGCACAACGGAAACACCCCCTTCTTGCATAAGAATTATAGCCCCTTTTCGCACAATTTGTCAATAGATTCCATAGAAATATTTGTAAATTTCGTTCCCCTGTTTACGACCGAATCCGCCCCGATAACCGCGAAGACGCCCGCTTGCCGCATAATTCGGCAGAATATTCGCGCGACGTTACGCTGCTTCTGTATCGCGAAAAACAAAAAAATACCGCACAGCCCGATACCGGGCTGTGCGGAAAGTCTGTTTTTGGGGGAAATATCACGATATGTGCGGACGGGTATGCCGTGTGCGTTAGTATGCCGTTGCGGTGCGCACTCCGATCAGTTTGCTATCGGAATCTCGCTGTCGTAGTAGTTATACGGGCAGACGGGCTTATCGAACGCGAACAGTCCGAAATGGAGCAGTACCTGATCGGTAAAGCCTGTCGAACCGACAACTCCGAGGTCCTGGCCCTTCTCGACCGTGTCTCCCTCGGAGACGCTTATCGAGCTCAGATGAGCGTAGACGCTCTTAAGCCCCCAGCCGTGGTCGATGACGACCGTTTTGCCGGTTACGGTCTGCTCGCCCGCGAAGATGACCTTACCTGCATATGCGGCGTTGACCGACGAGGAGGAGCCGATGATAAAGTCAACTCCGTCGTTGCGGTACTGTCCGCCCGTCGCGGTCAGGGTACGCCATACGCCATAGCCTGTCTTGACGGTATTGAGGTTGGATATCGAGCTTGACGGATAGCCGAGCGCACCCTCGAAGTAGCGCGTAGACTCCTTGTTTGCATAGTACGGAGCCATGCCCTCTGCGTAAGCAGCCTTTGCGTTGCCGTCAAAATACTTGGATATAAGGTCAACCGAGATTCCGTAGTTCTGCGTGCGGTAGGTCTTTTCGGTCACGTTCAGCGTGAGCGTCGAGCTGCTTCCGTCGCAGTCGATGGTGAACTGCTCGGTCGCACTGTACTCGACATCATACGAGATGGGCACGAGTGCGTAAACGTTGTCCCCGTCGCGGAAGAACTGCGGCGTAAAGCCGATATCGGGGCTTGAGGAGAATGAAATCTCCGCGCCATCCTTGACGTTCTTACCTGTTATTACGACGAAGTCGCCGTGCTGAATGGTGTTTGTGCCGAGCGTGAAGGTGGCGGGTGCACTGATCTCGATATTGAACTCATAGTAGCCCTCGCCGTAGCTTGCGCGGGTGCTGTCGTCGTACCATTTTGCCTGTATCTTGACGCCCAGCGTTCCGCTGTCGGTAAACTTGACTGCGGACAGACCCGAATACAGATCGTTATATATGACCTCGTCGCCGTCGCTTATCTGCACCTGCATATAGTCCGGCATAACGTCGAAGGAGAGGTCAAGGCTGCCGCCGACCGATGCCGTCTCAGCCGATGTCGCAAGCTGCGTTATTGCGTTGCCGTACTCCCCGCTCGGGAGCAGATACTGCCACTGCATGCTTGCCGGGTGGATGGTCGTTTCGCCGACCGAGAGCACGGGTACCGACGATGAGGTGTACATATCTATTCCGTACGGAGAATAGATGAATTTTGTCGCATCCTCCGCCGCCATACGGTATGCCGCGCCGTTGTTGTCAACGATGTAGCAGTCGTTTGCGTCGGTGGAGAAATAGTATTTGTATACCGGCTCCTTGTCGTAGCAGTAGTAGGTTGCCTCAAAGCATTCTCTGCCCGCAAGAGCGGTCGAAAGAGAGGAGAGCGAGGCTGCGTTCTCGTTTGCGGTGACGAAATATGTAATCATACTTCCGTCGATCTGCTGCTCGGGCTGAGTCTCTGCGCTCTTGTCGAAAACATATTCGTTGCCCTTCGGCGTACGAAGCACCATCTTTGTGACCGAGCTTTTTGTGACAGGCGACGACTGTGCCGTCCGATAGCTGACTATTCCGATTATCGTCGGAATAAACAGCACGATGACCGCGATCACCGTCATCAACAGTTTCTTTGACTTCATGAAATGGATTCCCCCTGACTTGCTGAATTTTCTGTCGCCTCACGGGCGGAATGTGCCGCGCAGACGCTTCTGCAGTCGCACGGTGTGATTCTGCTGCGCTGCGGAGTTCTGCCGTTGCGCTGCGGGATTTTTCGCACCGCCGTTATTCGGACTTTGCCGAGCCTGCGTCGGTATTCGCAGCGTCGCCCGCTTCGGCTGTATCCTCCGTCGGAGCTGCGCCGGTCGCCTCGGTTGCTGTCGCATCTGCCGTCGCTGTGTCTGCGGTATTCGCCGTCGCAGCCGTCTGTGCAGCGTCTGCGGTTGTTTCGGGCTCGCAATGGTCGAAGGAAAGCTCCTGATCGAGCCCCGCCTTATGTCTTGCGTCCGCATGTGTCATTATATAGATATTCGAGAGCAGTATCAGCAGGCTGACAACGAGTATCAATATCATGCCGAACATGCTCTCGCGCGTAAAGAGAAGCGCGGAAAGTCCGAGCATGCCGCTGATAGCGTAGAGGATGTGCACCGACTGCTTCTGATTGAAGCCGAGGTCTATAAGCCTGTGATGGATATGACCGCGGTCCGCATGCCAGGGTGCCTGACCGTGCAGCAGACGGCGGAATACCGCGAATATCGTGTCGAAAAGCGGCAGGCCGAATATCGACATGGGGATAAGGAACGACAGGGTCGCATGGACCTTGAACACTCCGCTGATCGAGATGACCGACATGGTATAGCCGAGGAACATCGCGCCCGTATCGCCGATGAATATCTTTGCCGGATTGGAGTTATAGGGCAGGAAGCCGAGGCACGAGCCCGCAAGAATGGCACACAGCAGCACCGAGTTGAGCGACTGACCGAAGGTCAGCGTAACGAGCAGCAGCGAGAAGGAGCAGATAGCGGAAACGCCGCAGGAAAGACCGTCGAGCCCGTCGATGAGGTTGACGGCGTTAGTTACGAGCAATATCCACAGCAGCGTTATCGGCTTGCTCCACATACCGAGCTCAAATGTCTGACCGCCGACGGAGAAAAAGTCGATGGTGACTCCTTCCATTATCGGAAAGACCGCTGCGATGAGCTGGATTATCAGCTTTGCGTACGGCTTGATGCGGAAAACGTCGTCTATCATACCGATAATGACTATCATAAGTCCGCCGAGCAGCAGCGAAAGCAGCACGGGGGTCATCTCACAATAGACGAGCGCAGAAACGACAAAAGCGACGAAAACGGCAATACCGCCGAGTCGCGGAATGGGCTTTTTATGCATTCGCCTGCCGTCGGTAGGTACGTCGACCGCGCCGATCTTGTAGGCGATGAAGCTCGCCGTGGGCGTACATGTAAACGAGATAAGCGCGGAGCAGATCAGCGCCGTCAGCACGGGGAGCAATATAGTATTCAGATCCATAAAGTTTCCTCAAAAATCACGCCTGTCAGCCTGTTGCACGGCATCAGAGCTGAACAAAGCCTGTCTTTTTATATACCTTTCTCATTGTTTTGCGGGCAACAGCGGATGCAGCCTCTGCACCCTCGCGCATTATCTGCTCGAGATATGCCTTGTCGGCTATAAGCCTTGTGTACTCGCTCCGGAGCGGTGTGAGAGCGTCGGCGACAGCCTCGCCTACGGCAAGCTTGAAATCGCCGTAGCCCTTGCCCTCGAACTCGCGCTCTATCTCATCGTTTTCCTTACCCGTGATGGCGGAGTAGATGTTCATCAGATTGCAGATGCCCTCCTTGCCCTCGGCAAAGCGCACCTCGGAGCCCGAATCGGTCACCGCGCGGCGGAACTTACGGATTATATCGTCGCGCCCGTCGAGAATGGCGACGTAAGCGCCGGCGTTCTCGTCCGATTTGCTCATCTTCTTGGTCGGGTCGAGCAGGCTCATTACCCGCTTGCCCGTCTCGGGAATGTACGGCTCGGGCACCGTGAAGGTATCGCCGTAGAGCGAATTGAAGCGCTCCGCGATATCGCGCGTCAGCTCTACATGCTGCTTCTGGTCCTGACCTACGGGAACAAGCGCCGCCTGATACAGCAGTATGTCGGCAGCCATAAGGGTCGGGTAGGTGAACAGACCTGCGTTTATATTGTTTCCGTGTTTTGCACTTTTATCCTTAAACTGCGTCATTCTCGACAGCTCGCCGAACATGGTATTACAGTTGAGCACCCATGCGAGCTCCGCATGCGCGGGAACGTGGCTCTGCACGAATATCGTGCTCTTTTTCGGGTCGATGCCCGCAGCGAGGTAGACCGCAAGCGCCTCATAGGTATGGCGGCGCAGGTCGGCGGGCACCTGACGTACGGTGATGGCGTGCATGTTGACTACGCAGTAGATGCACTCGTAGTCATCCTGCAGACCGACCCAGTTTTTCAGCGCGCCGAGATAGTTTCCGATGGTCAGTATGCCGCTCGGCTGTATGCCGGAGAAAATTCTCTTTTTTGCTTCTTCCATAATAAAAACTCTTTCTTTAAACAAATAAAAAATCGATAAAAACAAAATCAGACGGTATCCGATAAAACCCGATAAAATCCGATAAAATCCGAAAGCTTCCGATAGGGTTCGAAAAAATCGCTGAGACCCGAATGTCGGGCATCAGCCCACTGCGAGCAGCTCGCGCGATACGCGGGCGAGTATTTCTACGCCCCGTTCTATCTGCTCATCCGACGGTGTCGAATAGTTAAGGCGCACGGAATGCGACACACCGCCCTGTACCGAGCAGAAGGCGCTTCCCGGAACGACCGCGACCTTTTCCTCAAGCAGACGCGCGGTCAGCGCCGTGATGTCGACCTCTTCGGGGTAGGTGCACCAGAGGAACAGTCCGCCTTCGGGGCGGGTGTAGGTGACCTGCTTCGGCATGCTGCGGTCGAGGCAGGAGAGCATCAGCGCGCACTTTCTACCGTACAGCTGCGCAGCCGAGCGGATGTGCTCGTCCATCGTGCCGCTCTGCATGAATGCATGGGCAATCAGCTGCGTGAGCATGGGGGTGTGAACGTCCTCTACCTGCTTTGCCACCACCATCTTTGAGATGACCGCGCGGGCCGCCTGAACGTAGCCTACGCGGATACCGGGGGCAAGTATCTTAGAGAAGGAGCTGCAGTAGATTACCGCGCCCTCCGCGTCGATGCTCTTTATCGTATCGACGCCGCTGCCGGCAAAGCGCAGCTCGCCGTAAGGGTTGTCCTCTATCAGCATTATGCCGCGGCGGCATGCGACCTCGTATATCGCGCGGCGCTTCTCCGCGCTCATGGTTATCCCGCTCGGGTTCTGGAAGGTCGGGATGAGATACGCGAGCCTTGCGCCCGTGCGCACCGCCTCCTCCTCGAATGCCGCGACGTTTATGCCGTCCGCATCCATCGGAACACCGACGGGCACCGCGCCGAGCGAGCGGAAGGAGTTCAGTGCGCCGATAAAGCTCGGCTCCTCGCAGAGCACCGCGTCGCCGGGGTTGCACAGCGCCTTGCATGCAAGCTCAATGCCCTGCTCGCCGCCCGTGGTAACTATAACGTCATTTCCGTCCGCGCAGTGACCGAAACGCTCGGTCAGCCGTGCTTCGATCGCGCGGCGCAGCGGGGTATAGCCCTCAGTCGTGCCGTATTGCAGCGCTTCGATAGGCTGCTCCTCCAGTATGCGCGCGCATTCGCGGCGCACAAGCCCGACGGGAAATGCCTCAGGCGAGGGGTTTCCCGCCGCAAAGGCTATCATCTCGGGGTCGCCGAGACTCTTGAATATCTCGCGTATAGCCGACGGGCGAAGCTCTGCGAGACTGTCCGAAAAAACATATTTCATTGCCCTTTTCTCTTTTCTGTATGTCATGCTGCGCGGCCTTGCGCTGCACGGTTTTGCGATGCGCGGCTGCTTGCATTGATGCGGGCGTGTATACGATGCTGCCGCGGCGTGCGGAATACCGCGCGACAATATCGCGTAACAATACCGCGTGACACGACCGTGTGCAGCTCCGTTCTGCCGTCGAGGCACAAAAAAGCATGACGAAAAACGGGGTCACCGACCTCATTTTAAGATATTATATCACATGCCGTATAAATTTTCAAGAATAACATATTAATTTTCGTCCTACTAACTTGAATAAAGGAAAGCAATATGGTATAATCCTATTGTAAAATGGGTTTTTGTTTATATGCGGAGGCGTGCGCCGAACGTAGATTACCGTTTCGATGTGCGTCCGTGCGGATATCGGCACCGCGTCGGTCTGCCGCGGTTCGTGTCGGGCTTTGCGTAGAGGCAGCCGACGTGCATCACATATCGATGCTGTCGCGTGCGTGCGGCGCTCCCGCCGACTGCGGGCGCTGACCGAGCACCGCCTCTGACCGAACTGCCGCCGCATAACGGCGTTCCCCGAAGCAAAGGAAATTATTATGAGCAGCTACGAAGAATATCTCGAAACACACAGCGGGCGTAAGCCGCGGGGCTGTCTGCGCGTATTCGGACGGGCATTTCTTGCCCTGACACTCGGACTAATCGTGTTTATGATCGCTTTTGTCCTTTTCCGCTCGTATGAGCAGGAGCCGCACGGCGAGCTTGCACGCTTTTTATGGACCGAGCGGACGGCGGCGCTCGCTTCGTCTGACGGAACGACCGAGGCGCAGAGCATCGAGCCGCAGGTGAACTATACCCCCGACAAGTATTTTCTCGTATACAACGTCGTGCGCGTCCCCGCATCGGGCGAGCTGCAGCTGACCGTATCGTACAATCTCAACCGTCTCGGACGCGAGGCGAGCGAGAGGGGCACCGACAGCTCCGCATACCTTTCCGAGGAGGAGCTTCCGTTCATCTTCGTGCTCTACGACAGCGACGGAAAGATATACGACGAGTTCGATTATCTGCTGCAGGTCAAGCATTTTCACGGCTTTGCCCGCCTCTCATTCGGCGGCATCCCCGAGCAGGCGGAGGGTCTGTCGCTCGCGGTATTCCGCCGCGAGGACGCGGAGCGGGTCGGTACATCCGTCATCGGCAACGGCGACGGCGCGCTCGTCCCGTGGCAGGAGCTTGTTATACTGAACGACAGCGCGACAGTCAAGGACTATGAGTTCGACAAGGATGAGCTCTGCACGGGTCAGCCGACCGCCGGGCTTGCACATGAGGCGGATGCGGTCGAGGCAAAGCGCGTTCTCCGCAGCGCGGAAACCGAGGACGGCAGTGCGCACCCCGACGACATGACCCCCGACGAGACCGAGTCCGAGAACGCTCCGCTCGCGAGCGAGACGACCGGCGGGCAGGAGTAAAACGTACCCGCATCGCGGTTTAAGCGTCCGAGCTGCCGTTCGGCAAAACATCCGGCAAGCATTCAAGTAACATTCGGGAAAGGAGCTCCCCGCGCGGGAGCACGGTCGAATATAAGTGATATTGAACCCTAAGGAAACAACAATAGCCTACCGCTGCCCGCACTGCGGGGAGACGGTACTCGGGATAGCCGGCGCATTCGCGGTAGCGGGTCACAGGCTCGTTCTCCGCTGCGCCGGCTGCGGAGAGACCGCAATGACCCTGACCTCTCAGGCGGGCAAGATAAGCATAGACGTGCCCTGCACCGTCTGCCCCGGCAATCATACCTACACTCTCGGCGAGGATATATTTTTCGGCAGACCGCTGACCGAGCTTGCGTGCAAGTATACGGGGCTCGGCATCTGCTTTATCGGAAATCGTGAGTCGGTCTGCGATGCCGCAAAGGCTTCCGACGAAAAGCTCGGCATGCTCATGGAGCAGATAGGAGCACAGTCGCTGTCGCAGCTGCGCGGTGAGAGCGAATCGGACGGCGACGGGGTCGGTCGGCAGGACGACGCACAGACCTTTGACATCGTCAATTTCATACTCACCGAGCTTGAGGAGGAGCACAAGATAACATGTCACTGCTCCCCCGATACGCCGCATGATTATAAGTTTGATCTCGTCGGCAAGGAGCACGACACCGTTCTCATCTACTGCGACGAGTGTCAGGCGAGCAAGGCGATAAAGATAGGCGACCCAATCGCCGCAAACGCATTTCTGCACACCGATCATATTACGCTTGAGTAGGGGGTACGCGGTCGGCGCGTGAGAATCAGTGAAAGGACGCTCCGCATGCGGGGCGAGGTGATATTATGGTATACGTTTTTCTTGCAGACGGATTTGAGGAGATAGAGGCGCTTTGTCCCATAGACATCATGCGCCGCGCGGGAATAGAGGTCCGCACGGTCGCGATAGGTACGCGCCGCGAGGTTCACGGGGCGCACAATATTCCCGTGCTCGCGGACATGCTGTTCTCCGAGCTGCATATCGAAGGCGCGCCCGAGCTGCTGATGCTGCCGGGCGGAATGCCGGGGGCTGCGCATCTGCGCGAGCACGACGGGCTCTGCACGCTGCTCAAAACGGCAGCCGCTGCGGGCAGCAGGCTTGCGGCGATATGTGCGGCACCGTTCATTCTCGGCGAGCTCGGCTTGCTCAAGGGGCGCGAGGCGACCTGCTATCCCGGCTTTGAGGACAGGCTGCACGGCGCAAAGCTCTCCGCCCGCGGTGTGGTCACCGACGGCAGTGTTACAACGGCTACGGGAATGGGCGTTTCGATACAATTCGCGCTTGAGCTCGTGCGTCTGCTGCGCGGAGCAGAGGCAGCCGACAGAATAGCATCGGGAATCAGATTCGGCATCTGATGCCGAACGGGCGCGTCGGTTCATACAGGTATAATCCCGCCGACCGCATGTATCGCTCCGGGCGGGCATACATAATATCGGTGGCACGGCAGCGGGGAAACATATTGATTCGGACGGGGTGACGGGCATGACAGATAAGGTCGGCGGCATAACAGACAAAAAGGCACTCCGCCGCAGGCTTATCGCGGCGCGTGACGGCATATCGCCCGAGCGGCACGCCGAGCTTTCGGCGGCGATCTGCCGCGGGATACTTTCGCTGCCCGAATATGCTGCATGCGACACGCTGATCGGCTACTGCCCCGTAGGCAGCGAGTGGGACATACGTCCCGTTCTGCACGATGCGGCGGCGAGCGGACGAAGGGTAGTGCTTCCGCGCTGCGACCGCGCATCGCATACTATGACCTTTCATCTCGTCACGTCGGAGGAAGATATCGAGTCGGGCGAGTACGGTATCCCCGCCCCGCGAGAGTGCTGCACGCCGTTTGCGTGCGGTGCTTGCGACTCGAGCGTTTCTGCGGACGCGGGCGGCGCGGCGCTCTGTCTTGTTCCTGCGCTCGCGCTCGACGGCAGCGGCAGAAGGATAGGCTACGGCGGAGGCTACTACGACCGTTTTCTCCCGTCGTTTGCGGGGACAGCCGCAGTGCCGATAGCAGCGGATTTCACCGACATCGCACTGCCGACCGAGGAACACGATTTTGCCGTATCGCTCGCTGTGACCGAGCGCGGTGTTGTACGCTTCCGCAGCGGGCAAACAGATATAAGCAAGAGGAAGATAAATGCTCAGTGATCGTATAAAGAAATTCGGATTACAATCGAATACGGAGCAGCAGGACGAGGATACCCGCGCGGCGCAGGCGGGCGCACCGACCGCAGACAATGCGGAATCGGACGGTGCAGCGTCGGACGGAACAGAGCCGACGGCACGGCAGACGGATTCCGCCGAGAATGCGACCGAGCAGGCAAAGCAGGTGCTGCGAGAGGCATTTAAACGTGCCGAAGCGGAGCGCAGCGACGCGGCTGAGCAGTATGTGGCGCAAAAGCTCGATGGGTCGATACACCGTCCCGCACCGCGAGTACATCCCGCAGGCAGCGACGGGGCAGACGGCGCGGACGACTCTGACGCAGAGGATACCGACGACGGCGATATCCCGCTGCTGCTGCGCTACTCCGCGAGCCTCGAAAATCTGCGCGGGTCGATCGCGAGAACGGAGCATACTGCACACGGCGGGAAGCCGGACAGCGACGCCGACGGAGCATACGACGATACGGACAATGCATACGACGATACGGACAACGACGCGGACGATGCGAATGACGCGGACGGCGAACACTGCGACGAAGCAGACCCGACAGCGCGGGGAGGTACCGAACATGTCGGTGCGGTCGGCTCCGACAGCGACGGCTCCGACAGCGGTGAGCTGAGCGGAGTGCTTGCGGCACTCGGTATATCCCCCGAGTCGGTCAAGACCGACGACGGAGAGTCGGGCATCGCGCGTTTCGCTGCCGGCAGCTCTGCCGGCATTGTTTCCGCCGACGGAGAGCAAAGCAACGGAAACGGTGACGTACCGGAGACCGATACCGAAACGGACGGCGCAGAGCCGAAGCCGAGCGGCGTATTTAATTTCGGCGGCGCGTTTTCCGTATTCGGCGGGAGAGCGTCGGCAGCATCCGACGGCGCATCAAAAAGTGCATCAGACAGTGTATCAATCGGCGCGTCGGACACAACGTGCGGCGCAAGCGGCGTGCGCGGCGCACGTGCCGAAAAAAAGCCGCTGCTGAAAACGAAAGCCTCCACATACGCCCCGCTGCTTGCGGCGGTCATACAGCTGCTGCTCATAATCGCATCGCGCATCAACATAGCATCGCTGCGCGAACGCGGAAACATATATCTTTCGGTAGTCGTGATACAGCTGCTGATATACGTGCTTCCCGGCATCTTCTACTTCAAGCTGCGGCGAGAGGGCTCTATCGACCGTCTCGATCTCAAGCCGACCCCGCCCGACCGTATATACATAGCGGTGCTTGCGGCGCTGCTGCTGTTTATCATCTCATCCGGCTTCAAGCTTGCATATCTCGGAATGGGAATATACGAGTCGCGCTTTGCGCAATATGCGTCATACATCAATATTTCGACCTTCTCCGACCCGGGAGACATACTGTACATGGTAATCACCTTCGTGCTGATACCCGCCGTCTGTGAGGAGCTTATCTACCGCTCGGTCATATTCGGCGAATATATGCGCGACGGCTACGGAACGGTCATCGCCGCCGCAGCAAGCACGGTGCTCTACGCGCTGCTCCATACGGGGCTGCAGCGGCTTCCGCTCTACCTTATCATCGGAGCGATGCTCTGCATCGTAGTGCGTATAACGGGCTCGGTGCTGATGTCGATGGTGACAAGCGTCGTGTTCGGGCTGTGCGATGTATTTACCGAAAACTACATCTCGGCGCTCGCTCATTCGGATTACAAGGCGCTCGTGGTCTTTACGGTCATATCGCTGTTTTTGCTGTTCGCGGTGCTCTTCTTCGCGGAGGCGGAGCGGCTGTATTTCGTGCTCGGCACATCGGGCGAGAAGCCGCCCGCGCGCAGCATGCGTGAGGGTGATATAAAGCAGCTGCTGCGTTCGGCGATGCTCTCTCCGACCGTTATCGTCTGCGCCGCCGTCTATGCGGTGGGCATAGTCATTTCGCTGATATAAATACGTCAACATCGTAAATATAGGATTTGAAGGAAGATTCTATGGATAATAACAATTCACCGAGAAAAAACACCGAGGGCGACGATCTCTTCCTCGACATAGCGAGAGCGCGTCACGAAAATGCCGCACATCTCCGTGAGGAGGCGACACGTCAGATTCCCATCGTCCGACAGGACGCGGGAAAGACCGCACAGACGGGTAAAAAGTCGTCTGCTGCGGGCTCGGGCAGGCGGACCGCCGTCTCTCCCGGGGGAACACGCGGCAGAAGCGCGGCAGCGGGAGCAAGGTCCCGCGCGGCAGCACCCGGGCAGACCGCAGGCGAACGTGCACTGCAGTCTGCGGCAGCTGCATCGGCTTCCGTGCCGACCTCGGCTCAGGGCAGGACCCCGACTCCGGGCACGGCAGGGGCTGCATCGACGACGTCATTCGTCACGGTACAGCGCACCCCCGCACGCCCCGACGGCGCGACCCGAGTTATTCCCCGCATCGAGCAGCCCGGCGGCACCGCCACAAGGGGTGCGGGAGCGTCAGGCGCAAGAAACGGCGCTGCGGGCGCAAGGTCGGGCGGAGCTTCGGCAGCATCTGCAGCGCGCGGCGGCGCGGCACGCATGGGCGCAAACGGCGCTCGTCCGCAGACATCGGCTGCCCGCGGCGGGAAACGCCGCGGGCGCGGTAAGGATAAGGAGTACGGCGGAACCGCGTTCTCAAGCGTCGTCAAGGCGATGATATACATCGCCGCCGTGTTCGTTATCGGCGGTCTGCTCGGCTACTACGGCGTCGTTATCGGAAACGACGTATTCGCGCTCGTAAAGAGCACCGACGAGATCACCGTCACCATCCCCGACGGGCTGACCACTGCAGAGCTCGGTGACGCGCTGAAGGATGCGGGCGTCATACGCTTCCCTGGTATCTTCTCGCTCTACGGCAATCTGCGTCATGATTCAAAGCCGTATATCGCGGGCGAGTATGTCGTCTCGCCGAGCATGAATTTCGATCAGCTGCGCAGCGCCTTTCATGAAAAGGTACCCGAGGCGACCATCATTTCGATAACCATCCCCGAGGGCTACACCACCGACGAGATAATCGACCTGTTCATTGAGAACGGCATCGGAACGCGCGAAAAGTTCGTCGACGCGATACAGAACTACGACTTTGAGGGCTATTGGTTCCTCGATGAGCTCGAGACGAAGGAGGGCAGACGCTACCGTCTTGACGGCTATCTCTACCCCGACACCTACTACTTCTATACCACCGCGAGCGAGGTCTCGGTCATTTATAAGCTGCTCGACCGCTTTGACGAGATTTTCCCCGACGCATATAAGGATGCGGTAAAGGAGCGCGGCTTCACCGTCGACGAGGTAGTAACGCTTGCCTCTATGGTTCAGAAGGAGGCAAAATACGAGTCCGAGTTCGGTTGGATATCCTCGGTATTCAACAACCGTCTCGCTCACCCGAACTACGAGACGCAGGGCTATCTTAACTCGGATGCGACCACCCTCTACGGTCTCGACGACGATAAGGGCTTTGTTACGGGCGAGGATAACGAGAAGGACGGGCCCTATAACACCTATACGCGCAAGGGACTGCCCATAGGTCCTATCGCAAACCCGAGCTATAGTGCGATAACCTGGGCGCTCTACCCCGCAGAGACAGATTATTACTACTTCGTTGCTAAGAAGGACGGCTATAACCTCTTTGCCAAGACCGCTGCGGAGCATGCACAGAACAAGGCGGAGGCACTCAGCGACCAATAACGGGGAGGTTAAATCGTCCGGACCGAAAAAGCGAAAACAAGCTATGATAATTGATTTTCAGTATATTCAGCTTTGCGGATAAATGGGTCGGAATCCTGACGGATTCCTGCATGAAGTTTTATGTTTTCGCTTTTTCTACCGCCGAAAATCGCCTCTGCCGTACGCCGGTACGGCGACGTGACGATTTTCGACGCTTCTGCATCTTTTTATCGCTCCCCAAGCCCCTTGTAAAACCAAGGCGGCACAAATATATAAGGTTCTCAGGGATACGAAAAAGCACAGAACCGAAAAACTCTACGGTACTTGAATTCAGCTTAAATTTAATGTGGGAGAAGCTGTGGATGTGAAAGTCTCCCTCATTTGCATGTGAAAGGAAAGAGTCTTGAATACCTCAGCTCCGATACGACCTACAAATGCGCCGCGCACGGCAGACCCGTCGCGGCAGATTAAGACAAATAAGAAGAAGCGACGCATGCGCCCGTCGACGGTCATTGCGCGCGTGCTCATCGTGTTTGCGGTAACGCTGCTGCTTATCGTTATCGCGCTCTACGGCGTGATGCTCATACTGACGCACGGCCCGTCCGAATCGGCAAAGCGGCTGTTTGTCATGAGCGTTAAGGAGACGAGCGCGGGCGGATTTCTCGCCGACATGTGTCTCTCGCGTGACGAGATAGATTCTATACTCGCGGAGAAGGCTGCGGCGGTCGACAGGATGCAGAATGCCGAGCTGAATACCGATCTTATCACCATAGGCGGAGACAAGAAGGACGGCGATGCCGCGCCCGACGGTGACGCAGACAACACCGACAGCTCGGATACATCGCCCGCAGCGGAGGTCGTCGCACAGGGCGACGGCATACGTGTGGAGAAGGTGGGCGGCGGTACATACAACGGAGTTATGATGATAGTCGACGACCCGCACCGCGTTTTTGTCGGCATACCCGATGCTTACGGCGAGAACGAAAAGGGGCTGTCGCTCAAGCGGCTTATCGAGAAATACGGCGCGATAGGCGGCACGAACGCGGGCGGCTTTGACGACCCCGGCGGAATGGGCAACGGCGGCATACCGAAAGGCGCGGTCATAAAGGACGGCGAGCTGAAATTCGGCAGTATGAACGGCTCGTACAGCATGGTCGGAATAGATGACGGCGGCATTCTGCACGTCGGAAACATGTCCCCGCGCGCGGCGCTCGATGCCGGTGTACGCGATGCCGTATGCTTCGGTCCCGCGCTGATAATCAACGGTACTCCCTGCAATGCAAACGGAAGTCTGAGCGGCGGCTTTAATCCGCGCACCGCGATAGGGCAGCGCTCGGACGGTGCGGTGCTTATGCTTGTTATCAACGGGCGCTCGATAGGCTCGCTCGGTGCGACGCTCGACGACCTTGTCAGTGTCATGCTCGATTACGGCGCGGTAAACGCCTCGAATCTCGACGGCGGTGCGTCGTCGCTTATGATGTACGACGGCGAAACGATGAATAATTCAGCTTACGTTTACGGTGAGCGCGTGCTCCCGAACGCGATACTTGTAAAGTGAGGGCGGCAATGGAAAACGAAAATAAGGATAGGATAACGCCGACCCCCGATGCTCCGTCCGAACGATCGCTGCCGCGGCGCGATGCTGCGGCGAATGGGGACAATACATCTGCTGCGCAGCGCAGTATCCCGAAGATATTGAATACGGGGGCACGACAGCCCGAATCAAGCGGTGCGCGTCAGGCGACAACGAATGCAGCGCGTCAGGGCGTGCCGAACGGTACTCGTCAGACTGCAACGAATGCGGCACGTCAGAATATGCCGAACGCAACTTGTCAGGCATCGTCAAACGCTGCACAGCGGACGGCGCAGAGCGGTGGACGGCAATCTCCGAACGGTGTGCGTCAGGCAGAGCACGGCGCAGCGCGTCAGAACGCACGTTCCGATTCGGGGGCAGCATCCCGACGCAGCGCACAGACTGTGGCGGCGCGCTCCGACAAGGCGAACGAGAGCGGGGTCAGGCCCGTTGACGTGTCGACCCTGCGTCGGAAAAGGAGCGGCTTTTTCAGAGGGCTGCGTATCTACATAATTATCGCGCTTGCCGTGATTGCGGTAGGGCTGGGTGTGTTTTATGCATTTATGTCCGCCTTTGAATACACCCGCGCGGAGAATCGGATTAAAGATTATTTTTCCTCGCTTGACGGCTCTGCGGTATACCCGCTCATCTCTGAGCGCCGCGGCGCAGATGAAGAAAATGCTGCGGCACTTGCCGCCGACCTGTCGGCTGCGGCTGACATGCTCTCGTGCGCGCGTACGGGCGGTACGGGCGACGACGGCTCGCTGACATACGGCGTTACAAACGGCGGAAAGACAATAGCGCTTGTCACGATAGCACCGAGCGGGGAGGTCCGTTTCGGACTCGACGTATATTCGGTCACGTCATGTCGGCTCGCCGACAGCTATGCGTCGGAGGTCCTTCCGACCTACTACAGTGCCGTGATCTACGCCCCGTCGTCGGGCACGGTGACGCTGTGCGGTGAGGAGCTTGACCGCGCGCAGGCGGAGCAGGGGAATGTATATCCCATTCTCGACGGGCTTTCCGCATATGAGGGCGGAGACGACCGCGAGCTTATCTATCGTGTCGACGATCTTACCGAGCAGCCGAGCGCGCAGTACCGCGACAGCGCGGGTGCGGTCTTTGAGGGCAGCTTTGACTCGGACGGCGTATGCCGATTCGACGGTGTCGGAAGCGCCCCGCTCGCAGTGAACTGCACGCAGACGGTCGAGAATTTCATAAAGACCTACGTTACATACACCGCCGCGGGATATACCGACGGCAGCATGGCTAAATTCGAGGCGACCCGTGCGCTGACGGCGCGCGGCTCCGAGGCGTATGACGATATTACCGCTTCCCGTTTCAGCTTCGCGCAGAATATCCCGTGTACGGTAAAGAGCCTTGATATCACGTCGTATGACTATTTCGCTCACGGAGAAGGTATGTTCTCGTGTAAGGTCGATTTTACGGCGGAGATGAAAAATTTCGGTCAAAAGACCGATACGGTCAAGGGTGCAGAGCTTGTGTTTGCACGGCAGGGCGACGCTGAATACCTCCTTGTCAGAATGCGTTTGGGAGGCTAAAATTGTCCGGACCGAAAAAGCGAAAACAGAAGTGCATAACCGATTTTTGGTACAATCAACTTTGCAAATAATTAGGTCGGAATCCTAACGGATTCCTGCTTGGAATTCAATGTTTTCGCTTTTTCTGCGCACGATTTCGCCGCGCGACGTACGATAGTACGCCTTGCGCGACGAAATCGAACACTCCAAACGATTTTATCTCTCCCCTATGCGGGGAGGCTAAATAAAGCATAGACCAAACGGATAAAAGTTTTATTTGAACTTTCATTCGGTACAAATATATCAATCATATCAATCTGAAAACAGAAACGGAAATATATTATGACAGCACTTATAGAAGCCGTGACGGCGTGGGATGCGTCGGTCATCACGGCGATATCCGAGAATGTGAGCAGCGCATTTCTCACAACCTTCTTTCGCATTGTGACCCTGCTCGGTGAGGGCGGGATATTCTGGATAGCCGCTGCGGTCGTTCTGCTCTTCTTCAAAAAGACCCGTCGCTGCGGCATCTGCATCGGCGCATCGCTGCTGATAGGCGTTATAATCGGCAACGGCATTATCAAGAATGTTGTGGCGCGACCGCGCCCGTACGATGCCATCGCAGGGATAGAGTCGGTCGTGTCGCATCTGTCCGACTATTCGTTCCCGTCGGGACATTCGCTCTGCTGCTTTGAGGCGGCGACGGCGCTTGCGATGAACCGCACGCGGTGGGCTATACCCGCTTACGTTGCGGCGGTGCTCGTCGCGGTGTCGCGGCTGTTCCTTTTCGTCCATTACCCGACCGACGTTATCTGCGGCGCACTGCTCGGAATTCTTTTCGGCGTGCTCGGCTCGCTCGCGGCGGGCGCGATATACGACCGTGTCTGCGAGAATATCGCGGCAAACAAGAAAACACCCGCTTGAGCGGCAACGGAGGATAGCATATGTGCGGAATCGCAGGCTTTACGGGAATGCTTGAAGCACGGCGGGAGATAATCTCCCGCATGATGGACCGCATAGTACATCGCGGACCCGATATGTCGGGCGATTATCTCGGAGAGGGAATAACGCTCGGCTTCAGACGCTTGAGCATAATAGACCTGTCGGAAGCGGGACGCCAGCCCATGACGAGCTCGGACGGCAGATATACCGTTATTTTCAATGGCGAGATATATAATTACAGGGATATAAAAGCGCAGCTTTCGGCACGCGGGCACACCTTTCATTCGGAGACCGATACAGAGGCGCTTCTCCACGCATACATGGAGTACGGCAGGGAAATGCTCGACCGGCTGCGCGGAATGTTCTCGTTCGCCGTGTGGGACGAGGCGGAGCATTCGCTCTTCTGCGCGCGCGACTGTTTCGGAATAAAGCCGTTCTACTACTACCCGATGTCGGACGGCGGGCTGATATTCGGCTCGGAGATAAAGAGCTTTCTCGAGCACCCCGACTTTGACAAGCGGCTCAATCCCCGCAGTCTGCGCCCGTATCTTACCTTTCAGTATTCGTCTGAAAATGAGACCTTCTTTGAGGGTGTATACAAGCTCCCGCCCGCGCACTGGCTGTTCTGGAAGGACGGCAGACTCGAGACGGGGCGCTACTGGGAGACCGATTTCATCCCCGACAGAACAAAAAGCCTTGACGAGTGGATAGAGCTCGTCGACAACACCGTTTGTGAGTCGGTATCGGCTCACAGAATAGCCGATGTCAAGGTCGGCGCGTTCCTTTCGGGCGGCGTAGATTCGAGCTATATAACGGCGGCTATGCGCCCCGAGCTCACCTTCTCGGTCGGCTACGATTACGAAAAGTTCGACGAGACCTGCTATGCGCGCGAGCTGTCAGACCTGCTCGGCATCCGCAATATCAGCCGCACGCTGACAGCGGAGGAGTGCATGGAAAGTCTCCCGACGATACAGTATCATATGGATGAGCCGCAGTCTAACCCGTCGTCGGTGCCGCTGTATTTTCTTGCCAAGCTCGCGCGGGAGCATGTTACCGTCGTTCTTTCGGGAGAGGGCTCGGATGAGATTTTCGCGGGCTACGACTGGTATCGTGACGCACCGCTCATGCAGCGCTATAAGCATCTGCCGCGCGGGATAAGAATTGCCGCAGCGAGCGTTGCAAGGCATCTGCCATACTTTAAGGGTCACGACTTCATTATCCGCAGCAGCGGCAGACCCGAGGACTATTTCATCGGTCAGGCGATGGTGTACAGCGAGCGCGAAGCCCCCTCATATCTTGCGCCCGATTACCGCATAGGCAGAACGCCGCGCGAGATAACGGCGGATATATACAAGAATGTAGCTTCAGCCGATGAGCTGACTAAAAAGCAGTATCTCGATATGAAGCTCTGGCTGCCCGGCGACATACTGCTCAAGGCGGATAAGATGAGCATGGCGCACTCGCTCGAGCTGCGCGTTCCGTTTCTCGACCGCCGCGTTATGGAGCTCGCGGAGCGGATACCCGCAGACTACCGCATAAAGGACGGCATTACGAAGTATGTGCTGCGTCAGGCTGCAAACCGCACGATACCCGACGATTGGGCAAACCGCCCGAAGGTCGGATTCCCCGTACCGATACGCTACTGGTTCCGCGAGGAGCGGTATTATAAGCTCGCGCGCGACTACTTTACCTCACCCGAGGCACGTCAGTTCTTCGACAGCGACGCGCTTGTATGCCTGCTCGACGAGCATAAGCAGGGCACGTCGAATAACGGCAGAAAGATATGGACCGCGCTCGTATTCCTGATATGGTACGAGCAGTTCTTTCTCCGCCGCTGATAGGGAGCATTCTTCTGAAAATTTAAAAGGAAGCGATTATATGGCAAAAAGAAATACAGAGCCCGCACTCCGCGGGGTGAAGATAACCCCCGTTCTGCTTGGCGCAGACCTCAACTGCTACAACGTTGCCCGCGCCTTTCACGAAGCGTACGGCGTTCGCAGTTATGCTTTCGGCAGATATAAGCTCGGAAACACCGAGTACTGCCGTATCGTCAGATTCCGCACCGTGCCCGATATTGATGACCCCGAGGTGCTTTTGAAAATACTCGAGGAGTTTGCGCAGCGGCATGCGGGTGAAAAGCTGATACTCATGGGCTGCACCGACGATTATGCCACACTTATCATTAAATATCAGAAGCAGCTAGGCGAGCACTATATAATCTCCTGCCCCGACGAGGCGCTGACCGAGGATATCACGCTCAAGGCGCGCTTTTACGAGTACTGCGAGCGCTACGGTATCCCCTATCCGTGCACGGTGGTGCTCTCAAAGGGCGATGCTGTCGACACAGCCGACCTTTCGTATCCCGTTATAATAAAGCCCTCGAGCAGCGTTCTGTATTGGAAGTACCCGTTCGACGGGATGCAGAAGGTCTACCGCGCGCATTCGCAGCGTGAGGCGGAGTCTATCGTTTCCGCTATCTATGCATCCGGCTATCCCGACAAGATAATCGTTCAGGATACCATACCGGGCGACGACTCGCAGATGTATACGCTCACCGCGTACTCCGGCTCGGATTCAAAGGTGCGCATGCTCTGTCTCGGTCACGTGCTGCTCGAAGAGCACACGCCGAAGGGAATGGGCAATCATGCGGCGATTCTTACCGACTACAACCGCCCGCTGATGGAGAAGCTGAAAAAGTTCCTCGAGGATATCGGCTATCGCGGCTTTGCAAACTTTGATATAAAGCTCGACAGCCGCGACGGCGAGTTCAAGCTGTTCGAGGTGAATGTCCGTCAGGGCAGGAGCAACTACTATCTCACCGCGTCGGGCTGCAATCCCGCCCGCCTTATAGTAGAGGATAAGCTGCTCGGAAAGAGCGGGGAGTGCGTTTTCTGCGAGGAAAAGGCATACTGGAGCTATCTGCCGCTCAAGCTTGTGCTGCGCTATGCGACCGTCTCGGAGCGTGAACAGATATTTCGCTGCCGCGCGGAGGGCAAGGCATTTTCATCGATGCACTATCGACCCGATACCTTTCTCAATCCGCTGCGCATGCTCTATGTCTCGACGCACGAGCGCCACCAGATAAAGAAATTCGAGCGCTATTACCCCGTCTCGGGCGTTGAGCGCTATAACAAGTAAACCGTCGGCGGTCGGTCGATTTTTTTCGCCTCGTGACCGCAGTGTCATGGGCGGAGCGGAAAGGAAGTACGGAATATGAAGCTGAGCAGGCTGCTTGACGGCTGTGATGTCACTTTATACGCGGGGGGCGCTGCGGCTGTATCCCGCTCGGCGGATATCGAGATAACCTCGCTTACAACGGATTCGCGCACGGCGCGCCGAGACAGTCTTTTTGTCTGCATATCAGGGACAAGGAGCGACGGTCACGATTTTGCGGCGAGCGCATACGAGAGCGGCTGTCGCTGTTTTCTTGCCGAGCGCCCGCTCGAGCTTGCGTCGGATGCGAGCGTTGTCGTCGTACCGTCTACCCGCCGCGCCCTTGCCGTTATCGCACAGCGCTTTTACGGCGAGCCCGCCGCGTCGCTGCGGCTCATCGGCGTTACGGGCACTAAGGGAAAGAGCACGACCGCCGAGCTTATCCGCTCGGGGCTTGAGGCTGCGGGACGCAGGGTCGGAATTATCGGCACATGCGGCATCGGCTGCGGCGGCTCTCTGCGCCCGTCGGCAAATACCACACCAGACGCGCTTGTGCTCGCGCGTGTTCTGTCGGATATGCGCGACGCGGGCGTTGATACCGTCGTTATGGAGGTCTCATCGCAGGCGTATAAGCTCGACCGTGTTTACGGACTGCATTTTGCGGAGGGCGTGTTCACGAATCTTTCGCCCGACCACATAGGACCGACCGAGCATGCGGATATGGAGGAATACATAAGCTGCAAGGCGCAGCTGTTTGCAGCGTCAGAGCTGAGCATTCTCAATGCGGATGACGCGCAGTGCGGAAGAATGGCGCACTCCGCCGCACGCGACGTTATCGGATACGGTATTACCTCCGCGTGTGCGCTGCGCGCGGAAAATATTGCCGAGATCTCGGTCTGCGGCAACGCGGGAATGCGTTTTGAGGTAGGCGGCGTGCGCTTTTCGGTGGCAATGCCGGGACTTTTCAGCGTCTATAACGCGCTTGCGGCTATCGCGGTTCTGCGTGCAGAGGGCGTTGCCGACAATGTTATCTCAGACACGCTGTGCCGCGCACATGTACGCGGCAGACTCGAGAGCTTCAGCGACGGTGAGCGCAGATTTATCATCGACTACGCGCATAACGGCGCAAGCCTTGCGAGTGTGCTTGCGGTGCTGCGCCCGCACACCGAGGGGCGGCTGATAGTGCTGTTCGGCTCTATCGGCGGCAGAGCGGAGCTGCGCAGACGCGAGCTTGCCGAGGCGGCGGACGGCGTTGCCGACCTGTGCATAGTAACGAGCGATAATCCCGATTTTGAGGATCCCGACGCGATAATCGCTGAGATATGCTCCTACCTTAAAAAGACCCCGTCGGTCAGGATAGCAGACCGCGAGCGTGCGATACGCTATGCGGTGCAGACGGCGGAGCGTGGAGATACCGTTCTTCTCGCGGGAAAAGGACACGAGGATTACCAGATAATCAGAGGTAAAAAGGTTCCGTTCTCGGAGCGGGATATACTCGAGCGCGAGCTCGGCGGCGTGCTTGCGGGGAGATGACGGCGCGCAGACTTTGACAACATGCGATGCGGCTTTGCTTGGCGATGTGCTGTGATTCCAAGCGTTGTGACGGCTACGCAATGCGGTCTGTCAAAATCTTAATAGGATTGATTTTCGGGCGGGAAACAGAGCATGGATTGCTTTGTTACCCGCTTTTTATCGTTTTGCATTTGATCTGCCTGCATTACCGTAATCTGTAATTCGGCGAGTTTCTTTCCCGCAGCCCGCTTTGCCGTGAACCGATTGTTCGCTGTCGGTTTCATTCGCTGTTTGCTTTATCTGCTGTCACTTTCATCTGCCGCTTCCTTCATCTGCCGTCTGTTTTATTTGCCTTCTGTTCGCCCGCTCTTATCTGCCGCATCCCGCCGTCACCGCGCAATGCGCGGCAGCATATAATGAACCGAGGCACTGTGCGGGCAGAAATGAAAAGCGAAAGAAGGGAAAAAGACGGTGAACGGTACACATGCAGGCGGCAGGGTGCGAATCGTCATCGGTTCGGTCAATGCGGTTTTTCGTGCGCGGGAGGTGCTTGCGGCGGTCGGGATATATTCCTCGCCCGTCAGGATAGAGGGCGGCGGCAAGGGCTGCTCTTACGGGCTGATGCTGTCTGCGCAGGAGCTCGGTCGGGCGCTCGGCAGGCTGCGCGGCAGCGGGATAGGCTACGAGCGTGTGATAAGGTAGGCGCGAGGTGAGCCTGATATACTTTGACAATGCCGCGACCTCATACCCCAAGCCGCCCGCCGTTCTGCGCGCGGTGGGGGAGGTGATGCGCGGCGAATACGGAAACCCTGGGCGCGGTGGGCACCGTGCGACGCTTGCTGCGGCGGAGAGGGTGTATCGCTGCAGGGCTGCGCTGGCTGAAATGTTCGGCTGCTCCTGCCCCGAGAATGTCATTTTTACCGCAAACGACACCTACGCGCTGAATCTCGCCGTAAAGGGCACGGCGCGTCGCGGCGGCAGATATCTCATCTCCTCGATAGAGCACAACTCGGTGCTTCGTCCCGTAGCATCGCTCGCGTCGCGCGGGTGCAGCTACGGGATATACCGCGCATCGGCGGATGCGTCGGCGGTGTCGGCGGAGCTGTCGGGGCGGCTCGCGCGCGCAGACACGCTCGTCTGTTGTCACAGCTCGAACATCTGCGGCATAACTCAGCCGCTCGGCGCGTTAGGCTCGGTATGCCGCTCACGCTCGGCGCGGTTTATCGTCGACGCGGCGCAGTCGGCGGGGCACATCCCCATAGACATGGAGCGCGACGGGATAGATATCCTCTGCTCATCGGGACACAAGGGGCTGTACGGCATCGGCTGCGGCTTTCTTATAGTCTCGCCGTCGCTCGACCCGCACGCGATATCGCCGCTCATCGAGGGCGGCAGCGGTATCGCATCCGCAGAGCTCGGCATGCCCGAATCGCTCCCCGAACGGCTCGAGGCGGGAACGCTGTGTCTCCCCGCGATAGCATCGCTCGAGGCGGGCGTACGCTTTGTGCGCGAGGTGGGGCAGGAGGCGATAGAGTCGCACATCTGCGGTCTGGGCAGGCGGGTGCGCGACATGCTGCTGTCGCTGCACGGCGTTCGGGTATATATGCCCGAGCGGGTCGGCGGCGTAGTACTTTTCAATGTAGTCGGGCGCGGCAGCGAGGAGATAGCCGCGGAGCTCGATGCGCGCGGAATATGCGTCCGTGCGGGGCTGCACTGCGCTCCGCTCGCGCACAAAACGGTAGGAACGCCCGAGGGCGGCGCGGTTCGCGCAAGCTTCGGGATATACAATACGGCAGAGCAGACCGAGCGATTTTATCGGGCAATGAAGGAGATAACCGCGCAGTCGAAATGAGCAAAAACGTGAGCGATCGCCGCATATGGGGCGGTCGCTCTGTGTATTTTGCCGTATTATATATTTCGGGTTGAATTCATCATTTTTTTGTGATACAATGAAGAAATACGGAGCGGTGCTTCGGCGCAGCGGAGCCGCGGGGCTGCCGTGAAATGCGCGGGCGCTTCCGCCGAAAAAAACAGCAATATTTCCCGATCGGGGCGGGCGTGTCGGCGACAGCCGTGCGCCTGCTTTAACGACCGCCTACGGTGCAGAGCGGGGAAAGGAGCCGAAATGAAATACAGGTTAGCGATATTCGATCTTGACGGAACGGTGCTGAATACCTTAGGCGATCTTGCGGCGGCGCTGAATGCCGCGCTTGAGAAGAACGGCATGCCCGCGCGCAGCATAGACGAGGTGCGGCAGATGGTGGGCAACGGTATACATAAGCTCTGTGAGCGCGGCGTGCCCGACGGCACGGATGACGGCGCGGTCGAGCGGGTCTACCGCGACTTTATGGCATGGTACGGCGAGCACATGTACGATACGACAAAGCCGTATGACGGTATCATTCCGATGCTGACCCGTCTGTCTGCCTGCGGTGTGCGCACCGCGGTGGTGTCAAACAAGCGCGACGAGGCGGTGCGCGAGCTCTGCAGACGCTATTTTCCCGCGATGTTCGATATAACTCTCGGCGAGCGTGACGGCGTTGCGCGAAAGCCCGCGCCCGACTCGGTGCTTGAGGTGCTGCGCAGTCTCGGCTACCGCCGCGAGGAGGCTGTGTACATCGGCGACTCGGATGTTGACATACTGACGGCGCAGGCTGCCGATATGGACTGCATTTCGGTCGATTGGGGCTTCCGCAGCCGCGAAACGCTCGAGCGCAGCGGCGCGCAGGCTATAGTTTCGAGCGCTACCGAACTGCTCTCGCATGTGCTCGGCGAGCTGACAGATCATGCACAGATCGCCGCGTCGCTCTTTCTTGAGGGCTATAACTGCGCGCAGTCGACCTTCCTTGCTTTTTCCGACCTTACGGGAATGGACAGGCAGACGGCGCTGCGGCTCTCGTCGTCGTTCGGCGGCGGAATGGGCAGACTGCGTGAGGTCTGCGGTGCAATGAGCGGGATATTCATGGCGGCGGGGCTGCTGTGGGGCTATGATAAGCCGGGCGACCTTGACGGAAAAACGGCGCACTACGCCCGCATACAGTCGCTCGCGGAGGCTTTTCGTGCGCGGTACGGCTCTATCGTCTGCCGCGACCTGATGCGCGGTGTGTCCGCTGCACCCGGACCCGAGCCGGCAAAGCGGGATGCGGAGTTCTATGCAAAGCGCCCGTGTCTGCGCTGCATATCGGATGCCGCAGCCATTCTTGACGACATGATAAGAGAAACAGGTGCATACAAAAAGAGCAGAAAGGCAGGTAAAGAGGAATGTTGAAGCTTTTGCGGTGCGTACGCGAATACAAAAAGGCGACCGTACTTACCTTCATTTTTATATTGATAGAAGCGGTGATGGAGACCATCATACCGTTTGTCACGGCGAGCATGCTGAACGGCGTTCAGCAGGGTACCGACATGCACTTTATACTCTCGCGCGGCGGTCTGCTCGTCGTGCTTGCGCTCTGCTCACTCTGTGCGGGAGCGATAGCGGGCAAGACGAGCGCGGAGGCGTCTGCGGGCTTTGCAAAGAATATGCGCAGCGACATGTTTGCGAGCATACAGCGCTTTTCGTTTGCAAATATCGACCGTTTTTCGTCCTCGTCGCTCGTTACCCGTCTGACGACAGACGTGTCGAATGCGCAGCTTGCATACATGATGACCATCCGCACGGCGGTGCGCGCGCCGCTTATGCTTATCTTTTCGATAATCATGGCATTCATAATGGGCGGAGCGCTCGCGACCTCCTTTGTTATCATTATACCCGTGCTCGTTTTCGGACTGCTCATGATAGCGAGAAAGGCAATGCCCGCCTTTCGCTCTGTATTCCGCAAGTATGACCGACTGAACGAATCCATTGAGGAAAACGTCCGCGGAATGCGCGTTGTAAAGGGCTTCTCGCGCGAGGACCATGAAAAGAAAAAGTTCGGAGCGGCTGCCGACGATATTCGCGGCGACTTTACCCGTGCAGAGCGTATAGTGGCGCTCAACGCACCGCTCATGCAGCTATGCATATACTTCAACCTGGTATTTATTCTGCTTGTCGGCTCGCGCATGATACTCTCTTCGGGCGGCGCTGCCATCAACGTCGGCGAGATATCGGCGATGCTCAACTACGGCTTTCAGATAATGATGCAGCTGATGATGCTCTCGATGATATATGTTATCCTGACCATCTCGTACGAGTCGACGGAGCGAATCGGCGAGGTTCTTGACGAGCAGCCTACGCTGACAAGCCCGAGCGGTGCTCTTACTGAGGTGCGCGACGGCAGAATAGACTTCGACGGCGTATCCTTCCGCTATTCCGAAAAGTCGGAGCACGACGCGCTCTCGGATATCGAGCTGCATATCCCGTCGGGCAGCACGGTCGGCGTGCTCGGCGGAACAGGCTCGGGTAAATCCTCGCTCGTTCAGCTGATACCGCGTCTCTACGACGTCAGCGCGGGCGCTGTCCGCGTAGGCGGCGAGGATGTGCGCAGCTATGATCTCGAGTCGCTGCGTCGGTCGGTCGCAATGGTGCTGCAGAAGAACATGCTGTTCTCGGGCACAATCGCGGAGAATCTGCGGTGGGGTAACGAATCAGCGACCGATGAGGAGCTTGTCGAGGCTTGCCGTCTCGCGCAGGCGCACGATTTTATCGAGTCATTCCCCGACGGCTATTCCGCACACATAGAGCAGGGCGGAACAAACGTTTCGGGCGGACAGAAGCAGCGTATCTGCATTGCCCGCGCGCTGCTCGGACGACCGAAAATACTTATCCTCGACGACTCTACGAGCGCGGTCGACACCAAGACCGACGCGCTCATTCGTGAGGGCTTTGCCCGCTTTATCCCCGAAACGACCAAGATAATCATATCTCAGCGCGTCTCGTCGGTGATGGAAGCGGATATGATAATAGTGCTCGACGGCGGCAGGATAGCGGCATCGGGCACGCACGAACAGCTGCTCGAGACCTCTGATATCTATCGCGAGATATATGAGCAGCAGACAGGAGGTAACGGAGATGAAGAATGATAAGAAACAGACCCGCGGCGGCAAAAAGCCCGGCTCGCTCGGTCGTATTCTCCGCCTGCTGATAGAGTTCTACCCCCGTCTTGTACCGCTGACGGCGGTGTGTATCATCTTTTCCGCAATAGTATCGTCCATACCGTCGGTATTCGTGCAGAAGGTGCTGAGCATCGTTACCGACTATCTCGAGCGCGGCGACAGCGATATCGGCGCGGCATTTGCGGAGATAATCCCGATAATGATAATCCTTATCGTGCTGTATCTGCTCGCAATGCTCTCGATAACCGCGTACAATCAGCTCATGGCGGTAATTACGCAGGGCTTTCTCTGCAAGCTGCGCTGCCGCATGTTCGACGGCATGCAGAATCTGCCCATCAGCTATTTTGACACGCACAAGCACGGCGACATCATGAGCTATTACACAAACGATATCGACGCGCTGCGTCAGCTCGTTTCGCAGTCGCTCCCGCAGCTGCTGCAGGCGGCTGTGATAGTGCTGACCGTGCTCGGAATAATGCTCTGGTACAGCATTCCCATGACGCTCATTATTGTTATCGGCGTTGTGCTGATGGTTATTGTGTCAAAGAAGGTCGGCAGCGGCTCGGCAAAGTACTTCATCCGTCAGCAGCGCTCGATAGGCAGCGCGGAGGGCTATGCACAGGAGATGATGAACGGTCAGAAGGTCATCAAGGTATTCTGCCATGAGGAGGAGGCGCAGCGAGGCTTTGAGGAGATAAACGAGGAGCTTTATCAGGACAGCTACCGCGCACATGCCTATGCAAACGTTCTCGGACCTATCATAATGAATATCGGAAACGTGCTCTACGTTCTCTGCGCAACCGTCGGCGGCGCGCTCGTGCTCTCGGGTCTGCCTAATGTCGGTATCAGCTCGATAGCGGCGGGTATCGGCGTTCTTACCGTCGACGTGCTCGTGCCGTTTATGAGCATGACCAAGCAGTTTACGGGAAATGTCAATCAGGTCTCGCAGCAGATAAACTCGGTAGTGCTTGCAATGGCGGGCGCTGAGCGTATCTTCTCGCTTATCGACACGCAGCCCGAGACCGACGACGGGTATGTCACGCTCGTAGATGCGGAGATATCCGACGACGGCAGCATCCGCGAGGCGGACCATCATACGGGCAGATGGGCATGGAAGCATCCGCACGGCGACGGCAGCGTTACATATACCGAGCTGCGCGGCGATGTCCGCATGACCGAGGTCGATTTCGGCTATACGCCCGAAAAAACGGTGCTGCACGATGTCTCCGTATTCGCGGAGCCCGGGCAGAAGGTGGCGTTCGTCGGCGCAACGGGCGCAGGCAAGACCACCATCACCAACCTGATCAACCGTTTCTACGATATCGCCGACGGCAAGATACGCTACGACGGCATTAATATCAATAAGATAAAAAAATCCGATCTGCGCCGCTCGCTTGGCATCGTTCTTCAGGAGACGAACCTGTTCACGGGCACGGTGATGGACAATATCAGGTACGGAAAGCTCGACGCGACCGACGAGGAATGCCGCGCCGCCGCCCGACTCGCGGGTGCGGACGACTTTATCTCCCGCCTGCCGCAGGGCTATGATACCATGCTTACCTCCAACGGCGCAAACCTCTCGCAGGGTCAGCGCCAGCTGATTGCAATCGCCCGCGCGGCGGTCGCCGACCCGCCCGTAATGATACTCGACGAGGCAACCTCCTCCATCGACACGCGCACCGAGGCTATCGTCCAGCGCGGTATGGATAAGCTAATGGAGGGCAGAACGGTGTTCGTTATCGCGCACCGCCTCTCCACCGTCAAGAATTCGGATGTCATTATGGTGCTCGACCACGGCAGAATAATCGAGCGCGGCAGCCATGATAAGCTGATAGCAGAAAAGGGAACATATTATCAGCTGTATACGGGCGCGTTCGAGCTCGAATAAGCGGCAAGGGTACAGAATACAACGGGAACGCGCGCGGGACTTCGGACACGTTGCGGGACACAGCGCGGTCGGTGAAAAAATTACCGCTTTTGCGTTCGCGGAGGCGCTGAACGAAAAAATTAACAATTCGATGCTTGACATTTAAATGGCAATGATGTAATATAGTGCTCAAGATGATGCGCGATGCGTTATTATCTTGAGCATTTTATTTTCGGATGTCCCGTTTTTACGACAGGAAAGGATATAATATATGGAAAGAACAAAGCTGTCAAAGCGAGTGCTGCCGAGCTATACAAAGAGTGAGGAAATATTCAACATGGTGTCGCACATCGTCGGCGGCGCGCTCGGAATAGCCGCGCTTGTGCTGTGCGTTGTGTTTGCTGCGGTCAGGGGCGACGCATGGGGTGTTGTAAGCGGCGCGCTGTACGGTGCATCGCTCGTCATTCTCTATACGATGTCGAGCATCTATCACGGTCTGCACGATTGTATGGGAAAGCGCGTTCTTCAGGTGCTCGACCATTGCTCGATATATTTTCTGATAGGCGGAAGCTATACACCCATTCTGCTCGTCGCGATAAGACGTAATTATCCAGGGTGGGCATGGGCGATATTCGGTGTTGTATGGGGCTTTGCGGTGCTTGCGACGACCTTTACCGCCATTGACCTCAAAAAGTATCAGAAGCTCTCTATGGCGTGCTATATCGGCATGGGCTGGTGCATCGCAATAGCAGTCAGACCTACGATAGCCTCGCTCGACCTCGGCGGGCTGCTCTGGCTGCTCGGCGGCGGTATCTCGTATACGATAGGCGCGGTTCTCTACGGCATCGGAAAGAAGCATAGATATATGCATTCGGTGTTTCATATGTTCGTGCTTGCGGGAAGCATCATGCATTTCTTCTGCATTTTCTTTCATGTGATACTTGCGTGATTATATAGAAAAATCCGCTGCGTATATAGATGATTCGTTGTGTATATGGAATTTCGCTGCGTATATAGATGATTCGTTGTTTATGTAGAATATCCGTTGCGTATATAGACAATCCGTCGAATATACAAAAATTTCTTGCATATATAAAATCTCTCGTTTACATAAAAAAAGCCTGCCGCGTGGGGTCGGATGTTCGACCTCGCGCGGCAGTGCTTATTTCCGCGCGCTCCCGGCAGAGCGGCGCTTTGTTATGTTATGCGTTCATGCCATACCGTGAGCGTCGTCCTGCCCGCACGGTATTTTTGCGGGATGCCGTACAGGCTCAGTACTCATCGGCGGGGGTGTATATAATACACGCCTGATCGCGGAGATAATAGTTGCGCGGAGATAATAGTTGTTTGTTATCTCGTTGTCAAAGGTGCAGATTATATCGGCATTCGGAAGCTCATAGGATTCCGTCGAAATGTCGTCGCCGTCCCTTTCGTGCAGATACCCGATGCGTTCGATGAATTCATCGCAAGCTTTATCGAAAACCTCTCTCGGGATATTAAAGTATTTTACAAACGAAACCGTGTACATTTCTTTCGGCACACGTAAAGCCGCTTTCCGTACTGCAGAATATTATGTTCGGGAATCTCCTTTCTTCATATCCTCTTGCAAAAACAGTATATTGCATTTTTCGAAAAAAATCAATAGTTTTTACAAAAATTCTACAAAAATGTTTCCCCGTGCCGCCGCCTGAGTAAATTATGTAAAAACAAACAAAACCGTGTCGATTTCGGCACGGCTTTGTTTATTCGTAATTATACTCGGGTTCGGATTATTTCGTCTCGACTCCGAGCTTTGACAGCTCCTTCATAAACGTCTCGGCATCGCGAAACTCGCGGTAGACCGATGCGAAGCGCACATATGATACCTCGTCGATCTTACGCAGCTCGTCCATAACTATAGAGCCTATCTCAGAGCTCGGTATCTCCTCGCTGAAGGAGTTTGCCGCCGACTGCTCTACCGCGTGTATGATGGCGTTCATCTGCTCGGAGCTGACGGGGCGCTTGTAGCACGCCTTGATGATACCGCCGAGCAGCTTTCCGGGGTCGAACAGCTCGCGGCTGCCGTCCTTCTTTATGACAAAGAGCGGCTTGGATTCTATCGTTTCAAAGGTGGTGAAGCGGTGCGAGCAGCCGAGGCATTCTCTGCGTCGGCGGATGCTTCCGTCCTCGGTGGGACGGGAATCTATTACCTTACTGTCTTGATATCCGCATATCGGGCATTTCATATTCGGTATTCCTCTTGTCTCGGGTGAGCTTATACCTTATATTAACATAAAAAAATCCGCTTGTAAAGCGCCTGCGCGGCATGTGCGGAGAAAAATAAAAAAATTAACAATTTTCTCTGTCGAGCGGTGTCGCGCACTGCCGCCGCATGTCGGAAAATGCTGCTCTCGCATTGCTCTTCGTCCTGCTCTCCGCTCCGTACCGCGTCGTGTATCCCGCACACTGCAGAGCACCCGCGCCCCGTCGCGCAGCTCACATTCTCCGCTCACTCGGCATACTCCGCACGGGTATCGACCGCGGCTCATCGGACGATATAACGCATTCACCGCACGGCTGCGGCGCGCATAAAATGAAATTGAAATAAAACCGAAGAATGTGCCCCGCGCGATGATTAAAAATGCGTGACGCGGTAAAGAATAACAGCAGACGGTCAACCGTCTGAGCGGAAAAAGAAAACAGCGGAGAGTGAATATTATGACTGTAAAACGAGGAGATATATTTTTCGCCGATCTGTCGCCTGTCGTCGGTTCTGAGCAGGGCGGCGTCAGACCCGTACTTATCATACAAAATGACGTAGGAAACAAATACAGCCCGACGGTTATCGCGGCGGCGATAACGAGCCGCATGGGCAAATCGCGGCTGCCGACGCACATCGAGCTGTTCTCGTCGGGGCGGGCGAGAGGCGGACTTTCGCGTGATTCCATCGTTTTGCTCGAGCAGATAAGGACCATCGACAAGCAGCGGCTCGGCGAGCGTATGGGGCACCTCGACGACGAGGCTATGGCACGCGTAGACGGCGCTATTTCGGTATCGTTCGGACTCGGCGGTGCGGCGGGAGAGTTTGTACCCGCGTCTGCCGCAGAGCAAACCGAGGCGGAAAAGCTCTGATTATCGTATTACTTGTTAATTTTTATCCGCAGGGGCACGTTATGTTAAAAAAGACTTGATTTTTTCACTCTTTTGCGGTAAACTATAGCCGTTAAATATTTAGACATTGCGTGGCTTACCGCCGCGCGGAATAGGAGTGAATGAAATGGCCCTTGTAACAACAACAGAGATGTTTAAGAAGGCTTATGAAGGCGGCTATGCTATCGGTGCTTTCAACATCAACAATATGGAGATAATTCAGGCTATCGCAGAGGCTGCAGAGGAGAACAAGTCTCCTGTTATCATGCAGGTTTCCGCAGGCGCACGTAAGTACGCTAAGCATGAATACCTGATGGCGCTCGCTCAGGCTGCTGTAAAGGATTCGGGTATCGACGTTGCCCTCCACCTTGATCACGGCGCAGATTTCGATATCTGCAAGAGCTGCATCGACGGCGGCTTTACCTCCGTTATGATCGACGGTTCTAAGTATTCCTTTGAGGAGAACATCGAGCTCACCCGTAAGGTAGTTGAGTACGCTCACGAGCGCGGTGTTGTCGTTGAGGGTGAGCTTGGTAAGCTCGCAGGCGTTGAGGATGACGTTAAGGTCGACGCTGACGACGCTATGTATACCAATCCCGCAGAGGTTGAGGAGTTCGTCTCCAAGACAGGCGTTGACTCGCTTGCTATCGCTATCGGTACAAGCCACGGCGCATATAAGTTCAAGGGCGAGCCCCGTCTGCGCTTCGATATCCTCGAAGAGGTAGGCAAGCGCCTCCCCGGCTTCCCGATCGTTCTTCACGGCGCATCCTCCGTTATTCCGGAGCTCGTTGACGAGATTAACGCTTGCGGCGGTAAGCTCGACGGCGCTAAGGGCGTTCCAGAGGAGCTGCTTCGCCGCGCTGCTGAGATGGCAGTCTGCAAGATCAATATCGACTCGGATATCCGTCTCGCGTTCACCGCAGGCATCCGCCGCGTAATGACCGCAGAGCCCTCCGTATTTGACCCCCGCGGCTACCTCAAGGTCGCTCGTGACGAGGTCAAGAAGATGGTATCTCATAAGATCGTTAACGTCCTCGGCTCTAACGGCAAGGCGTAAGCGACAGCGAGGTATTCGGCTTTGAAGTGGACCGATCATATAACCGTTCGCTCATCGGAAACGGATATTGACGGTATCGCATCTGCCTCGGCGGTCCTGAGATGGCTTCAGGATGCCGCCGCAAACCAACATTATTTCATGGGCCCTTCTCTCAACGCACTCCGCGCCGAGGGGAGGGCTTATGTTCTCAGTAGGCTTGCAATGAGGCTGTATGCGCCCGTACGTACATACGATGAGCTTACCGTAAATACATGGGCTTGCCCCGGCAAGGGGGTCGTCTTTTATCGCTGCGGCAGCATCGACCGTGGGGATGAGCGCATTGCCGAGCTTTCGACAACATGGGCGATGCTCGATACCGCAACGCGCGCATTCGTAAAGCAGAGCGATGTGAAATACGGCTTTGATATCGATGAGCCGATAGATGTCGCCGCTCCGCTGCGTTTTCCCGCGCCCGAAGCAGACGCGCCTGTCGTCGGCACGCGCCCCGTGCGCTATTCCGACGGAGACGAAAACGGGCATATGAATAATACCGTGTATCCCGATATGTTCTGCGACTTTCTCCCTGAGCTGAAAGGCGCAGAGCTGCCCGAGCTCGCGCTCGGTGTGCATGCCGAGCATTGTCCGCATCTCTATCGCCGTAGGGTGAGCGAGATATCCGTCGCATACCTGTGCGAAGCACGGATCGGCGAGGAGCTGACCGTGCACCGCAGCGATCGCAGCGGCAGCGAGTACCTGTTCTCCGCCGTCGGTGCCGACGGCAAACCGAGAGCTAACGCAAGAATAGTGACCACCGAGCTTTGACGCGGAGGACGCGGAGGACGCGGGGGATGCGGAGAGAGGGAACGCGGCCTTTTGAAAAAGACCTGACGAAAACTTTGTGACTGAGGGGCTTTTTCTCGGGCAGAGCAGCGGGACGATTGCGAGGTAAAGGCTTCACCCGCGGCGCACTGACTAAGGCTGTAAGCTGCAGAAAAGTTTCGCCCGCCTTTTCAATGGGCGGCGCATAAAGGCGGAGCCTTTATGCGTGAGTTTGGGGCAAAGCCCCAAACATCACGGGGTTCGGGGCAACGCCCCGAGAATCGGCGTTTCCTTTGGAGCTTTTCTTTTTATTAACTTTTTTAGACAGCGTTTCGTATTGCGATAAAGGTTTGATTACGGTTACAATACAAAATATACGCCCGATATGCACAGTCATTGTGCGTATCGGGCGTGTATTTTGGTGCGCTCGGCATGCGATACAACATGGTGGTGAAAGTCCGCTGCCGCTGCAGGCAAGGCGGTAGGAACTGTCAGCAGGGGGCAATGGCATCCGTCATGAGGCGGAGTCTGAAGGAAGCCCAAAGCAAAGCCTCGGCCTGACGAACAGGAACTGCATAAAAGGCATACTTGAAACGGACGAGTTTCCCAAGCAAAACAGAGTCCGATACTGCCCGAATTTCAAGGTGTAAGTGCAGCAGATATATGAGGTGAATGCGGTAACGCTTACCTGAGGAGGTCTTGCGGCTGTAAAGGAGTAGACAAATTCGAAGCGAAGCATAGTAACAACGAACCGCAAGAAGTCAGCAGAAGCCATAAAGTTTATTGATTCGAATTAGGTCCGGATGTCACATTTTATATACGACCCGGAGCCCTAATGATTCGATTCAATATATCGCAGCGTCTGTTCCTTTAGTTTTCATTGTCCGCATCCCCGTTAAGATAAGATGATATTTACCGCAGAATGCTGGATGAAGTGAATTAAGTGATATGCCTCGTGCTGCCCGGCGTGATATTTTTGCCTGCGGCAAAAGTGATATTGCGCCTGCGGCGCAGTTCTATTATATTCGCAGCGTGAACGCAGCGAAAATAACTGAAAAAAGCACTTGCGACAGCAAGTGCTTTTTTCTGGCAGGGGCACAAAGACTCGAACTCTGGACACGCGGTTTTGGAGACCGCTGCTCTACCAACTGAGCTATACCCCTATGTATTCGGTTGTTGTAACATTCAGATTATATCACTTTTACTCTCGAAAATCAAGTGTTTATTATGCATAATAATATGGTGTGCGGAGTGCGCGAAATTGTATATTGCGCCTTTTGCGTGCGATGAATAACCCGCGCGATGCGGGACTACAATCAGATTAAAGGCCGCAGCAGCGTGACGGGGACGGAAATTGCAAACGGCAATTTCGCAGCTGTCGGAGCTTACGGAAATGTAAGAGCAGTTTTTTTACCAAAAAACTTGCACTTTATTTCCTTACGTGTTATAATGAAGCATGGATGCTTCGGAAGAGGTGCCGCCGTGTATGATATCAGACGTTTGAGGTTTTTTATGAATTACAAGATGATTCCGAATATGATAACCTCTGTGAGACTTTTCGGGGCAATTATTTTGCTTTTCGTCCCGCCGATGTCCGCGCCGTTTTTCGCCGTGTACACCGTTTGTGGGCTTACAGATGCCTGTGATGGCTTTATCGCAAGAAAGCTCGATGCAGTGACCGAATTCGGTTCGCGGCTCGACAGTGTTTCGGATCTTGCGTTCTATATAGTTATGATTTCGCGCGTGCTGCCTGAGTATTACAGCGTTCTGCCGCATGCGTATTGGTATGCGGTCGCGGCGGTGCTTGTCGTTCGTCTCGCTTCTTATGCGGTCAGCGCGATAAAGCAGCATCGTTTTGCATCGGTTCATACGCTGCTTAACAAGCTGACGGGCGCGGGTGTGTTCTTTGCGCCGTATCTTGTCGGTCGCTCGTTCTTCACGGTTTACGCCGTCGGCGTATGCTCGGTCGCGGCTCTTGCGTCGACCGAGGAGCTGATAATGCACATTATCGGTATTACGAACGATTCGCTCGGATTGTGGGATACGAGAAACAGGTCGTGACGGCGCTGCGGCGTGACGGTGTGGCAGCACAGATGCTCAACAGCTAAAACTAAATTGTCGAGGCGGAGATTCCGCTTCGGCTTTTTCTTTTTGATTGGATTTCTGATGTAATCGGAAACGAACAACGGGCGACGGTATTACGGGGCAGCGGTGCGGAATTTCGCTCATTTATAAACAAAGCATGTGCCCTGCGCGCACTGTAATACAAACAAAATGAATAAAAATACGTTTTTTCTCCGAAAAGGGGTTGACAACCGAATCGCTTTGTGATACAATGCAGCCAATCGAATTACAGAGAAGAATAGAGGCGCGATAACGAATAGTAATACGGGCGAGGCTGCCGAAGCCGACGAACCCGTGTGAAAGGCGTTGTTGCCGAAGCTTCCGACCGCGGCGGGTACGGTTGCTGGGCGGCAGGGAAATACCTTGCCGACTGTCGCAAATGCGGAGTGCTATGACCTTCTTGTCCTATATATAACCGGTTTGTATAGGATTTGCGGTCGGGCGTTTCGTCCGATCTTTTTTGTTTTCGACACAAACACTTTCAATTTTTCAAAGGAGAAATAAGTCATGAAAAGAATCTTCAGTATCATTCTCGCGGCTGCGATGCTCGCTGTATCGCTTACCGCTCTTGCTTCCTGCGGCAACAGCGTTGACGCCACCAAGGATGTCGAAAACATTAAGAAGGCCGGCGTTCTCAAGGTTGGTATGGAGTGTGCATACACCCCCTACAACTGGACTCAGACCAACGCAGATAACGACGCTGTAAAGATCAAAAACGCCGATGGCTATGCAAACGGCTACGACGTTCAGACCGCAAAGAAGATTGCATCCTCGCTCGGCGTTGAGCTTGAGATTTATGCATACAAGTGGGATGCGCTTGTCCCTGCTGTTGAATCCGGCTCGCTCGACTGTATCATTGCAGGTATGAGCCCGACGGCAGAGCGCAAGGAGAAAATCGACTTCAGCGATAACTACTACGTTTCCAACCTTGTTATCATCGTCAAGGAGGACGGCGCATACGCAAATGCTCAGTACCTCGCAGACTTCAAGGGCTGCTCCATCGGTGCACAGGCTGCTACCTTCCATGCAGACGCTCTTAAGCAGATTGAGGGTGTAAAGGAGAACATCCTTGATGACTTCACACTGCTTTACACCGCACTTACCGCAAACACCATCGACGGCTATGTAGCCGAGGAGCCTACCGCATACTCTATCTGCCACGAGGGCAGCGGACTTACCTTTGCTCCGCTGGTAAACAACTCTACCGGATTTACCTGCGATGAGGGTGATACCGCAATCGCCGTCGGCGTAAGAAAGGGCTCTGACCTTGCCGCTGCCGTATCCGAGATAGTTGACGGCATCAGCGAGACCGAGAGAAGCGAGCTCATGATGAGGATGGTATCGGCTGCTCCCGTAGAAGAGTAATCTACCTTATATTAATACGAGGATCTTATAATGTCATTTTTTAACGATGTGGCGACTGTATGGGTAAAATACAGCGCCCAGATACTCGGTGGTGTCGGCAATACGATGCTAATCGCCATCGTCGGTACTCTTATCGGACTCCTGATAGGACTGCTCAACGGTATAATCCGCACCATTCCGCAGGTCAAGAATAAGCTCGGTGCTGCACTGATGAAGGTGGTTAACTTCATTATCACGGCATATGTCGAGATTTTCCGCGGCACGCCTATGATGGTTCAGGCGATGATTATCTTCTGGGGCTATGCATACGCGAACGGCGGAAAGCAGCTCGCGCTCATTCCCGCAGGTATCGCGATCGTGTCCATCAACACGGGCGCATACATCACGGAGATAGTCCGCGGCGGTATCATCTCGATAGATAAGGGTCAGTTTGAGGGTGCAGCCTCGATCGGAATGAGCCACTTCCAGACGATGATCTATGTTATCATCCCGCAGGCGCTGCGCAATATTCTCCCTTCGGTCTCGAACGAGTTTGTGGTGAACATTAAGGATACCTCGGTGCTTAATGTTATCGGCGTTACCGAGCTGTTCTACTATACTGCAATGGCGGCAAAGAACAGCTACAAGATTTTCGCAAGCTATGTTATAGCATGCGTTATCTACTTCATTCTTACCTTCACCGTGACGCGCCTGCTCCGTCTGTTTGAGAAGCTGCTTGCGGGTAAGGATAACTACACGATATACGGCTCGCAGTCGTCATCGTCTGCCGAGATACATTTGACAGAACAGGAGGCGGGCGGAGATGGCAGATAACGCTATTATTGAGATTAAGGACCTTAAAAAGTCCTTCGGAGACCATGAAGTGCTGAAAGGCATCAGCTTTTCGGTAAACAAGGGCGATGTTATCAGCATCATCGGCTCCTCCGGCTCGGGTAAGAGTACGATGCTGCGCTGCGTCAACCTGCTCGAGACACCGACCGACGGCGATATCCTCTTTCACGGTCAGAGCATCATGAGCAAGGGCGTTAAGCTCTCGCAGTACAGAGCAAAGGTTGGCATGGTCTTTCAGCAGTTCGACCTCTTTGATAACATGTCGGCGCTGAAAAACTGCGTGATTGGTCAGGTCAAGGTGCTCGGCAGAAGCAAGGAGGAGGCAGAGAAGAACGCTCTGCATTACCTCGACAAGGTCGGAATGACCCCCTACATCAACGCAAAGCCGCGTCAGCTCTCGGGCGGTCAAAAGCAGAGAGTTGCGATTGCGCGCACGCTTGCTATGGATCCCGAGGTAATACTCTTTGACGAGCCGACCTCGGCGCTCGATCCCGAAATGGTCGGCGAGGTGCTCCAGGTCATGCGTTCGCTCGCAGGCTCGGGTCTTACCATGCTCGTCGTAACTCATGAGATGGCGTTCGCACGCGATGTGTCGAGCCGCGTAGTCTTTATGAGCGACGGCGTTATAGCAGAGGAGGGCGCTCCTGAACAGATTTTCGGCGCACCTAAGCTGCAGCGTACTAAGGAATTCCTCGCGAGAATTCTCGAGGAGAAGGCATAACGGCATAAGGCATAAGCATAACGTGTTTAAGCCCTGCAGATTCTGATATAATCCCCATAGGGTAGACGCTTGAAATAAAAAAATTCAAGTCTACACTATGGGGTTATTTATGTCAAGGAGAATGAACAAGAAATACAGCAAGGAATTGAAGCAAAAAGCTGTCTTTAATAAAGGCAGCTTTTTGCTTTATAATGAGTCAAAGGAGGTTTAACTGTGGAAATATACGGATATGTGAGAGTGTCAAGCGCGGACCAAAACGAGGACAGACAAATGCTTGCGTTGGGCAAACAAAGCATCGCAGAGAAAAATATATACATCGACAAACTGTCGGGGAAAGATTTCAACAGACCTGCATATAAAAAACTGATTAAAAAGCTGAAAAGCGGAGATTTACTCTATATCCTCTCTATTGACCGTTTGGGACGAAATTATGAGGAAATTCAGAATCAATGGCGAGTGCTGACAAAGGAAATCGTTGCAGATATATCGTGATGTAAAATGTGCGGCGGCAATATTGAGGTTGGCGAAAACCAAAACATAGGCGCGTGCGAAAGCTGCGGCAGCACAATGACAATTCCGAATGTGAATGATGAACGCATATTGAATTTGCATTATGGTAGTGGAATTTCATCGCGCCGCCGCATGAAAAAATTCACCCTGCCGCGCAGCAGGGTGAAATCCCCAATACAACACTTTTGCTTTTTCATTGTCTGCTTGACAGGGGGGCACTTCAAAGATCGAAAAGTTATATGGGCTTTGCTTACTTTGCTTTCTTACGGTTTTATCAGAGCTAAAATACGAAAAACGTCGGTCAAGCGAGAGCGCAGACCGACGTTTTTCAATAGATATAAGGACGCAAAAAGTAAGCTATTGCATCCCATGGAATTAATGTGCGTTTACTTAATATCAACAGACACACGTCTGCCGTCAAGTCCCGCAGTTGCCTTCATCAGCAGACGGATAGCCTTTGCTATGCGTCCGTGACGACCGATAACCTTGCCGACGTCGCCCTCGGAAACCGAAAGCTCGAGGCAAACACTATCTCCGTCGACGGTTTCCGTGACGGTTACGCCGTCGGGATCGTCAACGATTCCGCGCGCAATATCCGTAAGAGTTTTTTTCAGATCTGCTGCCATTGCTTTAACCATTGCTTTTGCGTCGGCAAAAGCTCCCTTTCTTTAGGAATGGAGCGGCGGTACAGCGTGTATACCCGCCGCGTGTCGAGCTCGACCGAATCAGTCGATGATACCGCTCTTCTTGAAGATGGATCTGACGGTCTCGGTAGGCTGAGCGCCCTCTGCGATCCACTTTTTAGCCTGCTCCTCGTTGATCTTGATGGTTGCGGGATCGGTGAGGGGGTTGTAGTAACCGAGCTCCTCGATGAAACGACCGTCGCGGGGGCTTCTCGAGTCAGCGACAACAACTCTGTAAAAAGCGTTCTTCTTAGATCCCATTCTTCTGAGTCTGATCTTTACCATTTTCTTTTTTCCTCCGAAAATTTTTTATGTTTGGATATTTATTCAAAAAGGCATTTTGCCCTTTTTACCGAGTAATTTTCTCATCATGCGGCTGTTTCCGCCGCCCGTGAGCTGCTTCATAAGCTTATTGGTCTGGTCAAACTGCTTGAGCAGGCGATTGACCTCTTCGACCGTTGTTCCGCTTCCCGCCGCTATTCTGCGCTTGCGGGAGGGGTTGATTATCTCAGGCTTTTCGCGTTCCTTCGGCGTCATCGAGCGGATGATAGCCTCGGTTCTGCCGATGGCTTTTTCGTCGACCTTGATATCCTTCATCTTTGCGCCTGCGCCGGGAAGCATTCCTAGTATCTGCTCCATGCTGCCCATGCTCTTTATCTGACCGAACTGCTCGAGATAGTCATTCAGCGTAAAGCGCGAGCGCCTGATTTTTTCTTCAAGCTCCGCCGCCTTCTTTTGGTCGTACGTCTGCTGCGCCTTTTCTATCAGCGAGAGAACGTCGCCCATACCGAGTATTCGGCTCGCCATACGGTCGGGGTAGAAGGGCTCGATGGTGTCGAGTTTTTCGCCCGTTCCGACGAATTTTATCGGCTTGCCCGTGACATAGCGGACACTCAGTGCCGCACCGCCTCGTGTATCGCCGTCGAGCTTTGTGAGTATAACGCCCGTTATGTCAAGCAGATCGTTGAACGACTGCGCAACATTTACTGCATCCTGACCGAGCATCGCATCGACCACGAGCAGTATCTCGGTCGGCTCTACCGCCGCCTTGATATCCTCGAGCTCATGCATCATATCCTCATCGATGTGGAGTCTGCCCGCCGTATCTACAAAGACCATGTCGTTGCCGTGCTTTATCGCATGTGCAACGCCCTCGCGCGAGATTTTCACCGCGTCGTGCTCGCCTTCGATTGCGAATACGGGAATGTCGAGCTGCGCGCCGACGACCTGCAGCTGCTTGACCGCAGCGGGGCGGTATACGTCGCACGCGACGAGCAACGGGCGCTTGCCCTGCTTCTTGTACAGACCCGCAAGCTTTGCAGCGTGCGTCGTCTTTCCCGCGCCCTGAAGACCGACCATCATGACGACTGTCGGCGGCTTCGATGCTATCGTCAGCTTCGACTGCGTACCGCCCATCGTCTCGGTGAGCTCTTCGTTTACTATCTTTATTATCTGCTGTCCGGGCATCAGGCTCTCGAGCACATCCGCTCCGACAGCGCGTTCGGTAACACGTTTGATAAAGTCGCGAACGACCTTGAAGTTAACATCCGCTTCGAGCAGCGCAAGCTTTATCTCGCGCATGCCCTCGCGCACATCCGCCTCGGTGAGCTTACCCTTGCTGCGGAATTTTTTAAAGGCAGCGTTCATCTTGTCTACAAGACTGTCGAACATAAAAGTATATCTCCCTCCGTCGGTGTTTTCTCTGCGGCAGCGTCGTTCGCTTGTGTCGACCGCGCCGCGCCGTGTTCGTCGCTGTTTACGTCAAACACACGTCGTGTGTGCTATTTGTACAGCTCGCCGAGCATCCCGCACAGCTCCCGCAGTTTTTCGGTGTCGGGGCGGGGAAGCGTCAGCTCCCGCTGCAGCTGCTCCGTCAGTTCCTGCGCACGCGAGAAGCGCTGCGCGAGCCCGAGCTTTTCTTCATATGTGCCGAGTATCGTGCGCGTTTTTTCGAGCGAAGCGCGAACGCCCTGACGGGATAAACCCGTTATCTCCGCGATCTCGCCGAGCGACAGGTCGTCGCTCCAGTAGAGGTCCGCGATTTCGCGCTGCCTGTCGGTCAGCAGCTGACCGTAAAAATCAAGCAGATAGCCGAGCCTTGCACTGTCGGGAATGTCCCCGTCTGTAGGCCGCCCGCCGGTTTTTTCGATGCTCTCATCCTGCTTTTTTATCCCCATCACATCCCTTGCAATCAGGTGTAAAGCAAAACGCTTTACAGAGTATATCACTTTTCCGCCCAAATGTCAAGTCTTTTTTTCTCTGCAAGCCGTAATATCGTGATTTTTTCGCCGAATGAGCTGTATGCAGCGCCCGGCGCAGAACTGCGACTGTTTTCAACACCCGCACTTTACATATAATACTGCGCCTGACGCTGATACATCGTCGCATACAGCCCGTTTAAATCCATAAGCTCACCGTGCGTACCCTGCTCAACGAGCTTTCCGTGCTCCATCACAAATATCCTGTTTGCAAATTTCGAGCAGGACATTCTGTGAGATATCATTATGCTTGTTTTTTCTCCGAGAATGCCGAGGATATCCTCAAACAGTCTGCGTTCCGAGAGCGGGTCTATCGCGGAGGTCGGCTCATCGAGAATCAGCACCTCCGAGTTTTTGCAGTATGCGCGGGAGATGACCAGACGCTGCTGCTCTCCGCCCGACAGCTCAACGCCGTCATCGAAAAATTTTTTGCTGTACGGTCTGTCAAGACCGATATCCCGTATCTTTTCGTACATCCCCGTTTTTTCAAGCGATGGCTGTATCAGAGCGTTTCTTTCGTCGTAATCGAAAATCAGATTCTCGCGAATCGAAAACGCATTCAGAACATAATCCTGAAATACGGGAGCAAAAACAGCCTGATAGGAATCAAAGTCGTACTCTCTGATGTTCTTTCCTTTATAATATATAGCGCCCTCTGTGGGCTCATAAAGCCTGAGCAGCAGCTTTACAAAGGTCGACTTTCCCGCCCCGTTGTCGCCGACTACGGAGATATGCTCGCCGCAGTCTATCCTGCACGAGAAATTTTCCAGTGAAAAGACATCCTGATTCGGGTACTTAAATGAGACGTTTCTGAATTCTATAAAAGGCACGGAATTTCCCGCGGGCGGGGGCGTGCTGCCTTCATTACGTATCGTCTCTTCGAGCTTCATGTATTTATTGAAGTCCTCATAATATATCGACGCGGTGTAAAGAATGCTGAAGGTCCAAACGATTTCGGAAATAGATGCGGCTATCTGATTGGAGGCGTTTACATACAGTATAAAGTTAACAAGCATGAGCCCGCCTGCGGCGTATTTGTTGATTGCCAGAAGATATATAAGAAACAGCTCTCCGAGATTGCAGATACCGATAAGGAGATTTATAAGAAAATCCTTTCGCTGCTTTTTTATCTCTATCTTTCTTGCATAAAGTATCTCATCCATGTATTTGCTGCTTATCATGTCGTTCCCGTTGTAGATTCTGATATCGCGCCCGGCTTCAAAATCATAGAACAGCTCGGAGAGGTACTTGATTTTCTTTGTGTTTTTAGAGATTTCCTCCTCAAATGAGTGGTCTATTTTATCCTTCTTTGCTCTGATTATCAAAACGATGATGTTCTTCGCGAGCACTATCGGATACAATCTGATATCGACCGAAATAATGAAGGCGCTCATTACGGCAAACGAGACCAGATTGCCGATAAGCACGCAGAAAATGCTGTAGTGTACATCGCTGAAATTATAGATGTTATCAAACGCCTTGTAATACCGATCGGTCATTGCGCCGTTTTCGATATCTTTTAGATCAAGGCGTGCGTTTTTACCGTTCAAATAATAGTACAGGGTATTTGTCGCGTGCAATGACTTGTCCGATAGGTCGCATCTGCCGTTTTCGATAAGTATCCCGAGAACGGCAATTACCCCGACCGCCGCCGCAATAACGAGTGTAACTGCGGAGTACTTATATCCCGTGCAAAGCCATATCACAACCGACGGCAGAACGGTTATTATAAGCTGTCTCAGCTCCTGACTTATCCCGATAAAAACATCGAGAAACAGGAGCTTTTTGCAGTTTCGTATGAACATTGCGGACACTTCAAACGAGACTGTGAAAACCTTTTTGATTTTATCTGTCAATGTCACGGTTTACCCCTCCTTTTACGTTAAGATCAGCCGAAAAGCCCTGCCTGGGCGGAGAACATTTCCGTATACAGTGCGTTCGAGCCGAAAAGCTCATCATGAGAGCCTATCGCCTCGAGTCTGCCGCCGTGCAGCAGAAGAATTTTGTCGCATATCCGACAGCTCGACAGCCGATGAGAAATGAATAAAACGGTCTTGTCGCGTGTAAGCGTGTTGAAGCTGCGGTATATCTCATATTCGCTCTGCGGTGAGAGCGCGGATGTAGGCTCATCAAGGACCATTATCGGCGCATCCTTGTAAAGCGCGCGGATTATGGCGAGCTTTTGCAGCTCTCCTCCCGAATAGTTTATCCCGTCGTCGGAGAATGTCTGCGTTACGAATGAGTCGGTACTCACGCTCTGCAGCCCCATAGCGTCGAGCAGGGTGCGAATCTTTTCCTTTTCGTCCCCGCTCGGCGCTTTGTCGCTCATCCTGATATTGTCTTCAACGGTGAAGCTGAATATCTTATAGTCCTGAAACACGGCGCTGAACAGAGGCGTGTAGTCAAACCGCTCGGTATCCATCACCTCTCCGTTGATATATATCGCGCCCTTTGTCGGGGTGTACATTCCGAGAAGCAATTTGACAAGCGTGCTCTTGCCTGCGCCGTTTTCGCCGATGACAGAGAACTTTTCACTTGAATTTACGGTGAAGGATATATCCTCAAGCACATATTTGTCGCTTCCGTTGTATGAGAAATAAACATTTCTGAACTCGATGGTTTTGAGCTCCTCATCAAACGGTCTCCGCTTTTCGAGCCCTCGCCTTAAATTCAGCACATCGATCAAGGTTGTCATAAGATTGCTTGTCTTAAACAGACTGACAATGCTGCTTGTGACGCCGCCCAGCGCTCCGCCGAAGGTAAACACCGCCGACGAGTACAGCATGAAATCTCCCGCACTGATTCCCTCCGATATCATTTGATATGCGCAGAATGCATACACGGCGAACAGCTGTACGGCGTTTGCTGTCTCAATGACGAGATAGGTTTTCTTCCGCTTTTTCGTGAATTTGTGAAGCGAAGCAAACAGCTTATCGTTGTATTCACGAAGCTTTCCGACGATATATCTTTGAAGCGTGTAGGTACGTACCTCTTTTGCGCGGCTGACGTCGGTCAGCCAAAATCTGCTGTATTCCAGCTGCTTGCTTACTGCGGTCTCCTCATGGAAGCGCTCTATTTCGTTTTTTGAGATAAGGACATTGCAGGCGGTGTTGACAGCCGTTATTCCGAGCGCCAGAAGTGACATCCACCATTTGATATCAAACGTTATATATATTGTCCCCGCTATTACAAAAACGGAGGATACTATGCTGATGAGCACCTGCGTGTAGTTTGAAAGTATGTTCTGATTGACGCATTTCTGCGCAAGCTCGAATTTGTTGAGCGTATCGGGATTTTCGACCTCCTCAAATCTGACCGAAGTGCTGATATTCAAAATCTGAGAGCGAAGATAGGCGTTTATACGGTAGTACGCATTTGAAACAGCCATGTTCAACAGGCTTGATATATTTGATGTCAGACTTATTACCACCAGGCAGCCCAGCGTCCAGAGAATCGACTGCGTATACCTGCCCGCCTCAAGAAAGTCAAGAAGGTATTTGAGGAAAAATATATTTATGTACGAGCTGAATATATTTATCAAAACCGATATTCCGACATTGACGAAAATCAATTTTTCTCTTTTGAATATGGTTTTGATGTAAAACAAAAAGCATGTGAGCTGTTTTTTCATATGCGCTCCGAGAATTGTATTTTTGTCGTGCTGACAGGGGTGCTTGTTCGGCTTCCGTAGGGGATATTTTATGACATAAGTATATCACAAAGTTCCATATATTGCAACATAAATTCTTTTGATACAAAAAATCGCAAATATAATCCTGCCATTTCAAATCAAAAGAGCAAGAATATTCCGACAGTATTCGACCTGCAGGTTCGACGCCGCCCCATCGCCGAGGTTCTGACAGCGACATCCGAAATACAGTCGCAGCACTCGCTGCCGCTTCGTGCCGCTCCTTATTTCTTCACTTCAGCGTCAAGCCTGCAGCTGCACCGGCAGCGGCTTGCCGCTTCAGCACAGGACGGTCATTCATTACCGCCGGCTCGAATCCTTCCGATCAAATCAAAAAAGCAGAGGCGCTCACCGACAAGCGGTGAGCGCCTCTGCTTTGTAACTGCACGACGAAATCGCACAATTATTCTTTCGGAACTGCAAGCAAACGAAACTTTATGCAATTACAGGGACACGAAACATCTATCGAATATTTTTCTTTTGAACCACGATAGGTAAAATTCCCTCCACAGCGAATGATTTCACAATATGTATATATTTCAGATATTGTACGGGGGCAAAATCCTTGCGGAGTTTCATATTCAAAAGAAAAAACATCGCCTTTTTTGAGGCCGAGTCTGCAATCTTTTACATACCCGTCGATTACTTCAAGCCGAAAACTCCAATTCTCTTTAATCCACTTATTCATCTATAGCCCGCTCTTTTGCAGTTTTAAGTGAGGAGATCAACATCCTTCTGATTGCACCGCATTGATTTTGCAGCGGTTTATATGTTGATTCCGGAATATAGCCGATTTCAAAAAGAAGTTCAAGCCAATATTCTGTTTCAAAGCATTCCTTTTGAGCTATTTCCAATTTTGAGATAAAGTCTTTTTTGCCTCGGGCATATTGTGCCTCATGAATATTAGCCCCGATGCTCGTACCTGAACGCAGCAGTTGGTTTGTCAGAACCGATTCTTTATATTTTGATTTAACATCACGGCAAAGAAATACAATTTGCTTTGCAAAGTCTTTTGATTTACAACGCAAAATGCTGTCTGGCATTATTATCACCCCAACGAATTATATCATAAAACTCTTTATCTGTAAAGAGGTGGTGATATACCTCGCTCCGCTCGGCGTGATATTTTTGCTGACGCAAAAGTGATATTGTGCCTGCGGCACAGTGATATTATATTCGTCACTCACACTCGCGAAGCGAATATCACTCGGCAGAAAGCCGAATATCACTGCATAGCAATACCACTCGCCGTAAGGCGAATATAACTGAAAAAAGCACTTGTAATTGCAAGTGCTTTTTTCATGTGACTGCGCGACGAAAAGGCACAAAGCATCTTATCCCCCTAAAGTGTGATTTCTTCAAGCAGGATAATCCCCGGCTTTGCTATTATTTATTTTCAAAAAAGTTGTCGTATCCCCAAAAGATATGCGTAATAGATTAGTAGATGTAGGAACAATCTTGACAAGCATAATCAGCTATGTTACACTGTGTACACATATATGAACGACTGGTTTATCGCAAGATATGTTAAGGCATGTGTAATAAACACAAGAAGTATTGCTATGGAGGAATTAACATGAAATTATCGCGAATATATAAAATGAAAACTATATTTATGAAAACTACATTTAAATTAAAGAACTTTTTATTTATGTTTTCTTTTTCATGGAAAACAGGAAAGCCATACTTTTTATTTACCACATTGAAAATCATTCTTGATACCGCATCACCATTTATCGATTTGTGGATTGTCAAACTGATCATGGATGAACTTTCGAGTTCTCTGCGGTTGAAATACGTGCTGATTTACATTGGGATGATGTTCGCGGCAAAGATTTGCTTGTCTCTTTGTTATAAGTTATGGCAATATTTTAATGTAATATTTACTACCAATACTCTATATAATCAGGAAACGCATTTCCAAAGGATGTATGCAGAAATGGATTATGCCAACCTTGAGGATGGAGAAGTTGATGAGAAAATCTCTTTTGTCAGAGAAGGATTTAATGTAGAATCGTTTGTTACGAATTCACTCGGCGGATTGGTAACATCTGTTTTTAAGCTAATAGGTTATGTATATATTGTTTCCGGACTACACCCGCTGATATCGGTCATTCTTCTGCTTATAATTGCATCATCTGCTGTTATTACAAAATATAGAAATAAATGGGGAAAGGAGTATTCTGAAGAAACAATTCATATTAAGCGTCTTTCAGATTATTTCTTTACTGTCATGACAGATAAAGAACACGCCCAGGATGTCAGGCTTCACGGTGCAAAGAATTGGCTTAAGAGGAGATATAGAGAATCAGCTGATGAATATTTGAGCATGTACAAGAAGCAGCAGGGAAGGAATTTTTTCCTTGATACTTTGGGTGAAATCATCGGTGTAATTCAAACCGTTGTAATGTATGGTTATAGTGCTTATGAAGTCGCATTGCGTCATATAACAATCGGTAGTTTTACGGTATATATAGGTGCCGTTACCGGATTTGTTTCAACTGTGTCTTCGCTGGTTAACGCTATCCAACGTATTGTTCTGATCACAGATTATGTTGAAGCTTACCATGAAACTATGCCTCTGTCCGTACCGGGCTACACCGGCAAGGATATAAATCAATATCCCGATGCAGGGTTTAGCGAGATTGTTTTTGACCATGTTTCATTTAAGTACAGAGGAAGCGACAACAAAGCGTTGGATAATGTGTGCTTAACAATCAAAAGAGGAGAACGTCTTTCGATTGTCGGAAACAACGGTGCCGGGAAATCGACTTTTATCAAGCTTCTGTGTCGGCTATATGAACCTACCGAGGGCAGAATACTTATGGATGGTATAGATATAAAGACTATCAATTATAAGGATTATATTGACAGGCTTTCGGTTATATTCCAGGACTATGTGCTATTCCCAATGACAATAAGGGATAATGTCGGATTGAATTTTCATGCTTCGGATAATGCAATATTGGATGCTTTGGAACTTAGCCAGCTAGGTGAGAAGTTTAAAACTTTACCGGACGCTCTTAATTCCGAGCTGACACGTGAGTTTGATCCGAACGGGGTGGAATTATCAGGAGGAGAAAGTCAGAAACTTGTATCTGCACGCGCATACTGCAAAAACACACCTCTTATTATACTCGATGAACCTACTGCCGCACTGGATCCGATTTCTGAAGATAAACTATATCATAGGTTTGATAAAATCATAGGCGAAAAAACGGCGGTATATATTACCCACAGATTAGCTTCGGTGAAATTTTGTGATAAGATTGCGGTTTTCGAGCAGGGAAAGATTGTTGAGTACGGAACACATGATTCATTGATGGATCAACGCGGACTATACTTTGATATGTTTGAAAAACAGGCAGAATATTACCGGGAAGATAGTAAGGAGGCTGCCAATGGATAATCAAAAAATAACTGTTAAAGAGCAAATCTTCAATCTGTTCTTCTTGATAAAAATTCTCTTTAAGACCAATAAGAGAATATTCTTTATTAGATTACCCATGCTATTTTTGCAAACAATATCATCTATATTATCTATTTGGTTTATGAGGCTCATCCTTAATGAAATATCTACCGGAGCGGATGTAAAGAAAGTTGTACTATTCTCTGGACTGATGGCTGGTTCGGCTTTGCTTGTAAATACTTTGTCAAAAATCGTATCCATTTTTGACAGCCGTGAAATGCAAAGAACAGAAAACCGTTTGAGGTTGTTTCTGGCGGATATAATAATGAATTTGCCGTACAGATATGCGGTGGATCCTGAAACGCTCAATTTTTTGGAGCTTGCAAAAAAAGAAAATTCGTTTTCAACGGTTCTGTCTGCTGTAACCAATGTACTTGGGGCGGTTATCAACGCTCTGACGTATGCAACGGTCGTGCTGACTGTTAATCCGTTGATATTGCTTCTTATTGCGGCTAATTCTGCTATTGATATGCTTCTATTAAGAAAAACAGCAAAATTGGCGATTGAAAATGAAAACGAAGTATTTCCGGTTTACAGAAAACTGTGGGCTCAGGTTGGGATTCTTTTCAAACTGAAATTCGGAAAAGAAATGCGAATTAACCGGCTACAAGATTGGACTATTGAAAAAGGTCGCAAGCAGAATGATTATGCCTTGTCGTTTGAAAAACGTGAAGCGAAGAGCAGTGCTGAACTTTCCGGTTTACAAGACTTGGCGGGTACGGTTCTTAATGTTTGTGTTTACTTGATCCTTGCGTTCCTAATGTTATTTAGAAGTCTGCTTATCGGTGATTTCACATATGTGCTTAATTGCACATTGAGCTTGTCAGGAAGTATAAAGGGACTTATTAGCGGCTGGAACGATCTTTTGAATCACGGCTTGTTTTCCCGAGGATTCAAATATTGTTTTGATCTTGCAGAATTGCATCGGGATGACTGTAATTGTGGTGATGAGAATATCATGGTGGAAGATACTTCGATTGAATTTCGAAATGTTACCTTCACATATCCGTATTCAGATTCTCCGGTTCTGAAACATATTAGCTTTAAGATTGAAAGCGGAGAGACATTATCACTTGTTGGGGTAAACGGATCCGGTAAGACTACTTTAGTGATGCTCTTATGCAGATTTTATGAACCGGATGAAGGTGAGATTCTTTTGGGCGGAATCCCCATTAACAGAATACAAGTGGAAAAATATCACAGAATCCTTGGCGTTGCTTTCCAAAACAGTCAAATATTTGCGGGAACAATAAAAGAAAATATCGCATATAGCAATGATATTAAAAAAGAGCGGATCAAATACAGTTTAGATATCAGTGCGCTATTTGACAAGATCAGTTCTCTTCCGCAAACATATGATACCGTGATCGGAAGAACCTTTGATGAAAATGGCACAGATTTCTCGGGCGGAGAAAAACAAAAACTTGCAATTGCAAGGGCAATAGTTTCTGATCCGAAAGTAATGATTTTCGATGAACCGACCGCAGCACTTGATCCGATAGCGGAACATGAGATTATTACAAGTCTCCGTAGGGCAATCGGTGGGAGAACTGCTATCTTTATTTCTCACCGTTTGTCATTTGCTCGCACTTCAGACAAAATTGCTGTATTATCCGGTGGCGTGATTTGTGAATTCGGAACTCATTCCGAGCTTATGGAAATCGAAAATGGGGTATATCGGGAACTATTTACCGCACAAGCGAAGTATTATGTGGGCATAAACTTGTCGTAACTATTTATAAAGATGCAGAAAAAGATTTATTATTTAGTATATTATAAAAGGGGAAGAATATAAGTGACAGTGTTAACTCCAAAAACATTTTAATTTTCGGTTACTACAATTATTTTCGGCTTTTGAACTTATCAATCGTTTTGCTCCAATTGGCGGCACGCTGTTTTTCGGTGTAGATAACGATAGGAATTTGGTTGGCATTGATGACCCTCAAACGGTGAGCGATCAAATATCCGAGAGAATCAATTCCCGTATTAAACCTACTCCGGTTTATGTATTGACCCCATACAAAGAGGAAAACAAGGTTTTATGAGTCTATTGTCGCACCGAATCACATTCTTAATGAATTGATTTTAAAGGGGACAAACCAGACCTACGATACTGTTAAGACTCGGCTTAAAAAGTCGGATTATTCTTTTACCTTTTTTGAAGCGACTTTTTTTGATAAAACGCATGCGGTCTGTGCGATTTGGGAATCAGGGATTCCTTTGTCCCGTCGAACAGCTTGTTCCACCTCATAAGAGAGGCTTTGGAGATATGATATCTTCGGCAGAC